>CASEEU010000015.1 GCA_949287075.1 uncultured Eubacteriales bacterium | reverse complement strand
GTTATTTTTACTTCTACTTTTAATACAGTTGTATCTGTTCCTTTTGCTACACTTACATTTTCCCATGTTACTGTTCTGTTCTCTGGATTATATACTCCACCTTCAGCATTTCCTATATATGATTTTACATAGTCTACTCCTGCTGGTAGATTATCCACTACTGTTGTTGTTCCGTCTATTGTTCCACTGTTGCTTAATTTGATTTCATATGTTACTGTGTCTCCTGGTTTTACTACTCTTGTTCCGTCTTCATTTTCTGTTACATTATTTGTTTTTGTTCCAGTAATATTTACTGTATCAACTACATCTTCAGGATTTCCTTCTTCGTTGTCACCTATTACAGCAACATTTTTAAGTTCTCCATTGATACTTGTTACATTAACTGAAAATACCACTGTTGCAGTTTTTCCTGCTGGTAGATTAACAAGGATTCCTTTTCCATCTCCTTCTTTACCCATTAATTCGTCAAAAGAATGAGTTGTTCCTTCTTCACCTTCTACGGTAACTACAACGTTACCTTCTGTTGTAACATATTGTAAAATTTGTGATAAATCATCTTTTACTGTTGTTGAACCATCTGCCTCACCTGTATTTTTTACAGTAATTGTATATGTGATTTTATCTCCTATTTTAGCAACTTTAATATTTGAATCATCATTTATTACACTTGTTTTAGATGTTGTCATAATTGATGTTTGTGTTTCATTACTACTTTCACCATTAGCAATAGCAACATTGGAAATGGTTCCTGTTGCATCATCATTAACTCTTACTGTAAATTCTACTGTTGTTGTTCCTTGAGTTTCTTCTGTTGATGCATCTACATCTACTAACCATCTTAAAGATGTTACATTACCTTCTGTATCTGCAAATGTTTCAACATTTCCCATACTAGATACATATGTTGTACCTGCTGGTATAGCATCTGTTACATAAATTCTTTCTATTTTTTCATTTGTATTGTTTTGTACGGTAATCGTATATGTAATGGTTTCTCCAGCTTGAACCAATGTACTTCCTGATTGTGTTGTAGCTGTTTTGGTTACTGTAACATCTGTTGGTTCTGCTGAGTCAATATTACTATATGCACTTGCAAAAGATGCGTTTAATTCTGTTGGTGCCCATACTTTATCTTCACCTTCTGCTACTAATTGGTCTGGATGTACAATTGTTTCTTCTCTTGAAATCGTTGTTTCTTGAATATTATCTGTTGTGGTTCCTGTTGCTCCAGCATTTGCTGTTCCAGTTGTTCCTCCTGCTACTGTTCCTCCTGTTGTAGTTGTTCCTGTAGTCCCTCCTGTTGTTCCTGTTCCAACATTTCCTTGATTTTGATTACCTCCAGCAGTTGTTGTACCTGTATTGTCTGTTTCTGGTACATTGGCTGGTTCTTCAGTTGGTTCAGTTGCTTCTGTTTCCTGTCCATCAGTACTTTGTGTTGCTGGCTCTCCTGACTGCTCTTGTGTATCAGTCGTGGTGCGTTCTTCTTGTGTTGTTCCTGTTTCTTGCTCATTGTAGCTTGCCAAATCTGTAGCTTCTGTTGTACCTCTGTTCTTTAAGAACACTACAGTACCTACAATAGCTGCAATTACTAATATGGCTACAATAATAATTGCTACTAATGTTTTCTTGTCTGGCCCTTTGGTATAACCTGCCATCTTAATTCCTCCCTTTTACTCAATAATTTGTTTTGCTTTTAGTATTAATCGTTCTTTATTTCCGTTTGTACATGTAATGAGTGTTACTTCTCTTATTGTTTCATCATTTGTAGCTAAAATACGAACATCATTTGGATCTGTAACAAATATATCGTAAATTTCATATTGCATGGTTGTTTTTGTTAAGTCTGTTAATTCTACAATATCTCCAATCTTTAGATTTTTTGTTTTTCCAAACATGGTTCCGTTGTAGTTATTATGTCCTGCAATTGACAAATTTCCATAATCGTTTACATTTCCTCCCCAATATCTTACAATGCCATATCGCATTGGTTCTTTTGTTTCTTCTGGGTTTGAAGTTTCGATTGCTAAAATAGGATATTGTATATCAATTTTAGGAATAGTAACAATTCCTATGACATCATATCCATTTAATTTTACTGTTTCACCATTTTGTATTTCTACATTTGAAAAAGTTTCAAGCACTTCTTGATTCTCTTTCTCATTTTCCATGCTCTTCCATTGTTTCATTGCAATTAATACAATTAATATAATGGCACTTAATAATAATATGATAAATATGGCTCTATAAATTTTTAGTTTCATTATTTATCCTCTTTTTTGTTTAGCTTTTTCATTCTTGCAAAAACAATGATTAAAGCAATTACTACCATTGCTAAAGCTACAAATAATATAATGCTATCTCCCGTAATCGGTAACTTAGCTGTTTCTTGTACAACTCTAGTTTCCTCTACATCTTCTCTTTGTTCATAAGGTGTTAAGTCTGATACCATTAATTTTGCGTCTGTTGTTACTGTTCCATCTTCTGCTGTTTTCTTAATTAAAACAACATATTGGTCATTTATTTGTGCATCATTTGGCTGTCTGATTTCCATATTTTCAACCGCTGTCCATGTAGCTCCTTCTATTAATTGATTATATAAGGTATAGAATTCAGAGGTTAATTGAATCTTTGAATACATATCTTCTGCATTATAGCTTTCTTCATTTAGCAATTGATTTGCTAATGCAAATAATCTACTATATGGTGTATCTTTTTCAACTTTTGTTAGTTGATATTCATATGTTGCATTATCTGTATCTGTAATTTTTAATCCACCAACTGTAAGTGTTGTTTGTACACCATTAATTTCTTCGTTGATTTCTTCTAGTTTTTCAACGGTTTCTGTCCCAATTCTTTTAGTTGTATTTTCAACATACTCCATGTCTGTCTTATCTAGGGCTTTTGATAAATCAAGTGTAATTGTTTCTAATTTTTCTTGACCATCTTGGTTATATTTCACATAAAGGTATGTTGGATTTCCTGTAACAGCACTTGCTTTTATTTGTGCTACATAATTTCCTTCTCCATCTTTTGCTGTTACAAAGTTCAAATCTTGTTCTAGTGCATTATCTATGTTAGATACTGCAGAAGCAAAATTTGTTCCCATTAAATCTTGAATATATACAATATATTCTTGCTCATCAGTATTACTGATTATTTGTATATTTTCTTCATTCGTAACGGCTAAAACTATCATAGGTACTAACATAATCATTATGAATAAAACAATCGCACCTATAAGTTTTGCTTTGAAACTCTTCATAAATACTCCCCCTAAATAATATTTTTACAAATTTACGCCCACATTATATCATAATTATTTTCAAAAGTATACCTTTTTTTGAATTTTTTTCTATTTCCGTAAGGTTTTAGTAGCTTTTTATGTCGAATTTTGACATTTTGCAAACGTATTTATGTTAACTTTTCTTTTGTTCTTTAATTTGAGTTCCCACATAAGTAAAAATTTCATCAATATAAAAAATTGTTATACATTTTTTCTTATACCACAAAAAAACACGATGCTATCTCTATTCAATTCATAACATCGTGATTTTATTCTAAATTTGTTAACATTTTTTTACAGAACTATTTTCATAAGCCTTCTATTTCGTTTGAGCTTTTCAGTTTTTATATCATTATCTCTTTTTTATTTTGCTTTTTATTAAAATTTTCAAACAATTTCATAATCTAATAATTCTACCTGCTCACTAATAAAATTCCCCTCTTCTTTTACTGTTTTTCCTAAGTCAGTCGATAAATATTTTTTATTATCATCTGCAAAAACTGTAACAATATCTCCTACTTTATTTTTTTCTAAATGTTTTTCTGCATTTCTTTTTACATTTTCTTTTAACTCTTCTTCTAATTTTTCTTGTGCCAATACAGCTCCTATCAAATTTGCACCTGATGAAATCCCAACACCTAATCCTAATTCTTTTGCTAATTTTCTTGCCATATTCATGGCATCTTCATCATTAATAAGCATGATATCTTTTTCAATAATTTCCGTATTTCTTTTAAATATTTCTGGTACAAAATCGTCTCCAATCCCCTCTATCTTGTGCTGTCCTAATATTTTTCCATGTGACAAGATTGGCATGTTTTCTGGCTCTAATGCATATACTTTTATATGATGATTTGTTTCTTTTAATCTCTTTCCAATTCCCATTAATGTTCCACCTGTTCCCACACCAGAAATAAATCCTCCTATTTTCTTTTCTCCTAATTGTTCTAAAATTTCTTTTCCTGTTGTTTCATAATGTGCCAATACATTATCTTCATTTTCAAATTGATTCGCCAAAAATCCATTTAACTCTTTTGCTAATTTTTTAGCCTCTTCTACACATTTGATAAATCCCCCTTCTTCTTTCGATATTAATGTTATATTTGCACCATATAATTTCATTAATTCAATTCTTTCTTTGCTTGCCCAATCTGGCATAAAAATATATACAGGATGATGATAATATGCTCCTAAAGCTGATAAAGAAATTCCTGTATTTCCACTTGTTGCTTCTATAATAGGCATATTCTTTTTTAAGATTCCTTTTTCTTTTGCATTTTTTATGATATAATATGCCACTCTATCTTTAATACTACCTGTTATATTAAACATTTCTAATTTAGCATATATATGGTTTTCTTTTCCTTTGTATGTATACGTAAGGTTTATCATAGGTGTATTACCAATTACTGTACCACGATTCATATACTCTTCTCCTCTTTTCTTTTTAGCTTTACCAATTACCTTGTTAATATCGTTACAGTTCAGACATTTAAACAGAAGGGAAGTAATCCTAAATGATTGAATTACGAATGCGATTAGAGAACTTATAGACTTTCTTAAGAAAAAACAAATGAGGAAGCGCGATACAGCTCTGTTTAGATGTCTGCACTATAAGCTAGTATTGTTGGTTTTTGTGTATTATATTCAAAAAAGCAAATTTCTGATACTCTATTTTCCTTGTTTCAACTTTATTTTGATTTCCTATTTGGGTACAGTCTTCTATCTAAATTCTCACTTAATCATACTTGATTTCCGTTTACTCTTGACTTTCCCGCATTTTTACTATATAATGTTATTGTTATCAAACAGTAAATTCTGATTCTGTTTGTACACATTACCACCCTTTGGTTGTAAAATTTTTTTAGACCACTGGCTTGGTGATTATGGTTGTCATCTTATTTGCACCAAAAAACATACCACATACTTATATCCCCTTTCAAAAATTGATCATTATATACTCGGCAAGGTGACAGCCAAAGAGCCATACTCCTTGTATGGCTCTCTTTTTTATAATTTTTAATTTTATTTTTCTCTCCTGATAATCCAATCTTTTTCACATTTGATTGGCAATTTCATTAACACTTTTTGTCCTTTTACCCCTGGACTAACTGCTGGTATTTCTTCTTTTGTCACATAATCCCACAAAGTATCAATGGTAAATGGTACAGGCTCTAGCTTGTGTGGAACTAAGATTTCCATTTTATCTCCTACTTGAAGTTTGTTTTTAATTTCAATAACCGATTTTTCCTCATCATATTCTACTACTTTTCCACCAAATTCATATTTTTCATTATATTGTCTTCCACCATATTCTTGTATATCTTTGTTATTTCTATCATTAAAATAGAAAGTGGTTAATCCTCTTGTTTTTACTTTTTCTAATTCTTTTAAATATTTTGTATAATCATAATGTTCTGGATCTTTTTCATAATCATCAATGGCATTTCGATAGGCACCTATCACACTTGCTAAATAATATTCTGTTTTCAATCTTCCTTCTATTTTTAAACTATCAACGCCCATATCGATAATTTCTGGTATTTCTTTGATTAAGCATAAATCTTTTGAAGAAAAAATACTTGTTCCATATTCACTTGTTTCAATTGGCATTAATTCTCCTGGATTGTTTTTTTCTTCTGCATATAAATTATATGACCATCTACAACTTTGTGCACAATCTCCTAAATTCGCACTTCTACATGACATGAAATCACTTAAAAAACATCTTCCTGAAAACGCAAAACAAATCGCACCATGAATAAAGATTTCAATTTCCATTCCTTCTGGTTTATTTTCCATGATATATTTTAGCTGTTTCTTATTCATTTCTCTTGCCATAATCATTCTCTTGGCGCCATTATGATACCAAAAGTTTGCTGCATGGAGACTAACGATATTAGCTTGTGTACTCACATTGATGGCTACACTTGGTGCATATTGTTTTAATACTTCTATAACACCTCCATCTGCTGCAATGATTCCATCTGGATTTAATACTTCTAATTTTTTTGCCATTTCGATAATTTCTTCATATTTTTCATCCCATGCAAAAATATTTAAAGTCACATATACTTTTTTCCCAATACTATGTGCATATTTAATCGTTTTTTCTAAATCATCATCTTTCATATCTGCTCTCGTTCTTAAAGATAATGATGAAGTTCCACAATATACAGCATCTGCTCCATACAAAAAGGCAATTTTAGCTTTTTCATAAGAACCCGCAGGTGCTAATAACTCTACTTTTTTCATGCTTTATTTCATTCCTTCCTTCTAATACAAATCGATTGAAAATGCTTTTTTTGCAATATTTAGCACCAATATTATATAATTTGCTTATCTTTATGTCAATCAAAAAAAGAAAAATTTGAAAATATTCTATATAAATGTTATAATAGGAAAGAGAAATAAAAAAGAAAGGAATTTGTCGCTATGAGAAGTCCAAAAGTTGAAACTGATTTTATTGAGTGGTGTCGATATATTCATCCAGATATTAACCCTTACCTTTTTTTCCAGAGACATGCTAGATATTCTGATGAATATTTTCCTCTTTTTGAAGATCTTATGACATCACTTTATCAAGAGCTTTCTGAAAAATTACCCAATATTAATTTTTCTTTTAAGGGTAGAATAAAATCCAAAAGAAGTTTTTTAATTAAGTCTTTTAGAACAATGGCAGAAAGTATTGAAAAACTTTTTCCTAATGATTATCCTGTAGATGAATTAGCACGAAAAGAACTTCAAGAAACAAGAAGTAAAAATATAGAAAAATATTTTAAGTTTTTACTAAATGATCGACCACCCAAAATAGAAAGATATGTTAAAATCAAAAATATGATTGAACATATGCCTCCTGAATTAGGAACTTTAGATAGTTTTAGAACCATATTTAGTCAATTGACTATTGATGAAAAAGAAAGTTTAGTAACACGATTAGGTAGAACAGAAGATACCTTTGCCAATCGTATTATTGTCAATAGTGTTGATTTTGATATGCAATCTATAAAAAGGAATCCTGATGGACAAGTAGAAATGGCTGATGAACATGGAAATACCATTCCACTTTCTCCTGCCATTCACATTCCTTCTGATCAAATTATAGAAGATCCCCATACAGGAATTCGATATGCACTTATTAATGGAGAAAAGATAGAAATTAGTGAACACAACTTATTGTATGATGCTAATCTTTCATCAAAAAACAGAACCTTTAACAATGCTTTAAAAAATGATCAAAATGAATTGACATTATTACAAGATTCTTTAATGATTGATGACCAAACACAATTTAACATTCTTTCTACTTATACAGACCCTCAAACAGGAGATATTCATGTGATCACAGATTCTTCTATAAATTCTACTGATAACAATCCTTGTGAAAGCATAAATATAAGTGAACTTTTGCGTAACAACCATTCTATCAAATTGAAAAAAATCGATAGTACCTATACAGAAAAGGCATTGTACGATATTCAAAATGCCATGTATCAATATTATGATGAAATGGGTATCACAAGAATTTGGACACGTTCAAAAGATTATGTAAAAACACCAAAACAAGATTCTAATTATAAATCTTTACATGATTCTTTCTTCTACGAAGTATTTGGATACTCATTGGAAACGCAAGTTCGTGATTTGGAAATGGAGAAAAATTGTGAAAATAAAATTGATGACCATACTACAGATTCTTCTTTAACCAGTCATGATAGTTATAAAAAGGAAAAATTGAAAAAGTGGTCAAAAAACCCTATATTGCGTCCTATACTAGAAAAAAATCCAGAGGCATTTGATTCCTCTACCGAAATTTTAGAAATGCTATTATATAATCCAAATGTATCACTTCCTGATTTATTAGGAAAATATATATTGGTTGGTAAATTTGCGGGAAATAAAATCGATTCTTATATACCAGAAATTCGTACTGTTTTTGAACATACTTTTCATAATCCAAAAGCTTATAAACCTGATCCCCAAGATCCTTTACCACCATTAGATTTTTCTAGTTATGGAAATTTTATGAGTTCTAGAAAATCTCGTAATGATGCTAGAAATAAAGGAAACAATAATATTGATTTAGATTACATTTTTAATTAATTCATGTTTTAATTTGTTAAATTAAAAGAAAAAAGCACCTTTACATACGTTCGTTTTATAGGATGCTTTTTTCTTTTTTCCTAAATTTGTTTCATTTTACTAACCGCTAGCCCATCTCCAACTTCTAATATTTCTGTTTCTAAATTTGGATTTTCACTAACTTCTTTAATATATTCTCTTAAATTTCTAACGGCTGTCCTTTGTTTATGTTTGTTATAATCACTCATGACATAGCCTTTGTATAAAATATTATCTGCAAAGATAATACCATCTTTGTTAATCATTCTTAATGCTTCTTTTAAGAAAAATGGATATTTTCCTTTGGCAGCATCAATAAATACCACATCATATTGATTTTTTAAAGTTGGCAAAATTTCTACGGCATCTCCTTCATATATGTTTATTTTATCTTCTACCTCTGTTAATTTGATATTTTTCTTTGCCTCTTCTACTCTATCAGCTTCTCTTTCAATGGTATCAATCACACCATTTTCTGCTAGAAATTGTGTAAAACATATGGCAGAATATCCCACTGCTGTTCCAATTTCTAGGATTCTATTGGGCTTATTTTTACTTAAATATTTTTCAATGACTTCTAATGTTTCATCCATAATGATGGGTATATGTTCTTCTAATGCTTTTTGTTTTATGTTTTCTAATTCAACTGTATTCAACTTCGTCTCCTCCATATCGTTTCTTATCTTTCATCTAAATTAGCACTTTTTAATGTTCTATTCCTTCTGTTACTTCTCTTTCTTGTTTTCTGATTTCTCTATTCATTTGTTTTAATGAGGTTATTGGTATATCATATTCTATAATTTCAAAAACTTCGTCTGGTGTATATCCTCCTTTTAATAAAGCTTGTGCATCTTCTTCTATCATCTTTTCTCTGCTTTCTAATACTTCATTTTCTTTACTATATTTTCTTTTTACACCGAAAATTGTTTTTAGGCTTATACCACTATCTTTTAATAGGTCAAATATTTGTTTTACTGTTTTGCCTTCCTCTAGCCATTGTTTTATTTTTTCTTTCTGTATTTTTTTGTGATATCTTTCTTCCTTTTCTTGTTTTTGTTTATAGATTCCTTTTATTTTTTTCATTGTATCAGTTTCTTTATGTGGTTCTGTTAATGCTTTCTGCATTTGTGCAATTTGTCTTTTTTCCTCTGGAGATAAGTCAGATATAATACTATATTTTATTAATTCATCATATGCTCTTTCTCTGCTATATAATGCTTCATATAGTTTGGTAATTAAGAAAACAGACCTTGCTCTATCCATAAATCCTTCTAATGTTTCTACAATTTCTGGTAGTTCCTCTTTGGTTATTTGTCCTTTATTTAATTTTGCTATAATCTCTTTACTATATTCTCTTTGTCCCATTCTTGACTGCTGTCTAGCTTGTTCTTCTTGTTCTTCTTTTTTGTCTAAATATGCTTCTATCATATTATCTTCTTGTATTTGCCTTCTGGTGGTTGCAATTTCTTCTTGTATTCTTGCATACTCCTCAGGCGTAATAGAAGGCTTTGTATCTATATAATTTTCTAATTTTTCTACTTTTTGTTCTTTATTATCTGTTATTTTGGCTTCTATATCTGCCAACTCTATTAAACTTCTATCAAAATTAACATATTTTTTTGCTTCTTTTATTTTTTCTCTTATCTCTTTCTTTCCAATTCTTCCATATAAAAAGTCTTGTTGAATTTTTGCAATAAATTCTTTTCTTTCTTCTTCTGTCCCATATTTAACTTGTAAAGACTCTCTCATTTCTTTCTTTTGATTTCTTTTTTCTATTTGTGTTTTTACAACCATTAATCTTTTTTCTACTTTTTTTTGTGTACCTGGTTTTGCATTTTCTAAAATTTGTTCTAAGGTTTGTTTTTCTCCTTCTAAATCGCCTTTGTCTCTTTGTATTTCTGATAAATACCATAATCCCATTTCGTCTTTTTCATCTAGGTGCAATAAATCGTCAATTTGCTGTATAGCTTGTTCTTTTTCTCCTGTTATATATAATGCTTTCACCAATTTTTCTCTTGCAACAATTTCTTCTGGATATTTTTCCACTATTCTTTGTGCAATATTTCCAA
Organism: uncultured Eubacteriales bacterium; assembly: GCA_949287075.1. GTDB lineage: Bacteria > Bacillota > Clostridia > TANB77 > CAG-508 > CAG-269. Next base: position 97,005 of record CASEEU010000015.1, on the reverse strand, counting down.
TTTGTTGATATGTTCTTTTTATATCTCGAGTTTTTCTTTCTAATGTTGCCATTTGCTTATATGCTTTTTGTTTTTCTATCATTTCTTTTGTAACTGGTTTATTTTCTTTTTGATATTCTAGCATTTCTAATTCTTTTCTTAATACTTGGTTATTTGGTTCTTTTTCTAATATTTTTTGTATATATGCAATTGCTTTATCATAATTCCCAGATTTCTTTTCAATTAATGCTAGTGCGTTCAAATATCCTTTTGAATCTGTTTGACCTAATAACTTATCTCCTATTTCTCTGGCTTTTTCTAAGTCTTTTAAATTTATATATACATACATTAAATCCACTTGAAGCTCAATATCTTGTGGTGTGATTTCTAACGCTTTTTCTAAATTTTCTTTCAATTCTAAATTTATTTTTCTTTTTCTATTCCAATTTTTTTCTATTTTTTGCTGTTTACTAAGCTTAAATATGATAGAACGATATATTTGTATTTTCTTCTCTTCATCTATTTGATTCATAGTATCAACCTCTTCTATATCATGATTTTTTTAATTATTTTCATTTTATTTCTTATTTTTTTATGTTTCTTATCTTTTTATGCTTCTTATCTTTCCTTAGTATATACTATTATGTTTAATTAAGCAAGTTTTATATTGTTTCCTATATATAATAAAAAGAGCCAAGATATATACTGGCTCTTTCTACTTCAACTGTCTTTCTTGAGATATCATGCATGCTGCACGATACTCGCATTTGGTGCAATCTCCTTCACACATGGGACATGTCATCCGCAATGTACAATTCAAACAGGAAAGTTTTTGACAATATATATATGGACATGTGTCCATGATACAGTCTTCACATCCCCTGTCTTCCGGATCAAATATACACCTCCGTTGAATCTCGGAGGTGCTTTCTATTTCTTTCATAGTTTTCCCTCCTAAATATGTTTTTCTTATTATATACACTTTCTAATCTTATGTCAATCTTTTGGAATGCTTTTTATTACTATTATTACTATCTATAAAAGAACTGCTCAAGCAGTTCTTTTTCATAACAAATCTATTTTATTTTTTGTTCTAATTTTATCAATTTATCATTTAATTTTTGATAAATTGGTACCATTTTCGGTTCATTAGTTATTTCTATTACCTTGTTGATATCTATCCATTTTACACCACTATTTTCATCTTCTTTTACTTTAAGTTGTTCGTTTTCATCCGCTTCCAATAAATAACAACAATCTAGGTGTAAGTGAGATGGTACAAAATTCCCTCTTTTTATATGGCTATCTACTGTAAGAATTTCTAGACTATATATCTCTTGTTTTAATACTTTCAAATGGTTTAGTCCAGTTTCTTCTTGTGCTTCTTTTAAAGCAACATGTAGTAAGTTTCCATCTCCGTCAGCATGTCCACCTGTCCATGCCCAAGATTGATAAATATTATGATAAATCATTAATACCTTTGTTCTTTCTTTATTTACAATCCAATTAGACGCTGTAAAATGACACATTTTATTTCCTCTAGTCAATACATCTGTAAATGTATTTATATATTCTAGCATCATTTCTTTATCTACTCGTTCTTGTTCGTTAAATGGTTCAAAATGTTCTATTTGTTCTTTTAATCCATTTAATTTCATAAAGTTCTCCTTTTATTTACAGAATTTCTAGTTACATATTATGCTATTTTTTTTCTTATATGCCAAAACTTTTATACATTTTATTGTTTACTTCTATTTGCTCTTTCTCTTTCCTTTGTATCTAAGATTTTCTTTCTTAATCTGATTGATTTTGGTGTTACTTCTACCAATTCATCATCTTGGATAAATTCTATTGCTTTTTCTAATGACATTTGAATTGGTGGTACTAAACGTAATGCATCATCTGAACCAGAAGCTCTTGTATTGGTTAAATGTTTTTCTTTACATACATTGATTGCTAAATCTTCTCCCCTTGAATTTAATCCAACAATCATTCCTTCATATACTTCTACACCAGGTCCGATAAATAAATCACCTTTATCTTGTGCATTGTATAATCCATATGTTACAGATTTTCCATTTTCAAAGGCTACAATTGTTCCTCTAACACGTGCTTGGATATCTCCTTTATATTCTTGATATGAATCAAATATATGATTCATGGTTCCTTCCCCTTTTGTGTCTGTTAAAAATTCTGTTCTATATCCAATTAATCCTCTTGCTGGTATTTTAAATTCTATTTTTGTATGTCCATCTTCAGCAGGTTCCATATTTACCATTTCTGCTTTTCTTCTTCCCAATTTCTCAATAACATTTCCTACACAATCATCTGGAACATTAACTACTAAATCTTCAATTGGTTCACATTTTACGCCATCAATTTCTTTGAAGATAACCTTTGGACGAGATACTAATAATTCAAATCCTTCTCTTCTCATGGTTTCAATTAATACAGATAAATGTAATTCTCCTCTTCCTGATACCTCAAAAGAATCTGGTGAATCTGTTTCTTTTACTCTTAATGATACATTTCTTTCTAGTTCTTTAAACAATCTATCACGGATATGACGAGAGGTAATAAATTGTCCTTCTTTTCCTGCAAATGGTCCATTATTAACACTAAATGTCATAGATACCGTTGGTTCATCAATATCGACAAATGGTATTTTTTCTGGGTGATTAAAATCACAAATCGTATCTCCAATGTTGATATCTGGTAAACCTGCAAGTTCAATAATATCTCCAGCTTTTCCCTCTTCTACTTCTACTTTATTTAATCCAACATGTGTATATACCTTTGCAATTCTACCTTGTGTCACTTTATCTTCTTTTCCACAAATCGCTACTGGCATTCCAACATTTATACTTCCTCTTTCTACTCTTCCTACTGCAATTCTTCCAACATAATCATCATAATCAATGTTAGATACTAACATTTGTGCTGGACCTTCTTCATCACAATCTGGAGCTTTTATTGTATTGACAATTGTTTCAAATAAACAATGTAAATCTGTTGTTTCTTCATTTAAATCCATTTTCGCAATTCCATTTTTTGCTGAAGCATATACAACTGGGAAATCTAGTTGTTCATCATTGGCATCTAACTCAATAAACAATTCAATAACTTGATCAACCACTTTTTCTGGAGTTGCACCTGGTCTATCAATTTTATTAATAACGACTATTGGTTTTAAGCCTAGAGCTAATGATTTTTTCAACACTTCTCTTGTTTGTGGCATTGCACCTTCAAAAGCATCAACTAATAAAAGTACTCCATCAACTGTTTTAAGTACTCTTTCTACCTCTCCACCAAAATCAGCATGTCCAGGTGTATCCACAATATTAATTTTGATATCATGATACATAACAGACGTATTTTTAGAAAGAATGGTAATGCCTCTTTCCTTTTCCAAATCGTTAGAATCCATTACTCTCTCTGCTACTTGTTCATTTTCTCTAAACACATGGCTTTGTTTTAACATGGCATCAACCAATGTTGTTTTACCATGGTCAACGTGTGCAATAATTGCAATATTTCTAATGTTTTTGTTGTTCATTTTACTACTCCCTTTCATTTTTGTCCCATAGAGTTCGTTTTTCTGTGCGACATTTTGTTGCCGTGTCGCATTGAGTTCGTTTGTCTGTGCGACATTTTTTCTCAATGTCTCAAATGGATCTGATCTCAATGCGACATTTATTAAGACGTTTTCCAAAGTTTTTCTTGAAAAACGCCTAATTCTCTAAAAATCAGCTTATAAAATTATATACCAAATAACCTATTTTGTCAACTCAATTATATTATTCATAATTTCTTCTGTTACTTTGTCTAATACTTCTTTGTCTTTACTTCCCTTATATTGACTATAATCTAATGGCTTTCCATAAGTTATCGTAATTTTATGATGGTCTTTTGTTCCTCCTTTTATACCACAAGGAACGACTTTTGCTCCACTTCTGATGGCAAAAAAGGCAACTCCATCTTTTACTTTTTCCCCTTTTTCTAATCCATTTCTTGTTCCTTCTGGGAATAAGGCTATACATTTACCTTCTTTTAAGTCTTTTAATGATGCTTTTATTGCTGTAATATCTTTTTCATCTCTTTTAACTGGTATGGCTTCAAACGCCCATCCTAAAAATGCTAAGAATTTATTTTTATATAATTCTTCTTTGGCCAAAAATTTCATATCTCTCTTAGCAGTTGCCACCATTAGTGGTGGATCTATATAACTTCTATGATTTCCACAAAAAATAACAGCTCCTTCTTTTGGAACATTTTCTAATCCTTTAATTTCTGTTTGATAATACACCTTAAACCATATATATAAAGCTCCTCTTACAATCCATTTTATAATTTCTTTTAATACTTTTTTCATTTTTATCTCCTTTTCTAAAACATTAGGGACGTGCCAAATCGTTCAATTTTTGAACGATTTAACCTGTCCCCAACGTTCAAAAATTGAACAAAAGGGACAGACCTTATTTGTTTTCTTGTCCTGCTATAATTTCTACTTAAAATCTTATCATTTATTCTCGTTATGCTATTATTTCTTTTTAATGCTTCCTTAAACTCTTACCTCTTATGCTTTCTGTCTAATAATTTCTATTATTTTTTCTACTACTTGCTCAACACTTAAATTCGTAGAATCTACATATATGGCATCTTCTGCCCTTTTTAATGGTGCAATTTCTCGGGTAGAATCTCTTTTATCTCTGTTTTTAATTCCTTTTAATACTTCTTCATAAGAACATTCTATTCCTTTTTCTTGATTTTGCAACACCCTTCTTCTTGCCCTTTCCTCTGCTGTTGCATCTAAATAAATTTTAACATCGGCATCTGGAAATACGACTGTTCCTATGTCTCTTCCTTCCATGATGACATTTTTTCCTTCTGCAATTTTTCTTTGTACTTCCAACAATTTATTTCTGACAACTGGCAATACAGATACTGGTGAAACCAAATCATTTACATCATTTTCTCTAATTCTATGTGTTACTTCTTTTCCATTTAAAAAGATTTTTCCATCAGGATGCATTTCGATATTGATTTTACTTAACATTTTTTCTATTTTGTCTTCTTCTTGTATATCAATATGCTCTTGAATCATATTTAAAGCAACACATCGAAAGGTTGCACCTGTATCAATATTCACTAATCCTAATTTTTCACCTACCATTTTGGTTATGGTTCCTTTTCCTGCGCCTGCAGGTCCATCAATTGCAACTACAAATGACATCCGCATTTCCTCTTTTCTTATAATTTTATGTCGCATAGAGTTCGTTTGTCTGTGCGACATTTGTCGCATAGAGATCGTTTGTCAATGCGACATTTAGTCTTGTTGTTCTGGCACATAAATATTTTTCGCAACTACATCTAGTTCTACAACATTCATCGCAGTCAATTTTTCTATTTCTTTTCTTGCTCTATCTTTAAAATCTTTAATTCCATTGATTACATTATATCCATACATAACAGTAACTTCTACATAGATTTTTGCACCTTCACCATAGTTTTCTACCCTTGTTCTTGATATTTTATAAATCGCTGGTGTTTTCACAGCTATAAATTCTAAGATTTGTCTAAACACTAAATCTGATATTGTAAATTTACCAAGATAGCTAAAGGTCGGTCTGATGATAGATTTTTCTGATATATATGGTTTTTGTCCTTTTCCTTTTGATTTAAAGATTTGTAATGGATCTAATAAATATCCTGAAAAATCTTTTTTGATTTGAAAAGTTGGTACTGGTATTACGTGTTTCCCTTCTGTTACACGAATTCTTCTTGCTGTTTCCATTTCTTGTTTTGTTGCCACATCTGTTATATAGATATATTCACTAATTTCAGGCAATCCTAAATTGGCTGCAATTTTTTGCACCATGCCATCAGATGTACCTAATATTAAGATACTTTGTGGTCTTTCTTTTTTTAACGTTTTTATAATGTTATCTCTTTCTTCTTTTTCATAAAATAATGCATGTTTAACTGTTCCTACTTTTGTAGGTGCTTTTTTAGCTGATTCGCCAGCTAATACTTCATTATCTTTGATTAGTAATCCATCATCTATAATATAACTGATATTTCTTTCACTTGCAACCATTTGTGCACGATAACTTTTTCCAGTGCCTGATGGTCCCACAAATGCATATACTTTTATTTTATTTCCAAATAGTTCATCTAATATCATATTGGTTTGTTGCTCGCTTTTAGCTACACAACTAGCTCCTTTCCTTTTAATTCTTTCAACGAAAGTTTATTAACTTACTTTATTGATACATTTCTCGATCTATGTTTCTGTCATTTTTTATCAGATGTATTCTATTTTAATGATTATAATTTTCATAATTAACATTTGGATAACTAAATATTTTTCCATTTTCGGTAAATTGACCACTTGGACTATGGTCTTGATCAATCACTTCTCTTCCTACTAGGAAATATTTATATCTTGATTCTTCGCTTGCCGTTCCTCCACCTATCACAACTGGATCATCCCAAGTAGCATCTACTGCATACCAATTTCCATTTAATTGTACATAATTCCAAGCATGATTTTCCGTTTCTCCTTGTGAATTCGTTCCTGTTCCAATTACCATTACGCAAGGAATATTTAATTCATCTAATAAATATTTAAAAGCTCTTGCATATCCTTCACATACACATTCTCTGTTTACCAATGCTCCATAGATGCTATAAATATTTTGTTTTGATAAACTACTATCATAATTGATGTTATCAACTAAATAATCATGTACCATCTTGATGTCTTCATAGGTATTTCCGGTTTTATTCTGCATAATTTGATTTTTCACCTGCTCAATTTGTGCAAATGCTTGATCTATTGCTTGTTTAGAATTAAATTCTTCTGCTAAATAATTGGCTTCATTTCCAGAATTGATGTATACATTGTATGTTGAATTTTCTCCTCTTGTTGTCGTTTCTATATTTAAAAACATTTTTTTAGGGCTTAAATAAAATATTTCTGGATTATCATATGTATAGGCTTCTATTGCAGATTGATAATATTCTCCTAATTTTTCTTGTCCATTACTTTGAGACAATATGTCTGAAAAACTTGTTCCTAATTCGATTTGATAAGTTCCTGTTTTCATTTGTTCTTTATTACTTTCAAATGCTCTGTATATAATTCTTGATTTTTCATCTAATTGATTATAAAAATATTTATCTACTTGCACATTTGAATAATCTGTATTTGTATTATTATTATTGTTGTTTATTGAACTAATCGGATTTTCAACAATTTCTGGTACTTCTATATCATCTTCCACTGTTTTTTCATCACTTGTTATTGTGCTAACATTCCCTGAATCTCCTGAAAAAGCTAATTGTTCATCTTCTTTTGAAAATTCTTGGATTGCAATAATAGAAAAAACAATGATAACTGCAAAAATCCCCATAACGACTAAAAATAATATTAATGAAGTGATTTTATCGATTATTTCTCGTTTCATATTATTGTTTTCCTTTCATAACACTATGCTTTTATTATATCATTTTTGTTACATAAAAACTAGTATAAATTTAAAAAAATTAGTAATACTAAAATAAATTACAATTATTTCTAATATATAAAATTTATCATTATGAATTAGGAGATTTCATTATGAGTTTTAAAAATTTATTCTCTTCACTTTTTACTTATACACCTGACAATAGGGAAACTTACAATTTCAATTTAGTAGAAGATTTAAATACAAAAATATATCCAGATAGCACATTAGGAAAAGAAGAAAATAAGCAAACAAAAATCTTTCCTAGTGTGACTGTTAATACTGATTACCTAAAAAGTAAATATAATTTGTTAATTAATTCTGATATTATTTTTCGTGATTTTATTTTAAATGCTAGAGGGAAACAATATCATGCTCTTCTTGTTTTTATTGATGGAATGATTAATACAGAAATCATGAATGAATTTATCTTAGAACCACTTATGATGAGAAATCGAAATAATCTATATGACAATTCTCAAAATCGAGTGATTTCCGAAGCTGTTGCCAATAATATTACCGTTCGAAAAGTGAAAAAATTCAATTTACCAAATTATATTTCTAGCTGTCTGGTTCCTCAAAATGCTATTAAACAAGTTTCTACTTTTGAAGAAATTATATCAGGTATTAACTCTGGAAACTGTGCATTATTTGTAGATACACTAAATATTGCTTTTGATATTGAAGTAAAAGGTTTTAAACAAAGAGGCATTGAAAAGCCTAGCAATGAAATTGTTATCAAAGGTCCCCATGAAGCCTTTGTTGAAAATATTAGGACAAATACTTCTCTTATTAGAAGATTTGTCAATAATGAAAATTTAGTTATCGAAAACTTAAATGTAGGAAATATTACGAAAACAAAATGTGGTGTTTGCTATGTTTCCGGTCTTGCCAATGAAGATTTAATTGCAGAAGTAAAATTTCGAATGAATAATCTAGATGTAGATTCTCTACTTTCTGCTGGTCAATTAGAACAATTAGTCTCAGATTCTAGTAATCTCAACATTCCTCAACTAATCTCAACAGAAAGACCTGACAAAGCTGCTAGTTACCTACTAGATGGTCGAGTTATTATACTAGTAAATGGTTCTCCTTATGCCATCATCACACCAGGTATTTTGTCTGATTTCTTAAGTTCACCTGATGATAAAAATCAAAAAGCACTCTTTTCCAATTTTACCAAATTAATCAGATTAATTGCTGCCTTTATTACATTATTATTACCAGGACTATATATTGCTGTTACAAGCTTTCATCAAGAAATCTTACCTACTGAATTATTATTTTCTATTTTAGCATCTCGTGCCAATGTTCCTTTCCCTATTATTTTTGAATTATTGGTACTAGAATTATCTTTTGAATTAATTCGTGAAGCTGGATTAAGAGTTCCTTCTCCTATTGGACCCACAATCGGAATAGTTGGTGCCCTAGTAATGGGACAAGCTGCTGTTAGTGCAGGAATTGTAAGTCCTATCTTAATTATTGTTGTAGCCATTACAGGAACTGCTTCTTTTGCTATTCCCGACTACGCTTTTGGATTTCACTTAAGAATTTATCGATTTATCTTTATCTTTTTAGGCTATCTTTGCGGATTTCTAGGAATTGCACTTGGCTTGTTTGTATATATGATAGCTATATGTGATTCAAAATCTTTTGGTGTTCCTTACACAGCAGGTGTTTCACCTCTTGAAAAAGTAAAAGGAAGCTCTTACTTCCTACCACCTATCGAAAATCGAGAATATCGTTCTGGATTTTTACACCCTAAAAAAGAAACTAAGCAAGGACATATTTCTATGAAGTGGAAATAAATGTCGCATTGAGATCGTTTTTCTGTGAGACATTTGTCGCATTGAGATCGTTTTTCTGTGAGACATTTGTCGCATTGAGTTCGTTTTTCTATGCGACATAACATGAAAGGAGTTTATATGGAAACCTCTAAAATAACCGCTGCTGAAGCAATTAGTATCGTTCTTGGAATTTTTGTTGCTTATACTTTGGTAGCTCTTCCAAGAAGTATGCTTGAGACAACCAAAACAGCTACCTTAATTAATCTTATTTATGTAGGCATTATTGCATTATTACTAACTTTTTTAATTTATAAATTACTTCTTAGATTTCCTGGAAGTGATATTGTGGATATTGCAGAATATCTAGGTGGAAAAACATTAAAAACTTTTATCGGTATTGTGTTCATCTTTTACTTTTTATTTAGTAGTAGTATTCTTCTTAGAAATTTCTGTGAATGTTTAAAAATTGTATATTATCCGATGACAAGTTTAATCTTTATCATTTTAACCTTTATTATTGTGATTTGTATTACATTACACCATCGTTTTTCATCTATCGCCAAAGTAAATCTATTGATTATTCCTTTAGTCATTATTAGTATTATTTTCTTATTTATCGCAAATATAAGGAATTTCTCTTTAGATAATATCTTTCCGATTTTTGGAGATGGATTATATAACACTTTTGTAACAGGATTAGGTAATTTAGGTGCTTTTGGAGGAATTACTTTATTATATTTTCTTCCACCTTATTTAAAAGAACCTCAAAAAATGAAGAAAATTTATCTAACCTCTATCATTTTAGGAACAATTTATTTCTTGTTATGCGTTTCTATTATCTTATTCATGTTTATCTCCTTAATGTATACAAATCAAATCATGCCCTTATATTCTGCTGCAAGATATATTGAATTCGGAAACTTTTTTCAAAGGCTAGAATCCATCTTTCTCCTTATTTGGATTTTACAAATGGTTTGTTACTTAACAATTGTTGCAAAAATATCTTTGTCCATATTAAAAAAAATCACGAACATTCGTGATGAAAAACCTCTCATTTTTGTATTTGGATTATTGATTTTTGCAATCAGTCTACTGCCAAAAAACTATGCAGTTTCAAAATTTATTGAGGATTATATTTATCACTATATGGTCATTATTATTTCCATATTCTTAGGAGTTTCCCTCCTAATCCTTGCATATTTCAAAAAAAGAAAGAAAAAGGAGTTGAAAGCAGATGCCCAAAAACCTATTTAAAAAAATCTTTATTGTCATTTTAATTATCATGCTTCTTCTCGCCTTTTCCAAATCTTATTCTACCTTAAATATTGACAATTTAAGTGTGGTTGTTGCTATGGGGATTGATGTTTCTGATAAAAATCATTTGCAAATTAGTTTTCAATTTACCAATCCATCTTCTGTTTCTGAGTCAGGAACTTCTGAACAAGCCCCATCCATAATTTACTCTGTAGATGCTTCTTCCATTAGCTCTGGTATTAATTTAATTAATACCTATATAGGAAAATCTGTTAATCTTTCGCATTGCAAAGTCATTACATTTTCAGAAGAAGTAGCAAGTCAAGGAATTTCTGATGAAATCTATACTTTAATTAATGATACACAAATTAGACCTTCAACCAATATTGTCATTTCAAAAACCTCTGCCAGATATTATTTAGAACATTCAAAGCCCTTATTTGAAAACTTAATCACTAAATATTATGAAGTCTTTTCTGCTTCTGGTAGTTATACTGGATTTACAACAAATGCTACTATCGGAGATTTTTTTGATAGTTTAATATGTCATTCTTGTGAACCATATGGTATATTAGGTGGCGTTACAAATAATTCAACAGAATATACAGGAAGTACCAATTCAGAAAATAATTCTACTACAAAATCAAATTCCTCTTCTCTCTCTGGTCAATCTACTGCTGAAAATACAGGTCTTGCCGTTTTTAAAGATGATGTCTTAGTTGGTGAATTAAATTCTATAGAAACCTTATGTTTTTCTATTATTCGAAATCAAGTAGATGGATTTTTAATATCTGTACCAAATCCAGGCAAATCCAATTCTTATATAGATTTACATGTCACTCCTTTGGTCACCCCTAAAATCAAAATAGAGATTTTAAATGGAACTCCCTATATTACACTAGATTGTCGTTTTACAGGAAGAATTTATTCTATGGAAGATGGCGCAGATTATTTAGATAGTAATATGTTAAATCAGATTTCAAATTCTTGTAATAGTTATTTGGAAGCTATTTTAACAGATTATTTATATAAAACATCAAAAGCTTTAAATTCTGATATTAATGGATTTGGAAAAACTGCTAGAAAAAACTTTTTAACTCTTGATGAGTTTTATGATTACAATTGGAATGAAAAATATAAAGATAGCTTTTTTAAAGTAACTATTGATTCTTCAATTCGTTCCTCTTCTCTGTTGACAGAAAGTTAAATATTGACAAAAGTTAATTGTTGGCAGAAAGTTAAATATAAGCTTGCATTTATCTATTACGTTAAAATCATGAAAATTAACGAAAGGAGCCTATATAATTAGTGTATGATTAGTTTTTTAGAATTTATTATCTTTATTTTATTTTGTCTATATGTTTTTAAAGAAGCTATTCGTTATGGCATTTATGAATTTAAAAATGAAAATAAATTTGGTGGTGTATTTGTGATTGTATTTTCGCTACTTTCTATTATACTAAGCATTGTCGCTTTATGTATGTCATAATGTCTCATTGAGTTCGTTTTTCTGTGAGACATTTGTCGCATTGAGTTCGTTTTTCTGTGCGACATTTGTCTCATTGAGTTCGTTTTTCTGTGCGACATTTTGGACACAACAAATAAAAAATGAACGATTTGGCACGTCCCTATCGTTCATTTTTTTCAAAATCAACTGTTCTCATTAATTTACTAGCATCTTTTACCCTGATATTGATTTTGTCTCCTATTTTATAAGTTGTTTTTGTATGTTCTCCAATTAACATTTTTCTATCTTCGTCATAAATAAAATATTCATCTCCTAAGTCATCAAATCGGATTAATCCTTCTACTGTATTTTCTAATTCGACAAATATCCCAAAAGATGTTACAGAAGAAATAATTCCTTCATATTCTTCTCCGATTCTGCCCTCCATATATTCTGCTTTTTTAATGTCTTCACTTTCTCTTTCCACTTTTGTTGCAATATTTTCTCTTTCAGAAGATTGTTTTGCTCTTTCTTCTGCTTGTTTTTTATATTCTTCCACAAATGATTCTTCTAGATCATAATTGTCCTCTAAATATTGTGAAATGACTCTATGGATAAATAAGTCTGGATATCTTCTAATTGGTGATGTAAAATGGCAATAATATTTACTAGCAATTCCAAAATGTCCTTCGTTGCTTGCTTCATATCTTGCTATTTTTAAAGTTCTTAATACCAAATTAGAAACTACTTTTTCCTCATCTTTTCCCTGTACTTCCTCTAAAACTTTCGCAAATTCTTTTGGATATATATTGTCTTTATTTGCTTTAATTTTCAAACCAAAATTAAATAAAAATTTATTTAATTCTTGGACTTTTTCATAATCTGGCTTTTCATGTACTCGATATATAAAAGGTGCATCTAACCAAAAGAATTTTTCTGCAATGGTTTCATTAGCTGTTAGCATAAATTGTTCTATAATTTCATTTGCAAAAGTTGTTTCATATTTTTTGATATTGGTAACTCTTCCATCTATGTCTAATTCAATTTTACTCTCTGGAATGTCTAAATTTAGATATCCTTGTTCCAATCGTTTATGTTTTAAAATCAATGCCAATTCTTCCATTAACTTGAATTCTTGAAAATATGGTTCATATTGATTGATTATCTCTTCATCTTCATTATCTTGTGTATTTAATTCTTTTTGATCTGCATTGTTTGATACCTCTTGTTTATTTGTGTTCAGATAATCTAATATTTTTTGCACATTCGTATATGTCATTCTTTCTGTTACATTAATCACTGCTTTATAAACATCAGAAGAAACAACTTCTCCTTTTTCATTGATTTCCATACTACAAGATAGCGTAAATCTGTCTTCCCCTGCATTCAGACTACATATGCCATTTGATAATTCTCTTGGTAACATCGGAATGACTCTTCCTAACATATAAATACTTGTTCCTCTAAGCAATGCTTCTTGGTCCAATAAGCTATTTGGCTTTACATAGTAACTAACATCTGCAATATGAACATCTAACTTGTAATTTCCGTTATCTAATTTGGTTACTTTTACAGCATCATCTAAGTCTTTCGCATCTTCTCCATCAATTGTAAAAATAAGCTCTTCTCTTAAATCTCTTCTGTTAGTAATATCATTTTCATCAATTTGATTTCCACATTTTTTAGCCTCTTCAACAACTGGTTCTGGAAATGTTGATGGTAAATGATGTTCTCTAATTAAAGATAACATATCTACACCAGCTTCATTGACATTTCCCAATACCTCTATAATTTTCCCTTCTGCCTTTTTCCCTTTTTCAGGATATTTTGTTATTTTTACTAACACCTTATGATTATTTCTAGCTTTTCCAAAATTCTTTTTAGAAATGAAAATATCTGTACCAAAATTTTTATCATCAGGTACTACAAATCCAAAATTTTTATTGTTTTCAAATCTTCCAACAATTGTATCTTTTTCATGTTTAAGTATTTTTACAACTTTGCCTTCTGCTTTTTTTACTTTGTTCTTTTCTTCTATTATTTCAACTAGAACTCTATCTCCATTTAAAGCATTTTTTGAATTCTCTTTTGCAATATAAATCTCATCTTCTTGATCCTCTATCTTAACAAATCCAAACCCTTTCTGATTTTTTCTATAAATCCCATCATAATAAACCTCTTCCACTGGTCTATATTGATTTTTCCTGTTTTTTTGGATTTTCATTTCCATTTCTAGCTTTCCTAATATATTTAAAAGCTCATTATACTCATTTTTTGGCACATGCATAATCATGGCAATCTCTTTTGCCTTCATTGGTGCATAATCCTTATCTTTTATTAAATTTAAAACTTTCAGTTCCTGTTCTTCCATTAACATTCCTTTCTTTTTTTTGTGTGTCGCATTGGGTTCGTTTTTCTGTGCGACATTTTTTGCCGTGTCGCATTGAGTTCGTTTTTCTATGCGACATTTTGACATTCAAAAAAAGGGAAAAATGAGTCTGTCCCCAAAAATCCCTTTTCTTTGTTTTATGCCATATATAATATTCCTAATACAATCGTTAATACTGCAAAAACGATTGACAAAATAGCCGTCCATCTTTTTTGTTTTCCTTCTTTTGTTCTTCCCTTATTTCTTTCAAAGAAGTTGTTGGTTGATGAACCTGTTATTGTTGAAGATAATCCTGAATCTTCTTTTGATTGTAATAATGCTAATATAATGATTGCTAATGCTATTATAAAATATATAACAACCAATATCCATTTTGCTATTTCCATATTGATTTCAATCCTTTCTCCTATTAAAAATTATTGCATTTCTAATTATGCCACTATTTCATTCTTTTCAATCTTTGAATAGTTAACCTTTGAATGGTTAATCTTTGAATGTTTTTTCTCTGATAATATACTTTGCTATTTTAACATATTTTTTTCTAAAATGCAAATATTTTTCATATAAATAGCAATTATTTTTCATTTATAATTTTATCAATTGATTGTTCTCTCATCTCTTTTATAACTTGACAACTATGGTCTAATTTTTCTTGGTCTTTTTCATTTAACTCTAAATGTAATAATTCTCTTACCCCATTTTTATTAATAACAGCTGGTACACCAATATATATATCCTCTTGTCCATATTGATTTTCTAAATAAGTTGAAACTGTTAAAATTGAATTTTCATCGTCTAAAATGGCTCTTACCAATCTATTTAATGCCATACCAATTCCATAATAAGTTGCTTTTTTCTTTTCAATAATTTCATATGCAGCATTAACAACCTCTTCATGCATCTTATTTAATTTTTCCATTGGATGATAATTGTCTTTCATGACATCTGTAATCTTTTTGCATCCTACATAACAATGTTCCCATGGTACAAATGAAGAATCTCCATGTTCTCCCATGATATAAGCATGTATATTTTTACTAGATATTTTTAAGTATTGCCCTACTATATATCTTAATCTGGCAGTATCTAAAACAGTTCCTGAACCAATTACTTGATTTTTTGGTAATCCAGATACTTTTGCAACCACATATGTCATTAAATCTACAGGGTTGCTTGCAACAACAATAATTCCATTAAATCCACTTGCCATAATACTTTTTGTAATGTCTTTCATGATTTTGCTATTTACTTCTGCTAATTCTAATCTAGTTTGTCCTGGTTTTTGTGCTACACCTGCTGTAATAACAACCACTTGTGCATCTTTACATTCATCATAATCTCCTGCTCTGATAATCATTTTTTGTGGTGCATATGGTAATCCATGTGCTAGATCCATTTCTTCACCAATAGTTTTATCTTTATTAATATCGATTAAGATAAGTTCTTGTATTCCTCCTCTGTTTAACATTGAGTATGCCATACTCATTCCAACAAAACCTGTTCCTACTAAAACAACTTTTCCTTTTTTCATACAAATCCTTCCTTTATTCATAAATTTTGCTTTATCGTGTCGCATTGAGATCGTTTTTCTGTGCGACATTTTGTCTCATAGAGATCGTTTTTCTATGCGACATTTTTTGTCTCATTGAGTTCGTTTTTCTGTGCGACATTTTTTGTCTCATTGAGTTCGTTTCTCTATGCGACATCAATAGTATACTACTTTTTTCTTGATTTTAAAAGTTTTTTTACATAATTTATTTTACTTTTTTCTACACTTATGATATAATTTAGCAAATAATCAAAGTAAGGAGTGCTATTTATGAGTTCAAATTCAAATAATAATACTACTACTTTGGCTGAAAATAAGGTATTAATCCTATATATTTTAAATCTAATTGATGGAGATATTGTTCAAGATGGATTGTTTAAAATTATTTCTTCTATTAATAATTTAAATTATTTTTATTTTAAACAAATCTTGACAGATTTAATGGATTCAAAGCTAGTAGGTGTTTATACAAAAGATGATGAACAAGTATTAAGAATCACTAGTGAAGGAAAAAATGCATACACTTTAACCAAAGATGTTATGCCTGGAATATTAAAATTAAAAGCAGATAGTATTTTCAAAAAAGAGTTTTCTAATATTGAAGAAGCTTCTTCTGTCATTGCTGAATTTACACCAAAAGATGAAAATAATTATACTGTAACATTGAAAATCGTAGAAAATAATGAAACAATTTTTGAAGTAAAAACCTATGCTGGTTCAAGAGAAAGAGCCAAAAAGATTGTAGAAAATTGGAAAAATCATGCCAATACGATTTATCCCAATATTTTAAATATTTTATTTGAAGAAAATTAAAATCTATTTTTGTAAAATGTCCCATTGAAAAACGAACTCAATGGGACAAAAAAAATGTCGCACAGAAAAACGATCTCAATGGGACAAAAATGTCGCACAGAAAAACGATCTCTATGCGACAAAAAATGTCGCACAGAAAAACGATCTCAATGCGACAAAAAATGTCGCACAGAAAAACGATCTCAATGCGACAAAAGCGACAAAAACTCGTAAATGTTTTGCATTTACGAGTTTTTTGTATAATATCCTTTTAGAATATCGTCATTCTAAATCCAATACTCCAATATGTCTGTGTAGTTGTATTATAACTTCTACTATTTACATTTAGTTCAGAAGAAGCTGTACTTTCATATGATCCACCTCTAATGACACATGGTTGAGAACTTATATTTGAATTTTCTAAAGTCCATTCCCAAACATTTCCTGCTAAGTCTAATATACTTTGTTTTCCAAATGCACTATTAGCTCCTGTTGATAATAAAACAGATCTTGCAGAAGTTTTATCATATGGTGCTTGTGTCCATTGTGAACCATTATTTAATGAATATTGTGCACCTGAATTTACAATATTATATATACTTGGTTGATAATTTCCCCAAGATGTACTATTGTTTATTAATTGTGATTGAATTGTTCCAATTTCTGTTCCTTGTGCTACAGCCTTTGCTTCTATATATTTTTGTACTAAATCCCATTGAATACCAAATGGTAAGCTTCCTGAATATCCATTGGTTCCTGCCTTACTTGCCAAAGTTTGTGCTTCACTACAAGTTACCCAATTAATTGGATATTGATTTGCTTTTGACACTGGAACTAAATCTGCAACAGATGTATGTCCTGTTCTCTTTACACTGGTTCCTGCTTCATACCTTGAAATATAGAAACCTCCATGTTGATAAACACTCTTTAACATCTTACGTTTTAATTCTGTATATTCACTGCTTGATAATCCTGTTGCTTCATCTGAATAATACGTATCACTTGTAGAAGTTCCATTTCTATATGTTGAAGCATATGTATGTAAATCATTTTCAATATTTTGATATTCTTCATCTGTAAAGTCTTTTATACTGATACCAGCTGTTGGATATACACTTGCTAATTTTGGTACTTCTATCCAAACATATTCATTACCTGCTGAGTCTTGGATAACTAATCCTGTTTCCAATGTTGTTCCTTCTACTTGTGTAAAATCAGAACTTGGTAAATATGGTCTAGTACCAGGTCCATTTGGAAGATTTCCTGTTCCGCCTATAATTTCCTCATTTGCCTGATATGAATCGATACTTAATGTAATGTCCATTGCTGAAGTAGCATCTGGATTATCTGTAAAATATTTTCCAACCATATATCCCCACTCTGTATCTAATGCATCATTATCACCAGGCCATTTAGCTGTAACTGTTAGGTAGGCATCATCTTTTGCCGCTACCTGTAAAGAATGTTCAATTTCCAGTGTAAATGGAAATTTATCAGGATCGTTTATAATAATCCCCTTGGATATAAGTTCTCCTGTTTCTGGGTCTGTTTCTAATATTGGTTCTGATATTGTTATATAATTCTCACTTGTCGGTTGTTCTCCTTCTTGTATTAATTCATAAGTTACACCAACAATAGATATTCCTTGTATACGATAACTTAAATCTACTAAAGCTTCTCCATTATTTAAAATATCTACTTTGACTACCTGGTCTTCCATTTGTGGGTATAATGTTGGAAATTCAATTCCAATCGGATTTTCTTTCTTTTCTCCATTTATATAATATTCCATGTCCCATGCTGCTACATGTATATTTAAACTTGGATTTAATAGTTTTTTGTAGGCAAACCATGCAAATGTTGTCATAACAAGGGTAAAAATAATGACTACAGATTTTTTAATTTTATTCCTTTGGTTGGATTTTCTATGCTTACGCAGTAGATTGCTCATATGTATTTTTTTCCCTCCTTTTTCATTCGTGTGCCATTTTGGGTTTGTTTTGTCGCATTGGGTTCGTTTTTCTGTGCGACATTTTTGTCGTGTCGCATTGAGATCGTTTTTCTATGCGACATTTTCTGTGGGATGTCTTTTTAAAGATATAATCATTTGTAACTTTTATTTCTTTATTCAATAAATTTCCTCCTTAATTTTACTAAATTTTTCTTTTTTCTTCAACTATTTCTTGTCATTTTTTGAAATTTTATTTGGTCTTTTCTTAGAATAAAAAAACAAACGAATAATGAATTTTCAATGTCGCATTGAAAAACGATCTCAATGCGACAAATGTCGCACAGAAAA
Organism: uncultured Eubacteriales bacterium; assembly: GCA_949287075.1. Lineage (GTDB taxonomy): Bacteria > Bacillota > Clostridia > TANB77 > CAG-508 > CAG-269. The sequence continues at coordinate 78,001 of CASEEU010000015.1, read as the reverse complement.
ACGAACTCAATGCGACACGACACGACAAATGTCCCACAGAAAAACGAACTCAATGCGACAAAAAAAAGAACCATAATTATCAATTTTTTGATAATTACAGTTCTTTGAATAGTATAATAACTTAAATACCTTTAATTATTTTATATTTTGCTACTAAGGTTCTTCTTAATCTCCATCGGCTGCTGTACCTGGTTTGCTTAATCCAACGTTAATGGTTAATCCTCCACCTAGTGAAGCATAGTTGATACAGTCAACGTCTTGTCCTTCTAGCCATACATACATTCTCATATGGATATATTTACCTGGTGCAATTGAGAAATCAGTTGTACCATCTTTAACACTCTTTAATTGTACTGCAGCTGATATTGTCCCTGAGTTGTCTGTTGTAACTGTGTTTTGTTTTACTAATCCTGCTGCTGTTGCTCCTGTGTCCCAATCATATATATTATTAATAGTACCTGTTGATGCACTTGTTAAAGCATATGTAGGTAATTTCATTTCAGCTGTAAATTTGTTTGTTGCTGGTATACTATATGTTGTTCGGTCTGTTGATGAAAATGTTACTTTGTTATTGTTTTGTACAATGTAATCAACATGTGCTGCATATTTTGTTACTACTGGACTAGGATCTCCTTCTGTTTGTTGTGCACCACTTGCATTTGGTTCCCAAATTGCAACATCTGTTATTTTACGTTCAGCACCAGTTGTAGCTTCTAAGATTTGGCTTTGACTTGGTGTGTTACTTACTAATGTTTGATCTGCTAAATCTGTATCCTCATCAAATATAGCAAATGCTACTCTTAATGTGTTTTGTAATCCTGTTGACTCTTTTGATGTTGTGTCTAATCTGATTGATGAATTTGTTTCAAGTCTAAGCAAGTCATTTGTGTGACCTGTAATAGCTGTTTCTGATGAAGAGTTTTGTAAGAATAAATCAATTGCATAAAATCCTTTTTCTGCACCAGTATCATCTGTAGTCATATTGGTAATAGTACTTAATTTAATTCCTTCTGTATTTTCTCCTCTGTACATATTTAAGTCAGTTAGACCAATTCCTTCATTTTGTTGTGCTGTTGTTGAAACTGGTAATAATTCACTTGGTATAAAATTTGTACGTCCCCAAGCATCTCCATCTTCAGTTTTCCATGGATTTAATAAAGATACCATATCATCAGATATATCGCCTTCTGTTGTAGTACCATCTTCATCTGTCCAATTATTTTGTGTATTTGTTTGTGCGAAATATGCTTTTGCATTATCTGCCAAATTAATTTCATTTGCCCAGTTTAAAGCATCTAATGAAACTTGTAGACCTTCTGCTACGTTTACTTTACCATGTAGTCCACTTAAAGTAACGTTTTTCTGCGTAGAGAACCACGCATATGTTGATACAATCAATAAGATTGCTGTAAATGCTACTAATAAAATTAACGCATTTAATCTTTTTCTTGAGTTTCTTTCATTGTTTACTTCTCTCATTTTTTTCTCCCTTTCTTTCTTTAATTTTTAATTTATATAAAAAACTTATAAACATTTTCATCTTTTGTGGTTATTCACAAAAGTTTTATATTCTTATTTTACATCTTACATTTGCAAAATTCTATATTCTACATTTATACCATTCTTATAAAAGTCCAGGATTTTATCTTTGATCTTGTGGTGTTTCATCTTCTTGTAAGATATGTTCTTCTGTAAGGGTCATATGCATTTTAATTTCTCCACCTATCAAGTTATCTAAGCATTCAGGATCATCTCCTTCTAGCCAAATGACAACAGTCCATTTATCAATATCGCCTACCTCAAAATTTTCTGTTAAATCTAACATAACGGTGTCTTCATCTTTGAAAGGTGTTGTTTCTGGTTCAGGTTCTCCTGTTTGTTCATTATTTTTTGCATAAACAACTCTTTCTCCATTTTTAAAGATCATAACTCTAATTGCATCATCAACATCTTTTATAACATCATCTATTTTTATGGTTGTCCAATAATTAATAACATCTTGTCCCATATTTTCTGCATAAAATGTATATGCTATATAATTTCTACCATTATGTGATCCATTTCCTTCATTGTCTATATCTTCTGGTAACCAATCTATAGATATGTCAGTAAAAAATTCTATGTCTTGTGATCTTAAAAATGTTCTTGTGTATTTATTATTTGGGTCTTCATATATGACCAAGCCACTTTCTCTTCCATATTCACTATCTAGTGTTACGGTGAAATTTTCTCCCTTATAAAATATTGATAATACAATGTATAGATTAACCAACAATAATATAATGAGTACTAAAAATATTTCAAAAGCAATACGTCTTTTATTTTTTCTTTTTTCTTTTTTTGCCTTCTTTTCTAGTTTTTCACCAATTGTTGCTTCGTCAATTTGTTCTTCAAGTGTTGGTGTATTGGTCGTTTCTTCATTTGCCATAATCTCACCTAGCTTTTCAAAATATTTTTCTATATTTTATACTAAAATTATACTCAGACTTCTTTTTTTTGTCAACGAATTTGTTATTACATTTATATTACATTTTTGTTACATTTTTCCTGTTTAATTATCTGCATTTGAGTGAATCATTGAAATTGTTTAATTATCTGCATTTGGATGAATCATTGAACTTGTTTTAATTATCTGCATTTGGGTGAATCATTGAACTTGTTATTTTTACAGTTATTTGGATTGCTTTAGATGGGTCATTATTTTCATCTTGATAATATGCATAAGCCCCTTTTCCAAATTTTGTATCTAATATATCTTTGGCAAGATTTTCATCTGGTGTTCCATTTCCTTGATAGTCCCAAGTAGCTTGAAATTTAAATGTTGCTCCTGCGTTCGGTGTCGTTGTATCATCTACAAATTCACCATCTAGTCTTGTTCTATCATAAGTATATCCTATCTTAAAAGGATATTCTGTATTATCTCCAAATATATTTACTATATTTCCCTCATTTTGAATAATTCCATCTGTTTTTAGTTGTTCTAATATTTCTTGTCCAAAAACTTTCACTGAAGTTAATTCATATGTTATATTCGTACTTGTTGTACTCATATTATAAATTCGTACAGTATCTTCTCTATTAGGCATACCTGGATATAATTGATCTATTGTGAATGTAACTGTTTCGTCTAGTATTTCTTTATCATCTACATAGTATCGAACATCCCAAGGTGTTATATCCGCTTCTAATCCATTCATTTTAACTGGTTCATTTGCATTAAACCAGGCATAGGTATTTATTATTAATATTACAGTAAAAATTGAAATTAGTAAAATTCTAGCTGGAAGACTTCGCTTTTTGACTCGTCTAACTTCACGTAATATATTCATAAAACCTCCATCCTATCATTTGTTTTTTCTATTTTCCCCTTTTTTCTTTTGTGTATTTGTGCTTGTATTCTTCTTGGTTGTAGTCTTTACACTTGTATTCTTCTTTATATTTGCTTTTTTATCGCTATTTAGCATCTGCATCATTTTGTCATGTATCATTTTGTCATGTATCATTTTTTCTACATCTTGCTGATTATCTTCTTCTGCTTCTTCTTCCATATTTTCATTGTCAGAAATATCATATATTTCTTCTGTATCATCAGTTTCCTCTTCTTCAAATTCTTCTATATTGTCCTCTACTTCTTCATCATAAAATGTTTCATCTGTATCATTATCTATATTTGCAATTCGTTTTACTTTTCGTTTTTTAGTTTTTTTAGGTGTATTAAATGCTATAAATACATTTAACACTAAAATGATAACAATAAAGAATATTGAATATATATTGGTTGCTAAATTATATAATATTGTCAATATGGTTGATTTATATTTTACAACACCATATACTTGTTCTTCGCTAATTTGAGGGTCTTCTACACTATTACTTTGTAAACCTTTTGCATGGAAACTTAATTTTCCATTTTCATTTGTATCAATTTCAATAACATTGTGCATGATGATTTTTCCTGCATATTCACCAATTTTACCTAAATACACAATATCATCCCCTACCTGAATCTCTTTAGGATCTACTTCCTTACTGATAACAACTTCTCCAACTTCATATTCAGGCTCCATACTTCCAGTAATAACTCTAAATATTTTATATCCACCTATTGATCCGTTACTATTTGTTACTTTTTGTAGAATAATGACCATAGTCAAAATTAACGCCATAACAACAAGTACTTGATATAATATAATTAGTACAATTTTTATAATATTTTTTGTATTACGTTTTTGTTTATTATCCTCCCTCATAGCTTAACCTTCTATCTTATAATTATCTCTCAATTTTTTTATTTCATATTTTTTTCTTTTGATTTTACGATTATTTATCTTATTATCTCTAAAATTAACTAAAATGCATATAATCACTATTAAAATACATACATTCATAAAGCCTCTTACATTTTGTATATAATTGACAAATTTCCCTATTTTCGGGATAATCCATTCAACTTTACCATATATGTTTTGCTCATCTACTGGTTCTACGTCTTCTACTTCGTTATTATCTCCCTTAGTAATGAACTCTTCAGATTCTTTTTCGATTTTCGATATCCTATGTGAAATAATTCTATCTTCTTGTCTAAATGTGATAATATCTCCTACTTTTAGTTCCTCTATGTTGCAACTTTTTACAATTGCTAAATCATCTTTGTAAAATGTTGGCTCCATACTTTCAGAAACAATATTAAACATATATATCCCAAAAATATGCGTTTTTTCTTCTATTGATAAAATTAGATTTACAATAAAAAGAATGATTAAACTAATTAATATAACAAATTTGATTATCTTTTTCGTTCTTTTTTTATTTTTTATTTTATGAGAAATTTTTTCAACATCATATTCCAATTTTTCTCTCAGCTCCATTATTTTTCTTTTGTCTCATTGAGATCGTTTTTCTGTGCGACATTTGTCGCATTGAGATCGTTTTTCTATGCGACATTTGTCCCATTGAGATCGTTTTTCTATGCGACATAATAACTCTATTTTTTTATCATTTCTTTGACATTCATAATATATTCTAAGTCTCCAATAGAAAATTTACTTTTTTGAATATTATTGTAATTGGTTATAATTTTTACTTTTCTAATTAAATCTTCTATACTATCTTCTTCAAAATTTTCTTTTGAAAGTTGCATTCCTAATAATTTATATTTGTCTTTTATGATAATGGATAAGTCTTTTGTGTCACTTATTTTTACATGGTTAATGACTGTAAAATTAGAAAAATTGATAAAGTTTCTTATTTTTTCAGCATTTTCTCCAATTTCTTTGTCTGTTATGTCTTCATTATGTTTTATCATTGCCTTAGCCATATATCCATAATAACTGCCTGCAAATCTTAGTACATCATATAATGATGATGTTTCGTCTAAATTTTGAAGTATCTTTTGATTGATAATTTCTTCATCTAATTGCATATATGCTTTCTTTAAATCTAAAACGAAATTGTTTCTTTGTAAAATGGAAATGCTATCTTTCTTATCTTCTGCTTTTTTTCGTTCGAAAAATCCTTTATTTGGTTTTTCTATTTTAGAATTCAACTTAAATATCTCTGTTTGTAATTTTTTAATTTCTTCTTTTGATAATTCATATTGCGTTTTCTTAACTTTCTTATCTTTGTTGGCTTCTGCATTTTTTAATAACTCTTGTCTAGTTTGTAATACTTGTTCTACTAAAAATTTATATTCTAAGTATTTTGCATATTCTGTTAAATTTGTGTTCAATTTATCGATATTTTCGTCTATCTCATTTTTTTCTATATCTGATAAATTTGTAACATCTTTTCCTGTTAATTCTAAATATATTTTCTTATAATTGTCTTCTTTATAATCATTGATATTTAGGCTTCCTGTATAAAATTTGTCAAGAATAATCTTATTATCCGTTTCTTCTATTTGATTTTTCTTTTTAATTAATTCTGCTTTTCTTTCTTCAACACCTTCTACTGTTAATGAAAGACTTCTCAAAATTTCTTGTGCTTTTTCATTATAAAATCTATCTATTTGATTTTCATATTTATCATAAATATATCTTATATTTACATATAAATGTGATACTACTTCTGAACATTCCCAATATACTTTTTCAAATTGATTTTTTACAGCTTCTGAATTGATATCTCCATCATAAGCTTCTCTTAATAAAACTTCCATGTATTTCTTCGCATACTCACTGATACAAAAATCATCTGCTGTTAATTTGATTCCTATTTTTTCAAATTGTTTTATACTGAAAATTAATTCTTTGTTTAATCTTTCTAAATTACTCTTGTAATACCCATTTACATTATATACTACTCGATCTAATCCCATTTTTTCAAATGAAGAACGTGTATCTGTATTTTTTTCAGCAATATCATATCTTAATATTTCTTGCTCTATCTGAGGAATCTCTGTATTTTCTTCAACAGTTGTAAGATTATTATATCTTTCTTCTATTTCTTTTAATAACTTTTCATTTAAGCCTTCGTATTTTTCAGTCATTTCTTGTATTGTCTTTAATAATGTTTTGATTGCTTTTATACCATTTCTTGGCAATACTGAAATCACTTCTTTATCTGTTGTAATTTGTTTTTCTATTTTTTCTACTAACTCTTTCACGAATTTTCCTCCTCTAACTTTTTAACTGTTTCATATTCCCCATTTAAAAACTTTAAAAAGCTTTCTACTTGCTTTTGGGTATCTAACAATTCATCATTTTCTAAATTAGATGTTTTTATATTTTTAAATTCCATACAGCTCACCCCTCTCCTTCTGTTTCTTCTGGTGGTATATATTGTGTGAATGTCATAGTTGCTCTATAGTTTAATACCGTGTGTAAGTCATTTTCCGTAGTATTATCTTCCACTTGATTTGTATCATCTGTATCTGTTGTATTTTGTTCTTCTCCTCTGAATTGCGTATCTGCTGTATTATCCATAGTACTTCCTTCACCATCATTCCATCTAAACAACACTCTGATTTCTCTTTTCTTTTCTCCAGCACTATTAACTTCTGTTGTTGGATCAATGATACCTTTTATTTCTTTTGTTTCTGTTACTGTGTGACTGTCTCCATCAATAACTTCATACCCATATATTTCAAAATCATCTAATGGAGTTTCATTTAATTGTTCAATAGAAAATTCATACTCAAATGCAAGATCTACCTCTGTATAATCTATCAGCATTTCAAAATATCCAGTTTGTCCAGGTACTAAAATATTATCATTTATATTTTCATTTTCTGTAAGGATTGGTTCCATAACTTCATTAAGTGTTTCTGCTTCGTGTATAATGGTATCATTTACTTTCACTAACCAACTTTTAATATTGGTATTATATGTTGTATCTACTTGTTCAAAATATCTGGCATATGTTCTTTGGATAGAAAAAATGGTAATAATTAAAGAAATCAGACATAGTATTTCAATCATTCTAATTCTATTTTTTTCTTTATTCAAATTTCCCTTTTCATTTTCTTTACTTGTTTCTTTCATCCATTTTCCTCTCTATTTATTAAATTTTCCTTTCTGCTCTCTTTATATTTTTTCCTTTGAAAACTCTAAACGCAACATATATTGTTAGTGGCAATATTCCACAGAAATAGAAAACATATTTATTATTTAATAACACACAAATCCATGATAAAATATACATTTTTGTTTGAACAACACCATTGACTTGATCTTCGCTAACAACAGGATCTTCTAAGTTATTTGCAATACCTTTTGTATGGAAAACTCTTTTTCCATCAACTTCTTCAATATCTACAACCCTGTGGGTAACAAGTAATCCCTTCATTTGTCCTGTTTTTCCTTGATATGTTACATCATCACCAATTTTAATTTGGTCTGGTTCTGTTTCTTTAACAATGATGACATCCCCTACTTGATATTGGGGAATCATACTTCCAGTTTGTACTCTGAATATTCTAAATCCTAAAAATGATTCTTGATTATTGGTTACTTTTTGTACAATTATGATAATTGAGATAAATATAATAACCAGCATTAAAATCTTGACAATTATACCCCAAATAAATTTTAAAGGTTTACTAGCAACTTTTTTTCCTATATTTTTTCCTGCAATATTTTCCGTACTTTTTTGAGTTTTTGGTTCATATTTTTTTACTGTATTAACTTCTTTTTTGGTTTTACTTACTTCTTTTTTTGCTGTGTTAACTTCTTTTTTTGCTGTGTTAACTTCTTTTTTTGCTTTTGGCTTATTTGTTTTTCCTTTGGTTTCTTTTTTGGTTTTAGTCTGTTTTTTTCCATTTTTTATGTTCTCTTCTTCTCTTTCGTCATTCTTGCTTTTCATTTATTTTAACCTCATTTCTTTTGCTTGTATCATATATTTCTCAATTCGTTCCTTAAAGCGATCTTCTACTGGTTTTAAAGAAATTAATTTTTTCGTTTTCATTAGTAAAATTTTCTCAGAAATCAATTTATTTAATTCTTTTTCTGTCATATCAGGGTTTAATTCAATAATTCTTTCAATCATAGCATCTGTTAATTCTTTTGCCATTTTCTTATCTTCAATTGGTGTTTTTGCTTTTCCTTTTAATGTATTACTACTATCCGTCTTTTTTAAGATAGCATTTAACAAAAAGATATCTTCATCTACTAGTTCCTTCACAATTCCTTTTTCTTCATATTGGCTTGTTTCATTAATCGTCTTATCATTTAATTCCATTTGTTCACTTAAATAGTTCCAAAGTTTTACAGCATATTGGAAATTTACATTTTTCAACAAAACATTTGTCATTTTTAATGGTGCTTTTACATAAGTTGCTTTCTTAGCCACCAAGATTTGATAAACTTCTGTTTGTTTTAACATTTTTATAGATTGCTCTATCTCTGCAATTTTTTCTGATGTTTTTTCTGATTTCGTAACTTCTGTTTTTTTCTCAGAATGAAATTCCAATTTTACATTAATTTTTTCTTTATTTAACTTAACCTCTGCTTCATAATTTGCCTTTTGATGACTTTTCCCTTTGTATTCTTCTTTTGCCTCTTTTTTTCTTAAATACATATAATCTTCAATCAATTTTATCAAAGTATATAAAAATCGATTTTCATAAGTAAGAAATGTTTCTTCTTTATATGCATTTAAAATCTTTTTAGGTGTTACTTCTCCACTTCTTTGATTGAATTTATCCACCATATTTACATGTTTCGTCAAATGTTTTACACTATCAACTGTTACCTTTTTGATTAATTCTATTTTTATAATTTCTTCTTCTATCACAATATTTTTTATTTCTTTAGTTAATGCTTTTTCTAAATATGGAATCGTAAATAGAACCATATCTGTCCATTCATCATTTTCAACCAGATGACTTCTATCTACGTCCATAATTAGCTTAGACTCCATTTTGCTAAGAAATTTTGTTGATTTCTCTTTTTCCATATTTGCTAATTTCACAATATTTAAGTCCATTTCTTATCCTCCTGTGTCCCATTGAGATCGTTTTTCTGTGGGACATTTTCGTTTTTGTCCCATTGAGATCGTTTTTCTGTGGGACATTTGTCGCATTGAGATCGTTTTTCTATGCGACATTTGTCGCATTGAGTTCGTTTTTCTATGCGACATTTTTCCGTTAAGACATCTTTTTAAGTCTTAGTAAGAATTCTATACATTCACTCATTTTACCTTTTCCAAAGTTTTTGTCTAAGAAATCAATATAACCATCAATTTCATCTCTAATTAATGTTAAGTTTAATCCTTCAAATTTTCTTAATACTTTTTTTGCCATGAAATAGTCTACAGCTTCTGTTTCGTCTCCACCACAAGCTACATATACTGGTACGAATTTTTTCATGTGTTTTACAATACGGTTACCAAATGCAACTCTAAAGTGTTTGATTGTATAGTTATCCATGTCTTCTATCTTTTTCAAAGTTGCTGGTGATATTGCATAATCTACAATTGCTTTGTCAAATAATCCATTCAAGTATGAATAATTTACATCAATTGCATCAACATCATCTGCTTCAAATGCAACACCTTTTTCATTGATATCTATTGGCATCGCTCTATCGTATACCTTATCTGTTACCATGAATGTTGAGTCGTCATTGTTGATTGTTCCGATATACCATGCATTAGGTGGAATTTGTAATTTTCCTTTGATTAATTTCTTTGGATCTGTTGGCCATGAACTTTGTACAATTTCAATTTTCCAATCTTTTGTACTATGCATTTCTAGAATAGATAGCATTTCTGCAAAATAGTATTCCACACGCGCTAAGTTCATCTCGTCAAGTATAACTGTATAAATTTCATCTGTATATCCAGCTTCATATAAATATGCTAAGAAGTCTGTTTCATTAAATTTCTTAGTGAATTCATTTAAGTATCCAAAAATATCTGTTCTATCTCTCCAAGAGGGTTGTACAGATGCAACACATGATGGATGTTTTACAAAGTTACCCCATGCAAGAGATATAGATGTTTTACCTGTACCAGAAATACCTTGTAGGATAACAAGTTTAGTTGATGCAACTGCTGATACAAATAATCTTATCATTTTTTCACTATAATATAATTTTAACTTGCTTGCAGCAAAATTTCTGAACATATAGCAAAACTCTGGTAATGTAAAGCTGTTGTGATAATCTTTTTGTTTATATTTTGCAAATTCTTCATCCAACATTGTTAACTTAGAAAATCTACTTTGACTACTTGGATCAATTTGTTCTTCATTATTTGCTTCTGATTGTGCAGCTGCTAATGCAGCTTTATCCATTCCTGTACTAATTCCGTTTGGATTAACACCTAATTCTGGTGACTTCATATTTAATAATTTTAATTTTTCGTCTACTAGTTCTTCTACTTGTCCATTTAAAGTATCTATTTGTTTTAACAATTCTTCTTGATCTACAATCTTTTTTCTCCATTTCATATGTCTCTTCAAGAAAAAGATAATAATTCCAATAATTCCCCCAATAACAATCAGCATACAGATAATGGCTAATCCTGTTAAAAACCATTCTGAAACCTTAAAATCATTAGAATAATTTTGGATAATCCCCCAGTATCTTGGTATATTAAATATATTTATAATCCCATTCCAAAGTCCACCAAATATGTCTCCAAATCCAGAAAAGAATTGGCTTAAAAATTCAAATAAAAATCTTCCATATGTTTCCATGTTTTACTTCTCCCATTTTTATTTTGTGTCCCATTGTCCCATTGATGTCCCATTGAGATCGTTTTTCTGTGGGACATTCTTTGTCGCATTGAGTTCGTTTTTCTGTGCGACATTTGTCGCATTGAGATCGTTTTTCTATGCGACATTTGTCGCATTGAGATCGTTTTTCTATGCGACATTTTTATTTAAAAATTACGTTATTGAACATCTCTTTATTGCTTTTGATATCTTTGTATAACAATAATTTTTGAGGTACAATAACCATTTTAAACATTTTTAATTCTTCTACATCCTCTATACTTTTTGCTTCATTATCTAATGTTATCGTAAAATTGTAACCTTTTTTCGTGTATTCTAATACACTTTTTTGATTCTTTTTATAGTCAGAATACATAATATTTAAACTAATTTTATCTTGTAAAGCTTGATTTCCAATAATAGATAAAACACTATCTAATTTTTGTTTCTTTTTAAATAAGGTACTTGTAAATTCTGCAATATATTTGTCATTAAAATTCCCATTGACAATATCTGAAATAACAACAACACTTAATAATATATATTCTACTTGTAATTTATCCTCTGCCACAATTCCTTCATGATATACTTTTTCTATAGCTTCTTCACTATATTGCATAGGCATTTTTACTTTTTGTTCTAATGTAACAAAATATATTTCATCTTTAACTTTGCTGTTTTCAAATTGTAATGCAAATTCATCTGTATCAAATTTCTCTAAAAATATTTCTTTTTCTAGCATATCATTTTTCATTTCTTCATACAGTTTTTTTTCTGCACTTTGTGAAATGCCTGCATCAAATAATGTATTTGCTGTTTGTACCATTTTACTGATAATTTCTTTTATATTATCAATTGTCTTAAAATTTTCTACATTTCTAACATTATCAAAAAACAAAATGTAGGCAAATAATTCTTTTAAATTGTAAATGATATTCAAGTTTCTTTGCTTTTCATCTAAGTTTTGCGCCTCTTCTTCACATTTTTTCATTAAAATATCTTCTTTATATTCTAATTCTTCTAATATTCTTAAATAAAACGCTCTTGCAGGCTTGTCTGCATTTTGAATATTATAATATCTGGCATTGATATATGTTTTTAAATATTCATTTACTAAATTTTCATCGTATTGTTTTGCCAATAATGTTTTCATATATTTTTTTATTTTCTTTTCTGTAAATGTTATATATGTATCCATTAAGTTGTTCATTTTTACCTCCTGTGTCGCATTGAGTTCGTTTTTCTGTGCGACATTTTTTGTCGTGTTTTGTCCCATTGAGATCGTTTTTCTATGGGACATTCCGTTTGCTCTAAATGATTTGTTTTGCATCAATATCTAATTTTATATATTCAATCAAATCTGAAAATTCTGCATTTGTATCATGTTCTTTTGGAAATGTTACTTTAATCACATAATTATCTGTTAAATTTTCTCCTTGTACCATTTGTGAAGGATTTATTACGATTTCCTTATAATATGTTCCATCTTCATCTGTAACAATATTTTGTTGTGTTACTATATTTTCACCATTCTTTTCTATTGCATATTCTAATGGCAAATTGGTTGTTGTTGTTATGGTTAATGTATATTCCAAATCTGTTTCTGCTCTTTTATTTATCGTCCCATCTTCATCTGCTTTAAAATTCGATACAGAAAAAGAATAATCAAATGAATTATTTGATGGATATATATCTTTTATGATCATGTTTGCTGTTTGAAAATCATCATGAAGCATCCAGAAAGCAACATCGACATCTTTCTCTGAAGTCGCTACTGTTTGATATCTTGATAATGTTCTTACTATAAAAATAATTGCAATGATGATAATTGCTATTAAAAAAAGTATTAACATACTTTTTTTCAATTTTTTCTTATCCAACATCTTTTTTCTCACCTATTTTTTCTTTATATGAAACCATCACTATAAATAATACTACTGTTATAATCATTGGTATGATAACATGAATATCGGTAAATACTTTTTTCCAAATTTCTACATTATGTATAATATAAACGGCTTTCCCTATCACCTGATCTTTTTGTATTGGATCATCTGGTGTGTTATTATAATCTCCTTTTGCAATAATGGTATCACCATTAATTTGTTCTATTCTATGTGTAATCAGTGCATTATCCTGTTTGTATGTTATAATATCATTTTCCTTTATTTCATCACCTATTTTAACTATTATAATATCACCTTTTTCTATGGTTGGTGACATACTTCCAGTTTCTGTACTAAGTATAGAATAGCCAAACATATCTATATATTCTTTGTTTTGTATATTTAATTGTATAAATCCCCATATGACAAGAATAGCAATGATACTTAATACAAAAATTATTAGATTTATAATTACTTTTTTAATAATTTTTAATATTTTATCCGTTTTCATTGCCTATCACTTCTCCTGTATATTGTTTTAAATTAATTTCTAATGGTATAGATATCTTTGCATTTTCTGTTTGTCCTAATTCTGAATCAGCTGCATTATTTTCTTCTAAATTTTCCCATTCGAAATATAATTTGATATGGTTTTCATATTTATCATTTATTCTTGTAAGAGGAATTAATGCTTCATGTGCATTGGTTTCATTGTTTGTATATACATCACTATTTGTCAATTGTTCTGTATCTCCAGGTTTTTGAAAATAATTTTCCACATTCACTAATTTTAAATTTGCTGTTGTTACATCTTCTAATTTTATATTTAGTGTATATAAAACAGCTACATCTGTATCCGTTGGATCTATAATAATTTCAAAATATGCCTGTGTACCTGGTGCCATTTTTTGGCTTTTAACACGATCAGAATCCAAATATACAAGATTGTCTTCTGTCATGTTAAAAGTCAAATTTTCACCTCCTGAAGATATGTCTGTACTATTTACTTTAATTGACCATACACCCAATAAATTTGTATATTCACCTTCTAATTGGTCTTTATATAAAGCATACATATTCGCTATTTGGAATAAGGTTATAATTAACATTATTAATACTAAAATTCTTAATAATTTTTTCATTTATTCTTCCTCTTTTGATCATTTTGTAGTCTTTGGTTTACGAGTAGTTGTTGTTGCTGTTTTTCTTGTTGTACTTGTTTTTCTTGCTGTACTAGCTTTTGAAGTTGTTCCCGCTTTTTTTGTCGTACCAGCCTTTGAAGCTGTTGCTGTTTTTGTTCTCGTACTTGCCCTAGTTGCTGTTTTTGGACTTGTTTTTTTGGTTGTTCTCGTAGTCTTCCTTGGTTTTGCAACTACTTCTTCCTCTTCATATTCTTCATCTTCATCGTATTCATCCTCATCATATTCGTCCTCTGCTTCAGCTTCCTCTTTTGCTTTTTTCTTCTGCTGATTAAGATATTTAATTTCCATTACTAATTCAAATACTTCTTGTAGGAATAGCAATAATGATACTACTACGATACAGAATAAGTATCCCCATCTAGATTCTAGTAGGCTTAATATATATCCCCAACCTTCTATAACAATAGTATCATCTACTTTACCAATAAAGTAGTCACTTGCATAACTTTCTTCATTATCTACAATATAAACTGTATGACTTCCTTGTTGCGTTTTTGCTTGTAAAGTTGTTGAAATTACTTCATATTCTGAACTATTTAATACTTTATATATAAACAATTCATCCCCAACTTGTACATTTCTATCATTTGTTCCTTTTATTAATAGTATAGAACCTTGTTTATATTCAGGCTCTAATGAGTCATCTGTGACTATATAAACAGTATAATCACCTATTACACTATTGTTATAATCATTATATGATAATAGTAAAACTGTAACTGTAATAGCAATAATAGCATATACTACAAATAATATAGTTCCTAGTACTTTTTTCATCTTTTTTCTTCCCTTGCATCATATATTTAGGTTTTTATATGGTACTACCTATAAACCTTTTCTATTGTGTCACTGGTTGTAATTGAATTGATTGTGTACCTGTTAGATTTCCTTTTAATACAACACTGATGTCATATTGTTCTCCAACTGCTAAACTTTGTATCCAAGTTTGCATTTGTCCCAACACTTCTCCATCAGCACCAACTAAAATGGCATTTAAACTTTCGTTTTCTACAGGATTTTGTGTTGAATTTAATATAGACATAGATACCATTGTTTCATCTTGCCCGTCTAAATATTCCATTGATACATCTGTTACTTCCATGCTTTTATAGGTTGTATCTGGTAGTGCAACCACTGTTTGTTGTGGTTGTTCTTGCTCTTTATTTTTATTAACATTTTTAACAATTAAAACAACGGCAACAACTATAATAACAATCGCAACAATTGCTATTAGTAGTATTCCCAACATTTTTTTACCTTTTCTTACTTTTCTCATATTCTCCTCCTTCTTTTCTACATTTTTTTATACTTTTCTACTATATTTTATACCATAACTTTTTTTTAAAGTCTATACTTTTACGCATAAATTTTTTGAATATTTTTGTGTCGCATTGAGTTCGTTTTTCTATGCGACATTTGTCCCGTTGAGATCGTTTTTCTATGCGACATTTGTCTCATTGAGATCGTTTTTCTATGCGACATTTGTCTCATTGAGATCGTTTTTCTATGCGACATTTAACTTTTCATTATTCTCTCTACCATTTTCTTATTAATCCCTAATACTCTTGATATTTGTGCTTTTGAAGCCCCTTTAATAATTTTTAATTCTTTCAATTTTGCATCTCTTGTATCTTTATCATACATGCGAAATAGTCTCACATTTTCTATTTTTAAAATTTGCTGAATTTTTTCTTTTACCTGTTCATCTGTTAGTTTATAGGCAAATTCATATTCTACTTCTTCATTTATGAGATTTTCTTTACGACTATGATATATGATAAAATTTTTTCTGGCTTCTTTTTTTGTTTGACCAAACATGGATAAAATAGGATTTGGATTTATAATCTTAATCTTAGAATCAAATAAAAACTCATTGTAACTACTCCATTGATACTCTTCAGTTTTTGCAATATTCGCTTTTAATGGATTTTGATGAATATATCTACACAATGTACACAAATACTCTCTAGATTCAACACTTTTACTTAAAAATCTACCTTGAAATAAATGACCTTCTTTTTTATATTTTTTAGCAAAATATAATGAATAGGATATTGCCAAACTTTGTATTACTTTTGATAATACATCTTGACGATCAAAAATAATCATATGTACATGGTTTGTCATTAAACAATATTCATATATTTCGCAATGGTATTTCTCTTTTATTATCTTAAGTATTTTTAAAAACTTGCAATAATCTTGATAATCATAAAAAATATCTTGCTTATCATTTCCTCGTAGCATGACATGATATATCTTTGTCATACTACCTTTTCTAATTTTATAGGGCATAATGATTTCTCCTTTTATTATTTTTTTATTTTTTTATTTGCCCCTAAATTATCGATAGTATAACATAATATCTTTTATTTTTCCATACTTTTCCATTATTTTTTTAAAATGTCGCATTGAAAAACGATCTCAATGGGACAAATGTCGCATTGAAAAACGATCTCAATGGGACAAATGTCCCGTAGAAAAACGATCTCTATGCGACAAAAAAAAAAATGTCGCACAGAGAAACGAACTCTATGCGACATTTTTTATGATTCATTATTTACTGAAATAATACATGAAGTATCTCCCGAAGGATATGTATAATCCTGGGACATATCCACTTTGTAAAATTTGATGTTTTTAGCAGATTCTTTATCCATTGTAAAAACAAATTTTTCTACATATCCATCACCATTTACTTCTTCACTGCCTTCTAATCGATTAATATAAGCATCGTCATTTAAATCTATTCTGACAACATTTGGATCAAACTCTAATGAAACATTTCCTCCTGTTTCATGTGCATTCACCATTTTTAAAGTTAAATAATTTCTATTTGCAACATCTTCTATTTCATAAGTATTTGCTAAAACTTGTTGTATTCTTAAAGATATCTCACAAGAAATTTCTTTCTGATATGGTTCTTGCGTGCTAGCTTTTATTCTAATCGTAATAATATCATTTTGTTCAATTTGTGTTTTTGGTGACACAACAATCTTTATCCTACTAACATTATTAGGTGTATTTCCATCTTTAGCATAAATAGTTCCTGTTGTTTGTGTAGGTCCACCAACTTCGTTTATTCCGCAAGCTTACTTTATCTGTATCTGGTGTCTCACATGAAAGTTCATAATCCAAATCATAATCTAATCTTAATAATGTATTTTGATAACTATATAAATCAAAATTGATTTCATAATCATCAACACCACCCCAATTTTCATATTGGTATGTTGCATTGTCAAGAGTTAGTAAATCACTTGTAAAATAAAACGCTTTTGAAGTAAAATATGCTTCTCTTGCTTGATAATAAACATATCTACCAAATACAGAGAATGTTATTACTAATATAAGTATAATACAGAGTATAGTTATTTTCTTAACTCTTCTTTCTTTCTTTCTGATTCTTGCATGCTTTCTTTCCATATCTAATCCTTTCCTGTTTTAGCTTTTGTTTTAGCTTTGTTAATTTTTTATTAATGGATGTCGCATTGAGAAACGATCTCTATGAGACAAATGTCGCACAGAAAAACGATCTCTATGGGACAAATGTCGCAAAGAAAAACGAACCCAATGCGACACTCCCAATGTCGCAAAGAGAAACGATCTCTATGCGACATTAAGGTGTTACAATAAATGATTTTCTTATGGTTTGTATTAGTGTGTTGTTATAGTATGCCTTGAATACAAGTTTATACTCACCTGTGCTAATTCCATCTTTGATGGCTGCATCGAAGTCTATGTTTTCTATGTTTTCTCCTTCTGTTGGTTCTTCATGCTCTTTTTTCTCCATTAGTACGTATTCTTTACATCCTTCTGCAGTGACTAAGTCTTGTCCTGCAAAGTCTTCTGGTGTTTTCCATCCTGTATCATTTAGATTTTCTAAATAATCTTTTAAGTCTACTTGTGTATAGCTTATGCCATTATAGGTTGTTGTTCCGTCTTCTGCTGTTGTATATGTTGGATTTCGTTTATATAACTCTACTCTTATGTTGGTATCATTTGTAGGTGATCCAACTTTTACTGTTAAGTCTAATCCATTTCCTTGAACTAAATTCATATGTGTTGTTTTATTAATAATTCTACTTCCATCTACTGATTCTAGTCCTGCTAGTCCTAATAGTTTATTAATAAATGTAATTTGAATTTCTTGTTCTTGTTTTACTTCTGTACCGTAATGTAATCCATCATCTGATGCGAAGAAGTAAATTTTTGCAATATATACGCCAGCTGGCACACTGCTTTGACTCATTGCCAATTGATATTGATTTTGTATTGTAGATAATCCTGCTGATAGTGGAACTCTGATAACACCATCTGCTCCTACTCTATAAACTGTTGATGTTGATTGATCGATAATTCTTAAGTTTTGTACGTCTGGTGCTTTGATTCTTTCTCCATGTTCATCAACAATTTCGATTGCCATACCTGTATATTTTTCATAATATTTTGTATCTTGGATATTTTGTCCGTCTTCTGTTTTTTGTTCTATTAGATTTGCATTCAATGTGAATGGAATTGTTAAGTTGTCATATACAGAATATGCTGTTTTTCCATCGTCTGTTGTAACAGTTTCTGTCATAATAGCATTTTTGTTGTATAAGTCATAGCTGATCTCAAATTCACCATTGTCATATTTCATTGCTCCTGATTGATTTCTTAATTCTAAGTATGTTTCTTGTGCTAATTGATCTGTGTTTATATTAGAATCTTTGAAATCGATTGAAACATCATATTTTTCCAATGCATATCCAAATCCTTGACTAATATCATGATAATATAAGCTGTTGTCATTTGTATATTTATCTGTTGTAGCTGTTCCACCCATTTCTACAAAGTCAGACAAGTTGTATAGGTATCTTGTTGTTCCAGAGCTATTATCTGTTGCATCATAATCGGTATCACTTGCTACTCGATAATAATATACTTTGTTTAGATTATCACCTTGTCCATAATCTCTTATGGTAATTCCTGTACCTTGTGGTAAAGGCATTGTGGTTGATAATACTCTATAATCTCCATTTGCATAGAAGTCTGATTGTTGTCCATGTACTTCTTTATACAATACGTAAGTAAGATCTACTTGGCTATCTGTTGTGTAACTTAATTTTGTCTTACTACTATTTGTAAATGTTGGAATATAGTTTTCTATATTTGGTGTTTGTTCTGTTTGAAGATTTACTGCAATTACCACTTTAAATGTATTACCCATGCTTGCATCTTCACTTGATTTCGCTTTTCCAGTTAAGACAATATTGACATATCCTAAATCTTTTGTTTCAGAGATATTTACTGAACTAAATATCTTGAATAGTAAGGTTCCTGCTGTATTTGAATTGTCTGTCTTAAATACGGTATCTCCATCAAATGAACCATCTCCATCTGTATAGATGTTTGTTTCACCTGATTGTTGCCATCCAGAGTTTGATGTTTGCATTGTTAATCCAAATGTGTTATTTGCATTTTCACTATAAATTGGTACTTGTAGTTTATTGATTAAGTTTACATCTGTATTTAATGCATTTGATGTGATTCTATCAACACTAAATGTTGTACCATTATATGTTGCATTATCCACAAATGAGTTAAAGTCTAATGTTAATTCTGCTGTTGATTGTGTTCCAAATATAGATGCAATTAATTGTGTATTATAGTTTACAATTTGTGCTCCTATAATCCAATCATAATAGGTTCCATAGTCTGTTACTTCTATGACTTGTGGTGTTGCTGTGGTTTCTCCTTCGCTTACCACATTTGTATAGAAGCCATCTACTGTTGTATCATGATTTGATTTATGTCTTCCTTCAATGTAAGTACCTATTGCAAACATATTGGTTGTTGCTGTTCCTGCATAGTCTGGTGCATAGATATCATATTCTTTATTTCCTGTAGTTCTGTTATGTCTATACATTCCAAAGAATGCCATACCATTGACATCTCCCCAAATATCTTCGTTATTTCTATCGCTTAAATCTCCTTCTGCTTTTGCAAAGATTAGGTTGACACCTTCAAAGGTATATATTCTGTTATCAACATTTCTTGTTACTGATCCATCAGCAATGGTTGCAGTTTCTTTTGTTGTACTTCCGTCAGCATTTGTTAATAAGCTTTCAAATCCTCCAACCATATTAAATCCGCGCTGTGTATATAGGGTTGTATTATCTAGTAAAGCTAATCCATTCGTAATTCTATTTAAAGTATAACTTGTTTTTTGATAGTAATTGCTTTCATCTTGTGCTCCTAGTAACTCTAAATATGAATTGTAAATAGATACTTTACCTGTGCGCTCGATTGAAGTCATTGTATAGCTTTGTGATGAAGTTCCGAAGTCTTTTAATTCTACTGTTGATTTATCTGTTCCATCACTTGCTGTTGATGAATATGTTGCATTTTTTCCAGCTCCGAAGATTCTTCCACTAAATGTGATTGGAGATTCTGCACTATTATCCATTAAGATATGTGTTTCTCCTTGAACACTAACTGTATTGTAATCTTCGTTGTTAGAATCGCCTGCACCATAGATGTTTCCATTGATAACAATATTTCCAGCTGTGAATGATTTATCTGTTACAGCATCTTTACCAATGTTGATATTGGTTGTTCCATAAACAGTTGAATTCTTTGAACCACCATTGATGTCTCTTTCAATTGTTCCACCTGTTATGTTGATGGTTGTAGAACCTACTGCATTATTTCTTCCAATTTCAGTTCCAAGTCCTCCACCATAAAGTTCTCCAGTGATGACTGAATTTCCTTTAATATTGATGGTTGTATTTCTTGTGATACCTTTATTTTGGTTTCCACCATAGATGTTTTGTGCGGTTGTTCCTTCAATGTTGATGGTTGCATTTGTGGTTTCTCCACCATCACCGGTTCCACCTTGGTTTCCTCCAAAGATATTGGTTACAGTTGCTCCATTTTGTGTAACACTTGCATTGGTTACACCGACATCATATCCTCCACCAAATACATTGGTTGCAGTTCCTGAGTTTAATTGTACATTTGTATTTGTTGTGATTCCTGCATTTTTAGAACCACCAAAGATTGTATCAATTGTTATTCCGTCTAGGTTTACATTTGCAGTTCCTACTCCTGCATTATTTCCTCCACCAAATACATTTGTTACATTTCCAGACACTAGGTTAACATTTGCTGTTGTGACTGTTCCATTGGTGTTTGTTCCTCCATAGATGTTGGTTACATTGGCATTTCCACCGATTGTTCCTAATGCTCCCATTTCTGTTTCATCTAGTATAACATTAGCTGTTGTGGTTGTTCCACCATAACCACCACCATACACATCTGTTACAGTTCCTGTTGCTAGATAGATATTTGAAGTTGTCACTGTTCCGTCACCTTTTGGTCCACCATAAATGGTATTGGCTGTCATTCCATTTAAGTAAATATCTACTTGATCTGTGATTCCTGCCCCGTCTGATCCACCATAAATGGTTGGTGCAGTTGCACATTTATTTAATGTAATGGTTACATTTCCAACTCTGTCATATTTTCCACTACCATAGACTGTTCCATTGATTGTTGGTGTTACATCTTTTAAAACATCTCCAATGATTATATTTACATTTTGGCTGATATTATCTGCATTTAGTTGTGCTTGTGTCGTTAATATATTTCCGCCATAAATATCATTTACGATTCCATCAACGATATCGATATTTGTTGATGTTCTTACTTGGTTTTGATAAGCACCACCATAAACAGTTCCCATAACTTGTCCATTATTTACAACAATACCTGCGTCACCTGTTACACCAGCATTATTACCTCCACCATAGATATCTCCTGTGATAATTGCTCCATTGTGTAAGATGACATTAGTGTTACCTGTGATTAATCCTGTATTTAAATTAATATTTGTTCCATTAATCACACCATTGCTTCCACCATAAATGTTTCCACTGACAGTGATTGTACCTATGATCTCTACATATGTATTTCCAGTTACTTTTCCTTGTCCTTCTTGTGTCGCATTTGATCCACCAAAGACATTTCCGGTAATTTGTACAGATCCTTGAAGATTAATTTCTGAATTTCCTGTTGATGTATCATTTCCACCATGTCCAAATATGTTTCCACTTACTTGACCACCGTAGAAATTTAATGTATTCACTGTTGGTTCCATATTATCTATATTTTCACCTTTGCTCGTTGCCATTCTAGCACCACCATAGATATTACCTGTGATGTTTCCACCATACATATTCAATCTTGATTTACCATCTGTAAATCCATTGATTGAACGTAAGTACATAACGGCATCTTCAGAAGCTTTATGGAATTTATTTTCACCTGTAAAGGTTCCACTCAAGATTTGTGTAGTTGCATAAGTTCCTTCATATCCTAAATCCGAATCTTGTGCACCATTAGGATTATATGGATAATTTCCGTCTTCTAATTCACCTATTGCTAGATATCCAGTAATCTCTAATTTATCATTTCTAGAAATGACAGATTCTTTCATGGTACCAATTATGACTTCATGAGAAACATATTTTTCTGTTGATGATTGTCCACCATAATCTAAACTGCTTCCAGCGATAATATCATTATATCTACCTGCTTCTACAATTACTTTGTGATTTCCGATGGTTCCTGTTGTTTCTTCTTCTTTATAGTTACCACCTACAACGCCTCCGAAAGTATATTTATCTTCTGGTGTAGAGATTCCTCTTCCAAGAGTTACATCTCCGTAGTTGGTAATTAAGATATTTGTATAGTCTCCTGTTGATAAGTAATCACTACCATCACTAACATTTGTAGAATCTGCATATAATTCAATATTATCAAATGTAATGTCACCTTCTACATTCATATTAGATGAAACTTTTAGTTCTGCACCACTTGTTCTGTAATCTACACCTGCATACAAGCTTGTGATTGTAGCATTTCCTACTAATTTTTCATCACTGTTCCATTCGATGGCATCCATAATAACAATGATGTTATTTGTTGCATTTCCTGAAGCATTTAGTTTATTATATGCGGTTGCTAAATCTTGAACTGATGTTGTTGGTGATAAACCATCATTTGCATTATTACCACTGCTAGATACGAATATGACAGTTGCTTCTTGCCATACAGCTCTTAGGTTGGTTACTGTGTTTGGAATATCTGTATATAAGTCATATACTTCACCATTTTCGACAGCAACACCTCTTTCATCTGCTTCTGCCCATCCTGCAAAACTATAAGCAGTTTGTGCACCATTTTCATATGTAAATGGTTCTGCAAATAAGTTGTTATCTCCATTACCATAAATTTCTCCAATTGAACTTGCTCTATATACACTGCTTCCTTCATTTGTTCCACTTGTTGTAACATTCATTAATTCATGAACATAAGCTTGATGCATTTGTTCAAAATCAGGTGTTACATGATAAGTTACATTTGTATAATTTTCTGTATTACTACTAATTGCTGATTTAGAGAAACTGATAGTTGTTGCATTACTATAATTATCAAATTCATCTACTAATGTATCTTTTGCAATTACCAATGAATAGGTTCCGATTTCTGTTAGACCTGTTACATCAATTTGGTAAGTTTCAGATATTTCATTTGCATCTTCTCCAACAGGTTGTACAGTAATGTTATCGGCATTGGTGATATCCACACCATCTTTGATGATGCGAATATCTCCTGCCTCTAAGTTACTTTCCTCTTGTACTAAGAATGTATCTTTTCCTTTTACGGTAAAGCTTATCTTACCATTTGATTCGAATTCTGAAGTATCTGTTGCTTCATATTTCCATACTGGTTTCTTATTATCTAAGTCGACATAGATATCTGTTGCTTCATTTGAATGTCCTTCTGTATCACTAATCTTTCCAGCTGGTATACTAATTTTTAATTGCTTAAACTCTTCTTCAAATTCATCAAATCTGATAACAAAATCATATCCATATTCATTTCTTACTGGTGTTATGCTAATTGGTAAATCTGTTCTTTGGATATACTCACCATTTCTATTTAGTTCATAAATAGAAATGTCTTCTGGTTCTAATGTTGTGTTAAAGTCATAGAATCTATCTGTTCCTGAAATCGTTACAGTTGCATATCTTTCTGCATAGGTAATAAATTTCTCTTTATAGAACAATTTAGGATTAATAAAGTCTACGATAACATAGTTATTTTCATCATCACCATCATCATTATCTACTACTATTTTTGTTTCAATGTTCGCGTTTCCAGATGTATCTCTTACTTTATTTTCTGCAATAACAAATTCGATTTTACCGCTATGTCTTCTAAAGATTTCATTTTCTAAGTTTTCAGGTAATTCAAAGTTAGATAATGTTAATGTGTATCTAACACCATTTCCTTCTCCCTCTGGTATATCTGAACTTGTTAATTCTTTTGTCAAAGTATTTGTTACATCCATGTCATCAACAAGTATTTGTTTAATATCATCAGCTGTTAAGATATCACTTTCTAAGAAGTTGGTATCTACTACATCAAATGTAATACTTACTTGTTTATTTTCTTGGTCGATAACTGGATTTGTTCCTTCTGCATACTTGTACTCAATTGTAGGTTTTATAAAGTCTACAATGTTATTTCTAAATGCTGTATATTTTGGATTATCCACATTATCTCCAATATCTGTTTCAACCCAATTTGGATTTCCAACAGGTATTTCAGTTACTTTATTTCCGATTCCAGAAGTATCTCTCATCGTATTTTCTGCAATTTCAATTTTTACAGTTCCATCATAGGTTCCAAAGTTTCCTAAAGTTAATGTATAACCTGTATCTGCACCATTTAGTTCTGCCTCATCTGTTATTTTGGTTAATTGTTTTGTAATGGTTGTAATTGGTGCTTCTGGATCTTCAGCATTATCTACATAAACATTGATATTATCTTCTGTTAATGTATCTTTTAAGTAGTAATCATCATGTCCTAGTATCTTAACCGTTACGGTTCCTGTTTCGCCTGCTCTATCTCTTGTGATACTACTATCTGCATATTCCCAAACAGGTCTTGTGAAATCTACAATGCTTTCTCTAAATGCTGTATATTCACCATTTGCATCTCCTGGTTCTATCCAAGTTGCATTTCCTACTAAGATTTCTGTTTCTTTGTTTGTATTTCCAGAACTATCTACAATAACGCCTTCTGGAACAATAATACTGGTTAATCCTTGATTATCTTCAAAATTACTTAAGGTAATTTGGTAAATAACCGCTGTTGCTGTTTTATTTACTTGTGCTACTTGTTTTACGATAGTATCTGGGTAAACAGTTTCTCCATTAGGTTTTACAACTTTTACTTTCATCTTAGCAACATTTTCTGCATCTTGCAAAGTTGTTTGTCTTAAATATTTATCTGTTGCTCTAATTCTAACTGATACAGTTCCTGTTTCTGTATCTAAGTCTCTTGTAATAGCATTGTTTGCATTTAAGATACTTAAATTGTCTTCTGTTCTTTCAACTAATGGATCGATAACATCGACAATAACTGGATTATCTGGATCATCACCATCATCATAGTCTAATGTAATGGTTGTTGCTGTATTTTTATTTCCAGATGTATCGTCTACTTTTCCTCCAGTAAATACAAAGTCTACCGCACCACTATAATCTTGATATTTTTGACCTTCATTATATACTAATTCGAAGTTTGATACGACAAATGTATATTCTGTTCCATTAGGTATATCTGCAGATGTTACAGTTGTATGTAATTGATCTGTTAAGTCTGTTCCTGCTACTTTTATTCTGATATTTTCTGCATTCATCGTTCCATCAGGATTCATGATGCTATTTTCTCTAATATATTTATCTGTTACTGTAAACTTAACAGTTAATGTTTTTGCTTCATAATCAATGTCTGGGTTCGTTGAACCTTCCACATCTGAATATGTATATTTAATGCTTGGGTTGATAAAGTCTACAATATTATTTCTAAATGCTGTATAGATTGGGTTTTCTGGGTCATCCCCTTCTTCTACCCATTCTGGATTTCCTACTGGAATTTCTGTTTCTATATTAAAGTTTCCACTTGTATCTGTAATGGTTTCTGCATCTAATACCACTTTTGTAGCACCACTTAATTCTCCATAATCACCTAATGTTAATTTGTAAATGACTCCAATATTGTCTAATCCTTTTGCCTGTGCTTGTGTTAATAGGTCTGCATATTCTTGGCTTGCTGGATCAACTTGTACTAAGTTCTTAGATATGGTTGTCACTTCTTCATCTGGTGTTTCACTGTCTGTTAAGTATACATGAATTTTATCTGTGGTTAATGTGTTTTCTTGATAGTATTTATCTGTTCCAAGTATTGTTACTGTTACAGTTTCATTTTCTCTATCAATACTACTTGTTAAGTATTCCCAAAGTGGATTTACTACGTCGACAATGATTGGTTCATCATGTTCTGGATGATCTGGATTTTGTGGTTCGTCAATACCTAGTGTAATGGTTTTTGCGTCATTTTGGTTTCCTGATGTATCTGTTATGATACCTGCTGGGAAGCTTAGTGACATTGGTCCACTGTAGCCTTCTCCATTTTCTGATTCTAATCCTTCTACCAATAATTGATATCTTTCTCCGACTTTTTTCTCCACACCATCTACGGTGTAGTAGATGTCTCCATTTGCCTTATAGGTAATGTTTCCATCTACTACATCAGCATCTAGTGTTACTTTTGATAAAGTCTTTGTAATCGTTGCATCTTCTGGTAGTTGTGTTTCATCCACTGTGATGGTTATCATGTCTTGTGTTAATGTTGTACTTTCGAAATATTTATCTGTTACATCAAATATAATGTTTACATTCTTTTGGTCATAATCGATGGTTGTATCATAGGTTTCGTATGTAAATTCTGGTTTGATGTAATCGGCAAACATGGTTCCGTCTGTATTTCTGTCAGTATCGGCATCTTTTAATTCAACATTGATCCATTCACCTGCTGAATTGTCAATTGCCTGCATATTTTTGTTTCCATAATCATCTATTAAGGTTCCTTTTACTGGTTGTAGTACGATGTTACCACTCCATTCTTTGAAGTTCTTTCCGATTTGACGTAATGCTTCTTCAAAGTTTGATAAGGTAATGGTATATTGTACAGATTTCATTCCTGTTGTTCCATCTGTTGTTTCTATTACTGCGCTGATTGATTTTGTAATGTTTTCTGCCAATTCTCCATCGATATATACATTTAGTAAGTTTGCTTGCTCACCGGTTAATTCTCCTTCTGGGAATTGTCCGTTTACATTACTTGTGTATACACTTGGATCTACTTGTCCTTTTACAACGATGCTAACTTCTTTGGTTTCTTCATTGATGCTACTTGATACTTTTTGCCATTCTGGTTTGTATTTAGGATTGATGGTTCCATAGGTTGTGGTGTCTGCTCCAGTATTATCTGTCCATCCAATGGTTGTACTAGAGTCTGTGTTTAGTTTGAAGTGTGTTCTGTCATTGTAGATAGATTCTGGTGCTTGGATGATAATTTCTCCAGATTTTCCTGTTTCACCGAACATACTACTATTTGTTTCTGCTATATGTGTAAATGCTGGTCCTAAGTCTAAGTTGGTCATGGCTGTGTATCCTGTTTCATCAAACATCTCACTCATATCTGTTACTTTACTTGTGTCAAACTTATCACCTAAATTTAAACTTGTCATCGCTATATATCCTGTTAAATTAAACATTTGTTGCATATTGGTTACATTGCTTGTGTCAAATCTATCTCCTAAATCTAAGCTTGTCATTGCTGTATATCCTGTTCTAGAGAACATCCTCTCCATATTTGTTACATTGCTTGTGTCAAATTTATCTCCTAAGTCTAAACTTGTCATTTTTGTATATCCTGCAAATCCAAACATATAATTCATATCTGTTACATTGCTTGTATCAAATTTTTCTCCTAAGTCTAAACTTGTCATTGCTCTATATCCTATACTTATAAACATAGAACTCATATCTGTTACATTGCTTGTGTCAAAGTTACCACCTAAGTTCAAACTTGTCATAGCATTTTGACCTGCATAAGCAAACATAGAACTCATATCTATTACATTACCCGTGTCAAATTTATTACCTAAGTCCAGATTTGTCATTGCATCAGAACCTGTATACATGAACATATGACTCATATTAGTTACATTGCTTGTGTCAAAATTATCTCCTAAATTTAAACTTATCATGGCATTATAACCTGTCCATAAAAACATATTTCCCATGTTGGTTACATTGCTAACATTTAGTAAACCAAGATTTGTTATGGTTTCTGTTGCTGTACAATTATTAGAACGTCCTATCCAGCTAAACAAATAACTTGAATCTACATTTCCAAATATCTCATCATTGCTTCCAATATATACTTTTATTGTTCCATTTGCACTTGGTTCATACCAAGCAATAATTGATTTATCTTGCTCAGCAGATACATCCCATGTGGTACTATCTACATAGCTATTTGCTGATACATCAAATACACTTGATGGAATATTGTCTACAAATGTGACATTGTCCACATTTTGTCTTTGAATACTTGTATTTCCTAGGAAAGCACTTGTGTTACCTGTTTCTGTACTTGTATTTTTCAAAGTATTATACAAGATAATATCTGTTGCCTTATTACCATTTCCAGATTGGTCTGTTGCCACACCCTCTGCAATTTGGATTTTGATTTGATTTGTCGTAAAGTCTAAACCTTCTCCACTTAAGGTAATCGTGTACTCATCGCCAATTACATCTGTTCCGTTGCTTGCATATGCTGTTGTTTTCGTTCCTATATTAATAGCAATATTATCTTTAGAAACTTCTGCACCATTTACCAATACTTTAATATTGTCTGATGTTAGGTTACTGCTTGCAAAGAACTTATCTGTGGTTCTAACCACTGCAGTTGCTGTCTTAGCATCTACATCTACTGATGAACTTACTTTCTCCCAGATTGGGTCAACTACATCGACTGTTGTAGCTTCTCCTACTTCACCTGCTAGAATGTTCAATCCTGATGTAATGGTTGTTGCATTGTTTCCATGTCCTGTTGTATCTGTAATTTTATCTGCTGGAATTGCCACTGTAATGATACCACTGTAATCCATGGTTTCTTTACCTTCTAGTTTTTCTAGTTGTTCTAAGTGTGATAATTTCAATGTGTAACGTTTTCCTACTGTTTTATTTGTTCCATTAACTGTTGCTGTTATATCTTGTTCAGTTAATTCTTTTACCACTCCATGAACACCTGTATCATCCCAATTTGGTTCTTCTCCATCAATTAGAATATTTAAATCATCTATTGTCAATGTACCTGCATTGTAGTATTTATCTACAATATTGAATTCCATTGTAAATGTCTTTCCGTCATAGTCAATATCTGATGTACTGTATTCATATCTTAGCTCTGGCTTAATAAAGTCTATAAAGTCTGAGATAGTTGTTGTTTCTTCATTAATTGTATTTCCTTTAATATCTCTTGATGCTGTTGGATCAATTCTGATTTCTATATTACCACTTAGCTCTCTATAGTCTCTACCAGTTGCCACGAATTCTTCGTCAGTTTCCACAATTTGTGTAACTTCTAGTGTATATTGATGTCCTAAAACTTTAATTTCTCCATTTATATTTGCTTTAATTTCTACTGTGCTTGTAATTTGTTTTGTTACTTGGTCATCGATTTGAACGCCATCTACCCAAGCAGATAATTCATCTACTGTTACTGGGTCTGTTGGGTCATAGTTTTTATCTGTTACATTAAATATAAAGGTTTCTTTTCCGTTTTCGGCATCTTGTGTTTTTTGAATGTCATACACTTCTGGATTTGTGCCATCTATGTCACCCAAGTCGAATTTTTGTTTATTTGTTGTGTTTTCATATTGGTCTGTAATGACTCCTGGTGCAATTTCGATTGACATATATCCACCATTTTCATTTCTGTATTCAGCTGTTCCACCAACAATTGGATCAACTGGTGTGAATTCTGTATATCCATCCTCTTCTGGAATGATGTTACTTAAATTTAGTGTATATTCATATTCTTCATTTGGTACGATTTCTACTGGTCCGGTTAACGCTTTTCCAATTTCTGTTGAAACTTCACCATTAACAATAATCGTAATATCATCAGTTGTTAAGTTGAATATACTTTCTGCTTGATTTAAGAATTTATCTTTTACATGTAGTTTTACAATTCCATTTTCTCTATCAACATCTTCTAATGTCCAGATTGGGTCTACAACATCGACTACTTCTTCGTCTCCGTCTTGTCCGCCTGGGTCATCTTTTCCGATACTAATAGATTTTGCTGAGCTGATGTTTCCAGATTTATCTGTCACTGCACCTTGTGCAAATGATAATGTCATGTATCCACTGTATGTGTATCCATCTCCATTACCATCTGCATCTTCTTGGTCTAGGCCAGTGATCACTAATTGATATCTTTCTCCTATTTTGGTGTCTTCTACACCTTCTACAGTTGTTGTGATGTCTTCTACTTTTGTTAGCACTTTCGTAATGTTTTGATTTAATTCTGTGACATCATAGTCATCAATTTGTACAGTGATTTGACTTGCGTCTAAGTTAGAAAGTGTTGTACTTTCGAAGAATTTATCGACTACATCAAACACGATGGTTACTTGTTCTTCATCTCCATGGATGATTTCTGTGTCTTGGCTTCTGTATGTAAATTCTGGATCAATGAAGTCTGTGAACATAGCATTGTCTGTGTTTTTGTCGACTTTTGTTGCATCTTGAATGATATTGTCAATTCTTGCTCCAATTTCTGTAACAGCTCCTGCTCCTGTGGTTGCTCCTGTTTGTGTTTCAGCGCTTGCTACTTCCATGTTTCCGTTTCCATAGGTTGTTCTGTCTCCATCTTCATCTGCTGGTCCTACGGTGTCTGATAAACTTCCTTGGGCTACTTCTACACGGATGTTACCACTCCATTCTTTGTATGGTTTACCAGTTTGTCTTACTGCTTCTTCGAAGTTTGTTAATGTTACTGTTTGTAACACATCTTGTGCTCCTGTTCTTGTGTTTGCTGTTGCAGTTGCTGTTCCAATTGTTTTGGTTACAACATCTGTGATTTCTGTGTCTTCTATAAATACTTTTATGTCATTTGATGTCAATGTACTTGTTACATCACTGATGTATTCTGCTGGGTCTACTTCTTGGTTTGTTGTTCCTCTTAATGTGATGTTTAGTTTTGGATTGTTTGCGTCTGTTTCGTCGATTTCTGCTTCTTCTTTTAGCCATTCTGTTCTGTATTTAGGATTGATGGTTCCATTTGTATAGTTAATTGTTGTGCTTGAACTTGTATTTAGCTTGAAGTTTGTACTATTTTGGTAAATTGATTCTGGGGCGTAGATAACGATTTCTCCAGATTTACCTGTATTAGTAAACATATTTGTATTTGTTCCTGCTATGTTTGTAAAGGCTGGTCCTAGATCTAAAGTTGTCGTGGCATATCGTCCTGTATCCTCGAACATATTACTCATATTTGTTACATTGCTTGTATCGAATTTATCTCCTAAGTCTAAGCTTATCATCGCTTCTCTTCCTGTAAAATAGAACATTCTATCCATATTTGTTACATTGCTTGTATCGAATTTATCTCCTAAATCTAAACTTGTCATTGCTCTATTTCCCGTAAAACCAAACATTTCTTTCATATTCGTTACATTACTCGTATCAAACTTGTCCCCTAATTCTAAACTAGTCATTGCTGTATATCCTGTTAAATAAAACATATTTTCCATGTTTGTTACATTACTTGTATCAAATTTGTCTCCTAAGTCTAAACTCGTCATTGCTGTATATCCTGTACTTCGAAACATATTATCCATTCTTGTTACATTACTTGTATCAAATTTGTCTCCTAAGTCTAAACTCGTCATGTTTTTAGCACCTGTATTATTGAACATAGAATCCATTCTTGTTACACTACTCGTATCAAAATTATCTCCCAAATCCAAATTTGTCATTGCTGCATATCCTGTATTCGAAAACATATGATATACCTCTATTACATTACTAGTGTCAAAATTATCTCCCAAATCCAAATTTGTCATTGCTGCATATCCTGTGAAAGAAAACATATTACCCATAGAAGTTACATTGCTAACATTTAGTAAACCAATATTTGTAATGGTTTCCGTTGCTGTACAATTCTCTGAATATCCTATATATGTAAATAGACTACCTGAATTCACATTTCCAAATATCTCATCATTACTTCCGATATATACTTTAACAGTTCCGTTGTCATTTTCCTCATACCAAGCAATAATTGAATTATCTCCTTGTGCTGATACATCCCATGCTGTACTGTCAACATATGCTTTTGCTGAAAAATCATATACCTCTGATGGAATATTGTCTACAAATGTCACATTATCTACATTTTGTCTTTGGATATTGGTATTTCCTAAGAAAGCATGTTCTGCCTTTTGCTCTGTAAATGTATTTCTTAACGTATTATATAAAATAACATCTGCCACTTTATTTGTATTTCCAGATTGATCTGTTGCAATACCTTCAGCAATTTGGATTTTAATTTGATTACTATTAAAGTTCAAACCTTCTCCACTTAAAGTAATTGTGTATTGATCTCCGATAACATCTGTGCCATCTGTTGTAGAAGCTGCTGATTTTGGTCCTACATTAATTTGAATGTTATCCTTTGCAACCTCTGCACCATTAATCAATACTTTAATGTTATCAGCTGTTAGATTACTGCTTGCAAAATATTTATCTGTCACTTTTACAGTTGCAGTTGCTGTCTTAGCATCTACATCAACTGATGAACTTACTTTCTCCCAGATTGGGTCTACAACATCGACTACTGTTGCCTCTCCTGGGTCACCTGCTAAGATGTTCAATCCTGATGTAATGGTTGTTGCAACATTTCCATTTCCTGTTGTATCTGTAATTTTGTTTGCTGGAATTGCCACTGTGATAATACCACTGTAATCCATGGTCTCTTTACCTTCTAGTTTTTCTAGTTGCTCTAAGTGTGATAATTTCAATGTATAACGTTTTCCTACTGTTTTACTTTCTCCATCAACAGTTGCTGTAATATCTTGCTCTGTTAATGTTCTTACCACTCCATGAACACCTGTGTCATCCCAGTTTGGTTCTTCTCCATCTATTAAGATATTTAAATCGTCTCTTGTCAATGTGCTTGTATTATAGTATTTATCTGCTACGTCAAATACCATTGTAAATGTTTTTCCATCATAATCGATATCTGAAGTGTTATATGTATATCTTACTTCTGGTTTAATAAAGTCTATAAAGTCTGTTACGGTTGCTTTGTCACTATTAATATGGTTTCCTTTGATATCTCTTGATGCATTTGGATCAACTCGAACTTCTAAATCACCACTTAGCTCTCTATATTCTCTACCAGAACCAATGAATTCTTCATCTGTTTCTACTATTTCTGTAATTTCTAATGTATATTGATGTCCTAAAACTAGGATTTCTCCATTCATTTCTGCTTTGATTGGTACTGTACTAATCAATTGTTTTGCCACTTGGTCATCTATTTGTGTTCCATTTAGCCATAATGTTATTTCATCTAATGTTACTGGATCATCTGGATAATAGTTTTTATCTGTTACGTTAAATACAATTGTATCTTTTCCATTTTCAGCATCATGTGTTTTTTGTACATCATATACTTCTGGTCCTGTTCCATCGATATTACCTAAGTCAAATTCTTGACTATTTGTCGTGTTCTCATATTGGTCTGTAACAACACCTGCTGCAATTTCCATTAAAATATGACCACCGTTTTCATTTTTGTATTGAGCTGTTCCGCCAACAATTGGCTCAACTGGTGTAAATTCTGTATATCCTTCTACATCTGGTATGATGTTTGTTAATGTTAATGTATATTCATATTCTTCATTTGGTGTAATTTCTACTGGTCCACTTAATTGTTTACCTACTTCTGTTGATGGTTGTCCATTAACAATAATGGTTATGTCATTTGTTGTTAAGTTGAATATACTTTCTGCTTGATTTAAGAATTTATCTTTTACACGTAATTTTACAATTCCGTTTTCTCTATCAAGTTCTCCAACTGTCCAGATTGGGTCTACAACATCGACTACTTCTTCGTCTCCGTCTGCTCCACCTGGGTCATCTTTTCCTATTGAAATAGATTTTGCTGGGCTGATGTTTCCAGATTTATCTGTCACTGCACCTTGTGCAAATGATAATGTCATGTATCCACTGTATGTGTATCCATCTCCATTACCATCTGCATCTTCTTGGTCTAGTCCAGTGATTACTAATTGATATTTTTCTCCTATTTTTGTATTTTCTACACCTTCTACGGTTCCTGTGATGTCTTGTACTTTTATCAATTGTTTTGTAATGTTTTGATTTAATTCTGTTGGATCATAGTCATCTATTAGAACTGTAATTTGGCTAGCATCTAAGTTTGATAATGTTGTGCTTTCGAAGAATTTATCGACTACATCAAATTCTATTGTTACTTTTTCTTCATCTCCATGGATGATTTCTGTGTCTTGGCTTCTGTATGTAAATTCTGGATTGATGAAGTCTGTGAACATTACATTGTCTGTATTTTTGTCGACTTTTGTTGTATCTTGAATGATGTTGTCTATTCTTGCTCCGATTTCTGTAACGGCTCCTGCTCCTGTGGTTGCTCCTGTTTGTGTTTCAGTGCTTGCTACTTCCATGTTTTTGTTGCCATATGGTATTTTCTTTCCTGCTTCATCTGCTGGTCCTGTTGTATCTGATAAACTTCCTTGGGCTACTTCTACACGGATGTTACCACTCCACTCTTTATATGGTATTCCAGTTCTTCTTACTGCTTCTTCAAAGTTTGTTAATGTTACTGTTTGTAGCACATCTTGTGCTCCTGTTCTAGTGTTTGCAGTTTGTGTTGCTGTTCCTACTGTTTTTGTTACAACATCTGTGATTTCTGTGTCGTCTATGAATACTTTTATATTATTTGATGTCAATGTACTTGTTACATCACTGATATATTCTGTTGGGTCTACTTCTTGGTTTGTTGTTCCTCTTAATGTGATGTTTAGTTTTGGATTGTTTGCGTCTGTTTCGTCAATTTCTGATTCTTCTTTTAGCCATTCTGTTCTGTATTTTGCATTGATGGTTCCGTAATTTGTTATTTCTGCTCCTGATGAGTTTGTCCATCCAATCGTTGTGCTAGAGTCTGTGTTTAGTTTGAAGTGTGTTTGGTCTTGGTAAATAGCTTCTGGTGCTTGGATGACAATTTCGCCTGTTTTACCTGTGTTGTTGAACATGTTTGTATTGCTTGTTGCTATGTTGGTAAATGCTGGTCCTAAGTCTAGGTTTGTCATCTCATATCTACCTAAATTATAGAACATATTATTCATATTCGTTACATTGCTTGTTTTAAATTTATCTCCTAAATCTAAACTCTCAAGTAGATTATATCCTGTTCCTTGGAACATATAGCTCATATCGGTTACACTGCTTGTATCAAATTTGTCTCCCAAGTCTAAACTTGTTAATCTCATATGTCCTGTATCAAAGAACATGCTACTCATATTGGTTACTTTACTTGTGTCGAATTTATCTCCTAAGTCTAAGCTTGTCATTTCAGTATATCCTGTATTATAGAACATATTACTCATATTGGTTACATTGCTTGTGTCAAATTTATCTCCTAAATCTAAACCTGTCAAACTCTCTAAATTATAGAACATTCTTTCCATATTTGTTACATTGCTTGTATCAAATTTATCTCCTAAATAAATGGTTCCTAACTTATTTGTATAGCTTATATTATTAGAATTATCTGTTGAAAACATTCCTATCATATTTGTTACATTGCTTGTATCAAATTTTTCGCCTAGATCTAAATATTTCATATTTACAAGTCCTGTATTTTCAAACATATAACTCATATCAGTTACATTACTTGTATCAAAATTATCTCCTAAATCAAAATATTCCATACAATTAGTATATCCTGTACTTCTGAACATATAGCTCATATTGGTTACATTGCTTGTATTCAATAACTCTAGATTTCTTATAATTTGTACAGGTAAAGATTGAGAAAATCCTACATAATTGAACAAATAACTTGAATCTATATTTGCAAATATTTCATCATTACTTCCTATGCTTATAGCTCTATTTCCTGTATCCCAAGCAATAATTGAGTTATCTCCTTGAGCTGATACATCCCATGCTGAGCCATCTACAAATGTATTTGTTGAAGCATCATAAACATCTTCTGGTATATTATCAACAAATGTAACCGTTTTTACATCTTGTCTTTGAATATTGGTATTTCCTAAGAATGGGCTTGTTCCTTCTGTTTCTGTATTGGTTGCTTTTAATGTATTATACAAAATCACATCTGCTACTTTATTGGTATTTCCAGACTGATCAGTTGCGGTACCTTCTGCAATTTGGATTTTGATTTGGTTACTATTAAAGTTCAAACCTTCTCCACTTAACGTAATGGTATATTGGTCACCAATTACATTTTGTCCATCTGTTGTAGAAGCTGCTGATTTTGTTCCCACATTGATTTGAATGTTATCTTTTGCAACCTCTGCACCATTAATCAATACTTTAATGTTGTCAGCTGTTAAATTACTGCTTGCAAAATATTTGTCTGTTACTTTTACAGTTGCTGTTGCTGTCTTAGCATCTACATCAACTGATGAACTTACTTTCTCCCAGATTGGATCTACAACATCGACTACGGTTGCTTCTCCTGGGTCACCTGCTAAAATGTTAAGACCTGATGTAATGGTTGTTGCAATATTTCCATGTCCTGTTGTATCCATGATTTTGTTTGCTGGAATTGCTACAGTAATGATACCACTGTAATCCATGGTTTCTTTACCTTCTAGTTTTTCTAGTTGTTCTAAGTGTGATAATTTCAATGTGTAACGTTTTCCTACTGTTTTATTTGTTCCATTAACTGTTCCTGTAATGTCTTGTTCAGTTAATTCTTTTACCACTCCATGAACACCTGTATCATCCCAATTTGGTTCTTCTCCATCGATTAAGATGTTCAAATCTTCAATTGTCAATGTTCCTGAAGTGTAATACTTATCTGCTATATCAAATATCATTGTAAAGGTTTTACCTTCATAATCGATATCTGATGTACTATATTCATATCTTACTTCTGGTTTGATAAAGTCTATAAAGTCTGTAATGGTTGTAGTTTCTTCTTTAATAAAGTTTCCTACCATATCTTTTGATGCCATTGGGTCAATTCTAAGTTCAAAGTCACCACTTAATTCTCTGTAACTTCTACCTGAATCAACGAATTCTTCGTCTGTTTCCACAATTTGGCTAACTTCTACGGTGTATTGATGTCCTAAAACTTTAATTTCTCCTCTAACATTTGCCTTGATTTCCACTGTACTGATAATTTGTGTTGTTACTTGGTCATCTACATTTTCTCCATTTATCCATGTACTGATTTCATCTAATGTTACTGGATCTGATGGGTCATAGTTCTTATCTGTTACATTGAAGATAAAGGTTTCTTTTCCTTGTGCTTCATCTTGTGTTTTTTGTACATCATATACTTCTAGTAATGTCTTATCAATATTTCCTGCATCTAGTATTTGTTCATTGCTTTCATTTCCATATTGATCTACCACAACACCTGCTGCAATTTGTAATGTAATATGTCCACCATTGTCATTTTTGTATTGTGCTGTTCCTCCAACAATTGGCTCAACTGGTGTAAATTCTGTATATCCGCCATCATCTGGTGTTACATTTTCTAATGTGATGGTATATTCATACTCTTCGTTTGGTATGATTTCAGTTGGTCCTGCTAAAATGGTTGCAATAGCTGTTGATGGTTCTCCATTTACTACAATCGTAATCGCATCTTCTGTTAAAGCTAAGATACTTTCGTCTCTGTTTAAGAATTTATCTTTTACACGTATCTTAACAATTTCTTCTTCTTCATTTACTTCGTAAATGCTCCATACTGGGTCTACAACATCAACTACTATTTCGTCTCCTTCTTCTCCGCCTGGATCGTCTTTACCAATTGAGATTGATTTTGCTGGACTTTGGTTTCCAGATTTATCTGTAATAGCACCTTGTGCAAATGATAATGTCATGTATCCACTGTATGTGTATCCATCTCCATTACCATCTGCATCTTGTTGGTCTAGTCCAGAAATAATTAATACATATTGTTCTCCTATTTTTGTATTTTCTACACCTTCTACTGTTCCTGTAATATCTTGTACTTTCATCAATTGTTTTGTGATATTTTGATTTAATTCTGTTACATCATAATCATCAATTGCAACCGTGATTTGACTTGCATCTAAGTTAGAAAGTGTTGTACTTTCGAAGAATTTATCTGTTACCTCAAACACAATGCTAACTCTTTCCTCATCACCATGTAAGATTTCTGTTTCTTGGCTTCTGTATGTAAATTCTGGTTTGATGAAATCTGCAAACATGGCATCTGTTGTGTTTTGGTCAACCTTTGTTGCATCTTGAATGATGTTGTCTATTCTTGCTCCGATTTCTGTAACGGCTCCTGCTCCTGTAGTTGCTCCTGTTTGTGTTTCAGCACTTGCTACTTCCATGTTTTTGTTGCCATATGGAATTGCTTTGTTTGTCTCTGGGTCTGTTGGTCCTGTTGTATCTGATAAGCTTCCTTGGGCAACTTCTACACGGATGTTACCACTCCATTCTTTGTATGATTTGCCAGTTTGTCTTGATGCTTCTTCAAAGTTTGTTAGTGTTAGAACTTGTAACACATCTTGTGCTCCTGTTCTGGTGTTTGCAGTTTGTGTTGCGGTTCCTACTGTTTTTGTTACAACATCTGTGATTTCTGTGTCTTCTATGAATACTTTGATGTCTTCTGGTGCTAATGAACTTGTTACATTGCTGATGTATTCATCTGCTGCTACTTCTGTGTTGGTTGTTCCTCTTAATGTGATGTTTAGTTTTGGATTGTTTGCTTCTGTTTCGTCGATTGCGGTTCCTTCTTTTATCCATTCTGTTCTGTATTTTGGATTGATGGTTCCATAATCTAATTCTATCGTTGTGCTAGAGTCTGTATTTAGCTTGAAGTTTGTTCCATCTTGATAGATTGCTTCTGGTGCTTGGATGATGATTTCGCCTGATTTACCTGTTTGATTGAACATGTCTGTATTTGTTGACGCTATGTTTGTAAAGGCTGGTCCTAGGTCTAAAGTTGTCATGGCTAAACTTCCTGTATAATCAAACATACTTTTCATATTCGTTACATTGCTTGTGTCAAATTTGTCTCCTAAGTCTAAACTTGTCATCGCCGTATATCCAGTAGCAGCAAACATGTCACTCATATTTGTTACATTACTTGTGTCAAATTTGTCTCCTAAGTCTAAACTTGTCATTGCTGTATATCCTGTTCCCCAGAACATAGAACTCATATCTGTTACATTACTTGTGTCAAATTTGTCTCCTAAGTCTAAACTTGTCATCGATGCATATCCTGTATATCCAAACATACCACTCATGTCTGTTACATTGCTTGTATCAAATTTATCTCCTAAATCTAAACTTGTCATGGCAGTGCTTCCGGTAGAGCCAAACATCTGCGTCATATTTGTTACACTACTCGTATCAAAATTTTCTCCTAAATCTAAACTTGTCATAGCATTGTTTCCTGTACTAAAAAACATAGAACTCATATCTGTTACATTGCTTGTATCAAATTTATCTCCTAAATCTAATGTTGTCATTCTTCTCATTCCTGTTTGCATAAACATAGAATTCATGCTTATTACATTACTTGTATCAAAATTTTCTCCTAAATTTAATGTTGTCATTGCATAAATTCCTGCATACATAAACATTCTGTCCATATTGGTTACATTACTTACATTCAACATATCAAGATTTGTAATAATTTCTGTTGAGGTACAAGTTGATTCATATCCTATATATGTAAATAAATAACTTGAATTTACATTTCCAAATATCTCATCATTACTTCCAATATATACTTTTACTGTACTATATGGATTTCCTTCATACCATGCAATTATTGAATTATCTTGCTGTGCAGATACATCCCATGCAGTATTATCAATATATGTATTTGTAAATACATCATATACATCTTCTGGAATGTGGTCTACAAATGTTAAATTATCTATATTGTTTCTTATGATATTTCTATTCCCTAAAAACGAATTAGAAATATACTCTGATCCATCGAGCTGTATATCATCAACAGCACTTCTCAACGTATTAAACAAAATCAAATCTGTTTGTTCATTGACATTTCCAGACTGATCTGTTA
This sequence comes from uncultured Eubacteriales bacterium, assembly GCA_949287075.1. Lineage (GTDB taxonomy): Bacteria > Bacillota > Clostridia > TANB77 > CAG-508 > CAG-269. Next base: position 37,469 of record CASEEU010000015.1, on the reverse strand, counting down.
CCAAACCTGCTGGAACTCTAACCTTGATTTGGTTAACCGTTGTATCAATTCCAGAAAGATTTACTGTATATTGCACACCATATTGAACATCTGAAGTTGTTCCATCTACTACTCTTTGTTCTGTTAAAGGTGTACTTGTCAATTGTTTTGTAATAGCTGTATTTTCTGTTCCATTTACAAGTATTTGTATATTTTCATTTGTCAATGTGCTATTTACAAAGTATTTATCTGTTACTTTGAATGTTACTGTTGCAGTTTTTGCATCTACATTTACATTTGATGTCATCTTTTCAACGAATGGTTGTACAACATCGACTACTTCTTCTGTTCCACTTCCACCTGGTAAGTTAATTCCTGATGTAAGCGTTGTTGCCACATTTCCATTTCCAGCTGTATCCATAATTTTATCTGCTGGTATTGCTACTGTTACAACACCACTATAGTCTAAGTAGTTTTCTCCGTCTTTTACTTGTAATTGCTCTAAGTTAGATAATGTTAATGTATAGGTGTGTCCAATCACTTTACTTGTTCCATTTACCATACTTGTCTTTTCTACTACTTGTAGTGATTTATTGACTTCTGCCCAATCTGGCTCTTCACCATCAATTAAGATGGTTAAATCATCAATTGTTAATTCACCTGTATCATAGTATTTATCAAATATGTTGAATTCCATTGTAAAGTTTTTGCCATCATAATCAATATCTGTTGAACTATATTGATACATTACCTCTGGATCAATTAAATCTGTAAAGTCTGTAATCGTTGCTGTTTCTTCTTTTATGTAGTTTTCACTCATATCTTTTGATGCCATTGGATCAATGCGAACTTCTAATGTACCACTTAGTTCTCTGTAATCTCTGTTAGATGCAATAAATTCTTCATCTGTTTCTACAATTTCACTAACCTCTAATGTATATTGATGTCCTAAAACTTTGATTTCTCCATTAACATTTGCTTTAATCTCTACTGTACTAATTAGATTTTTAACCACTTGGTCATCTATTTGTTGTCCATCCATCCATAATTCTATTTCATCTAATGTAACTGGATCTGATGGATCATAGTTTTTATCTGTTACATTAAATACAAATGTTTCTTTACCATTTTCCTTATCTTGTGTTTTTTGTACATCAAATACTTCTGGTTTTGTCTTATCAAGATTTCCAACTTCTAATGTTTGTTTATTTGTTTCATTTCCATATTGATCTACGACAACTCCTGCTGCAATTTCTAATTTAATATATCCACCATTATCTTCTTTATATTTTGCTGTTCCTCCAACAATTGGTTCAACTGGTGTGAATTCTACATATCCTGCATCTGGTGGTGTTACATTTTCTAATGTAACAATATATTCATATTCCTCATTTGGAACGATTTCTATTGGTCCTGCTAAGATAGTTGCAATTGCTGTTGATGGCTGTCCATTTACCACAATTGTGATAGCATCTTCTGTTAAGTTTAAGACACTTTGGTCTTTATTTAAGTATTTATCTTTTACGTGTAATTTAACATATTCTTCGTTTGTATTAATTTCCTCTACGCTCCATACTGGGTCTACAACATCGACAATCTCTTCGTCTCCATCTTGTCCGCCTGGTTCATCTTTTCCAATTGAAATTGATTTTGCTGAGCTTTGGTTCCCAGATTTATCTGTTACTGTTCCTGCTGCAAATGATAATGTCATGTATCCACTGTATGTGTATCCATCTCCAACACCGTCTTCATTTTCTTGGTCAAGTCCTGTAATAACTAATTGATATCTTTCTCCTATTTTGGTGTTATCTACACCTTCTACAGTTCCTGTGATGTCTTCTACTTTTGTTAATTGTTTTGTAATATTTTGATTTAGTTCAACTGGGTCATAGTCATCTATTAGAACTGTAATTTGGCTTGCATCTAGGTTTGACAATGTTGTGCTCTGGAAGAATTTGTCTACTACATCAAATACAATCGTTACTTTTTCTTCATCTTGTGAGATTTCTGTTTCTTGGCTTCTGTATGTAAATTCTGGTTTGATTAGGTCGGCAAACATAGCATCTTCTGTATTTTTGTCGACCTTTGTTGCATCTTGAATAATATTGTCAATTCTTGCACCTATTTCTGTTATTGAACCTGCTCCTGTGGTTGCTCCTGTTTGTGTGTCTGCACTTGCTACTTCCATGTTCTTGTTTCCATAGGTCACGGTTTTGCCTGTTTCTGGGTCTGCTGGTCCTGTGGTGTCTGATAAAGTTCCTTGTGCTACTTCAATGCGGATGTTACCAGCCCATTCTTTATATGGTTTTCCTGTTTGTCTTGTTGCTTCTTCGAAGTTTGTTAGTGTTACGGTTTGTAATACGTCTTGTGCTCCTGTTTTTGTGTTTGCGGTTGTTGTTGCAGTTCCTACTGTTTTTGTAACAATGTCTGTGATTTCTGTGTCTTCTATGAATACTTTTATGTTTTCTGGTACTAGTGAACTGGTTACGTTACTGATGTATTCGGTTGCTGTTAGTTCTGTGTTGGTTGTTCCTCTTAGTGTAACGTTTAGTTTTGGATTGTTTGCTTCTGTTTCGTCTATTGCTGTTCCTTCTTTTATCCATTCTGTGCGGTATTTTGGGTAAGTGGTTCTATTTTCTATAAGTCCGTCCAATTGTCTTTGTTGAATCTGCATTTAATTTTAAGTTTGTACTATTCAAATAAATTGCTTCTGGTACATATATGACAACTTCTTCAGGTTTACCTGTATAGAATATGCCAGAGTTTGTTTCTGCTATGTTGGTAAATGCTGGTCCTAAGTCTAAGCTTGTCATATTACTTAATCCTGCACTATAGAACATCATTTCCATATCTGTTACATTATCTGTCTTAAATTTGTCTCCTAAGTCTAAACTTGTCATCGCTGTATATCCTGTATACCCGAACATATATCTCATATTGGTTACATTACTTGTATCGAATTTATCTCCTAAGTTTAAATTTGTCATTGCTGTATATCCTGTAGAGTGGAACATATCTTGCATATCTGTTACACTGCTTGTGTCAAATTTATCTCCTAAGTCTAAACCTGTCATTGCTGTATATCCTGTTGCTTGGAACATAGAGTTCATATTGGTTACACTGCTTGTATCAAATTTATCTCCTAGGTCTAAACTTGTCATCGCTGTATATCCTGTTCTAAAAAACATATTGTTCATATCTGTTACATTGCTTGTATCAAATTCATCTCCTAAGTCTAAACTTGTCATTGTATTATGACCTGTACACCAGAACATATTACTCATATCTGTTACACTACTTGTATCAAAGTTTTCTCCTAAGTTTAAATTTGTCATAGCTGTATATCCTGTACTGTTGAACATCATCTTCATATCTGTTACTGCGATTGTATTAAATTTGTCTCCTAAGTCTAAGCTTGTCATTGCTGTATATCCTGTCCAAGAAAACATATTGTTCATATCTGTTACGTTACTGGTGTCAAAGTTGTCTCCTAAGTTTAAATTTGTCATTGCATTATAACCTGTATTATTGAACATGTAACTCATATTTGTTACATTACTTGTATCAATGTTACTTAAATCTAAACTTGTCATTGCTGTATATCCTGTAGAATCAAACATTTCTTTCATGTTTTGCACATTTCCTGTTTTTAATAAGTCTAGATTTTTAATAGTTTCTGTTGAAGTACAATTTTCTGAATATCCTATACAATAAAACAAATAACTTGAATCTACATTTCCAAACATTTCGCTGTTGCTTCCTATGTAGACTTTGTATGTTCCATTTGGATTTGTATCATACCATGCAATAATTGTATTATCTTGCATTGCTGAAACATCCCATGCAGTATCATTCTTATATGTATTTGTCAATTCATCATATACATCTTCTGGTATGTGATCAACAAATTCTACTTGATCTACATTTTGTCTTTGGATATCTGAGTTTCCTAAGAACCCTCGCGTGTAAAAGTTTTCTGTATTCGTTGTTCTCAAAGTATTAAATATCAATAAATCTGTTTCTTTATTTACATTTCCAGATTGGTCTGTTACTGCTCCTGCTGGTACTCTAACTTTTATTTGACTAACACTTGTATCAAGTCCTGAAAGATTTACTGTGAATTGCAATCCATATTGTACTGTTGTATTTTCTCCATTTACTACTCTTTCTTCTGTTAAAGGTGTACTATTTACTTGTTTTGTTACACCTGTTGAATCTACTGCTTGTCCATCTACTGTAATTTGTAAATTTTCATTTGTCAATGTTGTACTAGCAAAGTATTTATCTGTTGCTTTAAATGTTAGTGCTGCTGTTCCAGCTGCTGGATCTACTGTAGAAGTGATTTTCTCAACTAATGGTTGTACAACATCCACAACTTCTCCTGTTCCTGTTCCACCTGGTAAGTTAATTCCTGATGTAATGGTTGTTGCATTATTTCCATTTCCTGTTGTATCTATCAGCTTATCTGCTGGAACTGCGACTGTTATAACACCACTGTAATCTAGGTAATTGTCTCCATCTTTTACTTGTATTTGTTCTAGGTTCGATAATTCTAATGTATATCTCTTTCCTATTACCTCTGTTTCTCCATTTATAATGTTTGTTCTATCTTCTTCTCTTAATGATTTATTGACTTCTGCCCAATTTGGTTCTTCTCCATCAATTAAGATTGTTAAATCCTCTAATGCTAATGTTCCAGATTGATAGAATTTATCTGTCATGTCAAATACCATAGTGAATGTTTTTCCGTCTCTATCTATGTCTGTTTCTGAGAATTGGTATGTTGCATTTGGTTTTATGAAGTCTACAAAGTCTCCATCTATGTTTACTGCTCCTAAAGCAAAGTCTGCTAGTCTTTCTACGACTTGTGCGAAATTATTTTTCAAATATGATTGTGAATGTATTTGTGTGTAGTTGCCAATTTTTTTGTATCCTATAGCGTCATATGTATTGTTATCTCCTTTATATTTCATTGTTGCTAGGACATTTACGTCGCTTTTGAATTTTATTTTATTTGTTGTGATGTCATCATATTCACCACTTGCTGAAATATACATATTTTTAAAAACTTCATCTTGTGTTGTAATACTGTCAGCATCTACATTTGTCCCTTGTGTAACTTGTCCCACTAATTGATTATCTGTTGTATCAGCATCATTAGAAATTGTAATTAAGTTATATTTTAGGTTACTTTGTGTTGCTATATTGGTTGTTGTAGACCAACTATACATATCACAAATAATTAAATCATAACCTGTTGCATTGATAATTTGATCTCTCAATATACTATCGATATTTCCATTAGCAGTTGTAGTAATAACATCTACAGTTTCATATGTTTCCTGTAATTTTGCTTTTAATTCATCAATTTCTGTTTGTTCTCTATGGTCTGCTTCAATGACACTAAAAATCAATATTTTCTTATCAATCTTCTCCACATCACTTGTATCTTCTGCTAATGTAGCAACACCTGTATCTGTTTCTTGAATTGAATCATTGCTTGTTTGGTCTGAAACAGCATTAACAGAACCATCTGTTAACGGTTCTGCTGCATAATTTTTTAATTCACTTGATTGTATCGTATTTGTTTTAGCTATATCAATACCTACATTTGCACCATTTATAAAAGTCATTAATATAAGTGTTATCATTACTGTAATTAAACTGATGACACTTATACGTTTTAATTTTTTATTTTTTTGTTTTATGCTATTTTGTTCTATACTTTTTTGTTTTGCATTTTTTAGTTTCATACTTTTAAAGTATTTTCGCATCTTTCGTTCCTCCAAATATTTTTATATCTATTCTCCATTGAGATTAATTTCTTTATTTTTTATATAAACTTTTTATGTTTTTACCTGTCATTTTTAGCTTGAATACTGTGGTTCAAAAGTTCCATTTTTATAGTCAAATTTTAATGTTATTTTCTCGTCAATATACCACAATTTTATATGCTTTATTATATATTTTTTAAGCAATTTTTACAAGTATTTTCCGACAAAAAATTACATATTTTCCAACTTTTTTTGCAACTTTTTCTATCCCTTTTTTATTTCGATTTTGTCCCATTGAGTTCGTTTTTCTGTGGGACATTTTTGTCGCATTGAGATCGTTTTTCTGTGCGACATTTGTCTCATTGAGTTCGTTTTTCTGTGCGACATTTGTCCCATTGAGATCGTTTTTCTGTGCGACATTTGTCTCATTGAGATCGTTTTTCTGTGCGACATTTTTTGTCTCATTGAGATCGTTTTTCTGTGCGACATTTTTAATAAAAATTAAAAAGACCATTTTTTGGGATTCTCTACAAAAACGATTTCCAATTGGTCTTTTCTTTTTATTTTATTATGTTTTTATTTTATTATGTTTTTTTATTTTTTCTGGTTCTTTTATAATTTTGAGTTATAGAGTTTTTGTTTGTTTTGTTTGTTTTATCTTTTTTTATTTTAACTATAGTTCTTTAATTTCTTTTTCTGTTAATTCTGTTATTTCAATAATAGTTGCAATGTCCATGTCTTTTTGCTTCATTTTCTTTGCAATTTCTTTGTTTCTTTTTTTCTATCCTATTTTTTCACCTATCTTTTCCCCTTTGACTAACCCTTTTCTTCTCGCTTTATGTCCCATTGAAAAACGATCTCAATGCGACAAATGTCCCACAGAGAAACGATCTCTATGGGACATTGTAAAATGTTGCAATTTTAAACAACACCTTTTCATTTTCAAATCATTTTCAGTATTACACTTAATGGTAAGTAAGGTCGTTGTCTGTATAATATTCAGGGTAAACTCTTTTTACCCAGTATTTTGCAGCATAAAATGCTAACAAAATATCTGTTTCTTCTACTTTGCTTGTTGTGTTACAACATTGCAGGAAATAATTCATTCCTTTCATTAGTATGCTTATTGTTCTTTTATAATATCCTTTTAATATCATTTTAATGTTTATAAATGCCATTGCAAGATACATTAATGCATATATTATTAAAAGCGTTTTTTCACCTATTGGTTCAATATTGTAAAAAAACAAATAAATAATTACAAAACCGCAACTTGCATACAAATCAGCAAAGACACATGCGATAAAAGCTTTCACCCAAATTTCTTCTTTTTCTGCACTATCGCATCCTGAACTAAATCTGGATGATTTTTTAATTTCTTGCATGTTTTGTGGTAATCTTGAGTTTTTCGTGATAAAATTCACAATTTTGTGTTCTGCAGAATGTTTACTTCTTGCTGAACTTGGAATCATCATATATTCAAATATTCCTATTATTATCAAAAAATATAGAAATATTGAAAATGTATGAAAAATTGATCTTAGTAGAAAATTTGATGGTTCTTTTATGCCAAAACAACTTATCAATACTAATCCAAGTGCTAGCACTCCTATAATTACTTTTTTTCCATCCTTTTTCCTTTCTTCTTTATTTTTGTTCTTCATATCTTCGAACATGATGCGTCTAACATATTTTTCTTCGTTATCTGCCAAGTCAACAACAATTTTTTCTTCATTGTCGCTGTCTTGTTCCTTCGTTGCACTAATAAATGTGGTTTCATTTAAATAAAACCGTATTTGTTTATCTGTGCTCACAGCCTCTCCTACAATTATTCCTTCCCCCTCATATTTTTTAATTTTCACTTCCTCGTTATTTCCTTTAACCTCCACTTTCATGTCATTTTCTCCTTCCTTTTGTAATAAAATGATTTTTTCTGATTTTTGTGAAACTATTTTTTATTATAACATCATTTCACATAAAATTCAATTGTTTTATTCTCTCCCATTGAAATGTCCCATTGAAAAACGATTTCAATGGGACAAATGTCGCACAGAAAAACGATCTCAATGCGACAAAATGTCGCACAGAAAAACGATCTCAATGCGACAAAATGTCGCACAGAAAAACGATCTCAATGCGACATTAATGCTTTTATTTCTTCTTCAGACAAGTTAGTAACTTTTTGAATTATTTTTATATCTAAGCCTTCTTCTAACATCTTTTTGGCAATTTTCCTTTTTTCTTCATTTTCTCCCTCGACTCTTCCTTCTGCCTTTCCCTCGGCTCTTCCTTCAGCTTTTCCTTCAGCTAAACCTTTTCTTCTCGCCTCATTCATTTCAGTGTTATAGGTTAACCTACTTCGTTCTCTAATTTCATATAATTCTCTTTCATACTCGTCAGCACTCATTTCTGTCAATTGTTTCACTGCCTCTTTAATTTCCTCATTTTCTTTTTTACACTCTTCTATCATTTTTTGATCGCCCCCAATCACATACAACCATTTTTCTAATAAATCTCCTACCTTTGGTTTCTTTTTTTTAAATTTTGGTAATTCTATGATATAGTATTTTACCATCTTTGTTAAGTATTCTTCTTCATCTTTGTATCCTAAGTTTACATATCGGATTTCTTCTGTTTGTTCATATTTCAACATTGCTAAACTTAAGTATGCATTTCTTTTTATTATCATATCATTTAAAATACATATCACAATTGTATCTTTCACATTCTTGTACTCTTTTGATACCTTTGTATCTCCTGCTATTAATTTTGCATTATATACCACTAGTCTTCTATCAATTGCTGTTGTATTTCCTACTTGCATTTCAATGTCAATCATGGTATCTTCATTAATTTCTGCTCTGATGTCTAAGATACTTAGTTTTTCATCTAATGTTTCTTTTGGTATTTCTGGATTTTTTATTTCTATCTTTTGTATTTGAATTTTTAAAATTGCTTCTAATAGACTTTTTAATATTTTTTCGTTTCCACCCTTTCCAAAGATTCGCTTGAATACATAATCATTTGATAATGGTAGCATGTCTACTTCTTTTACATCTATTTGTTTCAATAAAATTTCTCCTTTCATTGTATCAAATTTTTTTGGGTTATACAATACAAAATATGACTCATGAAAAAATTGTTAAAATTCTACAAATATATTCAATATCGTTTCTTTGTTAATTGTTGTTCTATATATGGAAAAAGTAAAATCAAAATATAAAATAAACTTTTAAATAACATATAAAGAATAAAAACTTTAGAATAAATTTAAAGTATAAAAATCGTAAAATACATCTTAGAATAAAATTAAAATATAAATATCATAAAATAAATTTTAGAATAAAATTAAAATATAAATATCATAAAATAAATCTTAGAATAAAATTAAAATTTAGAATACATAAATAGTTGATATTAAATTCGGTATTTTGAATAAATCAATAGTTGATAATAAATTAAATATTTTTGAATATATAAACATTTTTTATAAAAATTAAATAAATAAACATTTTTTCAACAAGTTAAGTACAAAAGCTAAATTTATAAAGATATACAATGTAGTAACAACTCCAAGATGAAAATAATTTGCATATAAAAACAACCCAAAAATATTGTATTGATATATTATCACAAATATTAAAAAGATTCAAGCTGTAAACATAAAAATGTCGCATAGAAAAACGAACTCAATGAGACAAAAAATGTCGCACAGAGAAACGATCTCAATGAGACAAAAAATGTCGCACAGAAAAACGATCCCAATGGGACAAATGTCGCACAGAGAAACGATCTCAATGCGACATTTTTTTAGTTTGTGTTTCCAGATTCGTCTACGACTGTTGCTGGAGCTACTTGTACAAATACATCTCCACTCCAATCTGAATATTCTCTGTCATAATTTACTGGTGTCGTTCTTGGTTGTTCGAAGTTTGATATGACTAGTGTGTAACGTTTTCCAATAACTTTGCTTGTTCCATTTATTGTTGCTGTTATATCTTCTGTATTCGTAATGGTTTTTGTTACTCCTATTGCTTCTTCATTGTCTACATATACTGTTAGTTTTGATGTATCTGTTGCACTGATTTGTGCTGAGTCAAAGTATTTGTCTATGACGTTAAATACAATGGTTTCTGTTTTGTTTGCATCATTTTTCGTTGATGATACTTTATGAATTTCTGGTTTGATGATGTCTATCATTCCTAAGTCTAGTGTTGCTTGTTCATTTTCGTTTCCAGATTCGTCTACTAATGTTCCTGCTTCTATTTGTATTTGTGTGTTTCCGCTATATTCTCTATATTGTCTTCCACTTGCTTCAAAAGTTGCATCAGTTTCTTTCCAATTGCTTAGTGTTAGTGTGTATTTTACTCCATATGTTTTAATACTACCATCTCTATTTTCCGTCAAAGTGGTTGCTGTACTTAGTGCTTTTGTAACATTTGTTGTACTTGTGATTTCTTCTCCATCGATGATAACTTTTATTTTGCTAACATCTAATGTAGTGTTTGCATAATATTTATCTGTTCCGATTAAGTCTACCGTTACTTTGTCATTATTAGCATCTATTTGTACATTTTGAGCTTCCCATATTGGATCTACAACATCCACTACTTCTGCATCTCCTGTTTGATCTGGTTCATTGATTCCTACTGTGATTGTTTTTTGTGCATTGGTATTTCCAGATTTGTCTGTTAATATGCTTGCTGGGAATGCTATGCTGACTGGCCCACTGTAGTCTTTATAGTTTTCACCTTCTGCTTTGCTTGCTTGTTCAAATCCACTAATTACTAATCTATATGTTTCTCCTATTTTTACATCTTGTTCATCCCTTGTTTCTGTAATATCATCTACTTTGGTTAGTGTTTTTGTAATGGTTTCTGGTGTTATATCTTCTTCTATCATTTTTACAGTTATATTGTCTTGGCTAATTGTTACACTATTGAAGTATTTATCTGTTACAGAGAATTCTACTGTTAATGTTTTTTCGTCATAGTTGATGTCTGTTGATGAGTAAATATAGGTAAATTCTGGTTCAATAAAGTCAACAAACATTGCACCTTCTGTGTTTTTATCTACTTTTGTTTCGTCTTCGATTTTGTTGTCTTCTCTACTTCCGTCATCTGTTAATCCCATATTTTTGTTTCCATAGGTTATTCTGTTTCCTTCTGCATCTGCTGGGCCTGTGGTGTCTGACAAGGTTCCTTGTGCAATTTCAATACGGAAGTTTCCACTCCATTCTTTGTATAGTTTTCCTGCTTGTCTTGATGCTTCTTCAAAGTTTGTGATGGTTATGACTTGTAATACATCTTGTGCTCCTGTTCTTGTGTTATTTGTTTGTGTTGCGCCTCCTACTGTTGTTGTTACAAGGTCTGTTACTTCTGTGTCGTCTATAAATACTTTGATGTCATCTGCTGTTAATGAACTTGTTACATCACTGATATATTCATCTACTGCTACTTCTGGGTTGGTTGTTCCTCTTAATGTAACGTTTAGTTTTGGATTGTTTGCATCTGTTGTTGTGTCTGTTTGTACGTTTTCTTTTATCCATTCTGTTCTGTATTTTGGATTGATGGTTCCAAGTACATATCCTCCATCATCTTTAAATGGTATGGTTATCGTTGACTCTGAATTTAGTTTAAAATTCGCTTTATCCTGATAAATTGCTTCTGGAACATATATTACTATTTCAGTATACTTACCTGTTCCTATAAACATATTTGAATTTACTTCTGCTATATTTGTAAAAGCTGGTCCTAAATCTAAACTTGTCATACTACCTATTCCTGTATAGAAGAACATGGAATCCATATTGATTACTTTACTGGTGTTAAATTTATCTCCTAAGTCTAGACTTGTCATTTTGTCATGTCCACAATTCCAAAACATTCCGCTCATATTTTCTACATTGCTTGTATTAAAATTCTCACCTAAATCCAAAGTTGTCATGGAATTATACCCTGTACCATAAAACATATTACTCATATTGGTTACATTACTTGTATCAAAGTTATCTCCTAAATTTAAACTGGTCATTGCTGTATATCCTGTATCAACAAACATATAACTCATATCTGTTACATTACTTGTGTCGAATTTATCTCCTAACTCTAAACTGGTCATTGCTGTATATCCTGTTGTTCTAAACATAACCCTCATATTTGTTACATTTTTTGTGTCAAATTTGTCTCCTAAATTCAAATTTGTCATTGCTTTATATCCTGCACCATAAAACATATATGTCATGTTTGTTACATTGCTTGTATCAAAATTATCTCCCAAATCCAAACTGGTAAGAGCTGAATATCCAATATTGTCAAACATAAATGACATATCTATTACATTTTTTGTATTAAATTTATTTCCTATATTAAATGTTGTCATATTTTTATATCCTGTACCAAAGAACATATAGCTCATATTCGTTACATTACTTGTATCAAAGTTATCTCCTAAGTCTAAGCTTGTCATTGCAACCTTTCCTGTTCCATTAAACATATTGCTCATGTTTGTTACATTACTAACATTTAGTAATTCAATATTCTTTATCGTCTCTGTTTCTGTACAGTTGTCATTATATCCTATATAGGTAAATAAATAACTTGAATCTGTATTTCCAAATATTTCATTATCACTTCCGATATATACTTTATATGTTCCATTTGGATTTGTGTCATACCATGCTACAATAGAACAATCTTGTGCTGCTGATACATCCCACATATTGGTTTGTACTGCATCATTGTATACACTTGCAGAATATATATTGATATCAGCTGAGTGATCCCATTGACCAACTGCAGATCCATCTGGATTATTTCCCATCATTAATATTGTATTATTTGTAGGTGCTTTTATTGTGCCTGTTTGTGCTTTTACTGCTTCTAATTTACCATTGATATATAAATACATGTATTTTCCATCATATGAACCGGTTATTCTCGTTTTTTCTCCTACAGTAATAGGGCTTTTTGCTTCAACGTAAACATTTCCTACGCCTGCTATATACGCATAAAATTGTGGAACTCCATCTGTAAGACATAACCCTGTTCCTCCTTCATTCCAGTTAGCAATAATATCTGCCTCTCCTGCATTGTTCCCATTATCAGCATTTTTTATTGATTTAGCTACAATCGTTGCATCAATTGTTACTTTATTTGTAACACTTATATTTCCGCAACCTACCCAATCACTAACTGTTCCATTAAATGACAAATAATTATCTCCCCAAGTTGCACCATGAACTGTTCCATCTTGATGTCCTGACAAGTCTTTCCATGTTGTGGTTGTATTGCTATGTCCATTTCCTGTATTATTGATTGCATCATATTTTCTTAACAAACTACTATCACTTGGTAATACTACCTCAGGTATACTATCTACAAATTCTACTTGGTCAATATTATTTCTTTGTAATCCAGTATTTCCAAGGAATGGACTGTTAGAAAATTGTTCTTCACTTGTGCTCCTCAAAGTATTCAATACAAGTAGATCTGTCTCTTTATTACCATTTCCGCTTTGATCAAGAATTGCATTTGCTGGCACTCTAACCTTAATTTGGCTAACACTTGTATCTAATCCAGAAAGATTTACTGTAAACTGAATTCCATATTGTACGGTTTGTGTTGTACCATTTACCAATCTTTGCTCGTTCAAAGCTGTGCTTGTAACCTCTTTGGTAATGCCTGTTGAATCAACCAATTCACCATCTACTGTAATTTGTAAATTTGCATTTGTTAGTGTTGTGCTTGCATAATATTTATCTGTTACTCTAAATACCAATGATGCTGTTCCATTTGTTGCATCTACTGATGAACTAATTTTCTCCACCAATGGTTTTACCACATCCACTACTTCTGCAGTTCCTGTTCCTCCTGGTAAACTAATTCCAGATGTTAAAGTTACTGCATTATTAGCATTTCCTGTTTCGTCTACAATTTTATCTGCCGGGATTGCTACAGTTATAACACCACTGTAATCTAAATAATTGTCACCTTCTTTTACTTGGATTTGTTCTAGGTTAGATAATGTTAATGTGTATCTCTTACCTATCACTTTGCTTTCTCCATTGACTATATTGGTTCTATCTTCCTCTTGTAAGGATTTACTAACCTCTGTCCAATTAGGCTCTTCTCCATCAATCAAGATTGTTAAATCATCTAATGTCAATGTTCCTGAAGTATAGAATTTATCTGTCATATCAAATACCATTGTAAAGGATTTTCCATCATGGTCTACATCTGTTTCTGTATATTGATATGTAGCATTTGGCTTGATATAATCCACAAAGTTGTTTCCCAGTGTGTCTGTGTTGATTTTATCTGTTGCTGCTATCCTTAATGACTGGTATAGCATATTATTATCATTTTTTGCTACCTTCATAGCCACATTAACAGAACCATCAGATAATGGTTCTGCATTATATTTATTTAAATCTTTCGCTTGTATTGTACTTATTTTTACAAAATCTGTACTAACATCGCTACTTTTTGTATTCTGTTTATTATTTGCAAAAGCCACCAACATAAAAGCTATTAAAGTTGTTACAAACATGATAGCTCCTACGTGTTTTATACTTTTAAAGTATTTTTGCATCTTTTGTTCTCCTTCAAATATTTTCTATGTCTTATTTGTCCCATTGGGTTCGTTTTTCTTTGCGACATTTTGTCTCATTGAGATCGTTTCTCTTTGCGACATTTTTTGTCAATATATCTCAATTTTATATGATTTATTATATATTTTTTGAGTATTTTTTACAAGTATTTTCTGATAAAAAATTACATATTTTCTAACTTCATGTAATTCATCATACTAAAAATGACCAATTAGAGTATCATTCCTAAATTGGTCGTTTTTTCTATTATAGCGCTTTGATTTCTTCTTCTGTTAAGTTTGTTATTTTTTGAATTAATTTTATTTCTATTCCTTCTTCTTTCATTTTCTTAGCGATTTCTTTATTTCTCTTTTTTTCTCCTATTTTCTCTCCTTTTCTTCTCGCCTCAGCCATTTCTGTGTTGTATGTTAATCTACTTCTTTCTCTTATTTCATATAATTCTCTTTCGTATTCATCTGCACTCATTTCTTTTAGTTGATTCACTGCTTCTTTTATTTCTTCATTCTCTTTTTTACATTTCTCCATCATTTTTCGATCTCCCCCTATCACATACAACCACTTTTCTAGTAAATCTCCTACTTTTGGCTTTTTCTTCTTGAATTTCGGTAATTCTATGATATAGTATTTTACCATTTCTGTTAAATATTCATCTCCTGGATGATACCCTAAGTTTACTTTCCTTATTTCTTCTGGTTCTTCATACTTTAATTTTGCAATGCTCAAGTATGCATTTCTTTTTACAACATTATCATTTAATATACATATGACTATTGTGTCTTTTGCTTTTTTGTATTCTTGTGATACCTTGATTTCTCCTGCTATTAGTTTTGCATTATATACCACTAATCTTCTTTCTATTGCTGTGGTGTTTCCTACTTGTAGTTCTATATCTATTAGTGTATCGTTGTTTATTTCTGCTTTTTCTTTATTTTTTAATTATTGGGATTTAGCTTTAGATATTTTTATAAAAACATTATATTGTTACATAAACATTGAATAAATAATAATAGATAATAAATACTGTACTTTAAACTATATAAAATTCTAAATGATAAATATGTGATTTAGAAATTGTATATGATAATAAATAAAAAACGAACTCTTGAAAAAATAATTGCTAAATAAAAATAAATTAAAAATAATCTCACCTATATATAATCACATTTCTTAATAAAATACAAGCTTTCCTGCTTATTTTTTGCTTTCTATTTTCACTTTTTACCGCAAAATTCGACAATGGTATTCTGTCCCCAAAATCTTAGACACTAAAAAATGAAAAAAAAAGTAGATATGGTATATAGTTATGAATTAAAATAAAAAGACCAATTGGGGGTTTGTTTAAAAATCCCCAATTAGTCCTTTTTTTGTCGCATTGAAAAGCGATCTCAATGCGACATTCAAAATTAGAAAGTTGTACCCAGACGTACACCACCGTGGTGATTAATTGGGACGTGGTCTACGTAGCCATAGTTAAAGCTTATCCCCCATGTGGAATCTGCACTGTACTGCGAAGACGCCCAGGACCAGCCGGACAATCCGTAATTTGCATAATTGTTTCTCTCTATATTTAGATTATCTCCAAACGCTGCCCATTCACTTATTGATAGTACAAACCAGCCTTTTTCTACTTCACTTTGTATCGCTCCCCACATATCTCTGTTGTTTGGATTAGTATTTTGTGATCCATAGGCACTTGCTTTCCATTTTGCTAATATTGTTGCAGTATTCGTTTTTCCTGCTCCAAAATCTGTTGAAGTTGCTGTGGCATAATCATTCATTTGTCCATATGCTGCATCATACCACGTATAATGTGGTCCATTTCCATCATTAACATCTTCTAATGCTATTACATAAAATCTATCTTTTCCTCCACTTCCTTTTAATTCAGTTATCACATCTTTTGTCCCAAAATCTCCTGTATAATTTGTTTGACTAATATAATACTCTTTTAATCCTGTTTCTGTCGCATAAGAATATGTTCCTGTTCCATTACTATATCCCCATGTTCCACTCTTTCCTACTGCCAAATCTGCATAAATAACACCATCTACACTTCCATTTCCATCTACATCTGCATAATATCCTAGATATTCTGTATCTTTTGAGATTAGTTCTACATCTAGTACTTCCTGGTTCGTATTTCCTGAGCTGTCTTCTACTAAGCCTGGAGCTACTTTTACAGTTACCGTTCCACTCCAATCAGAATATTCTCTATCATAATCAACTGGTGTCGTTCTTTCTTGCTCAAAGTTTGATAGAACCAGTGTATAACGTTCTCCAATTTTCTTTTCACTTCCGTTGACAGTTGCTGTTATATCTTCTATATCTACTATTGTTTTTGTTACGCCGATTGCTTCTTCGTCATCGACATAGACTGTAAGTCCTTCTGTGTTTGTTGTGGTGATACTTGATGATGCAAAGTATTTGTCTACTACATCAAATATAATAGTGTCTGTTTTTTCATCCACATTTTTTGTTACCGATATTTGATATACTTCTGGATCTACAACATCTATGAATCCTAAATCTAGTGTTGTTTCGTCACTTTCGTTTCCTGATTCATCGATTAAGGTTCCTTCTTCTATGATAATTTGCGTGTTTCCACTGTATTCTCTGTAACGTTTTTCACTTGCTTGGAATGCCTCGTCTGTTTGTTTCCAGCCATTTAAGGTTAGTGTATATTTTACACCATATTGCACACTTGCTCCGTCTCTTGTTTCAGTTAGCTCTGTTGGTGTACTTAGCTCTTTTATGACACTTGTGGTATCTGTTACTTCTTCTCCATCTACGATTACTTTGATTTGGCTAACATCTAAGCTACCGCTTTCAAAGTATTTATCTGTTCCTATCAAATCTACTGTTGCTTCTTTGTTTTCTGTATCTATCTGCAAGTTTTCTGCCTTCCATGTTGGTTTGACAAAGTCGACGATTTCTGCATCTTCTGTGCCATCTGGCTCCTTGATTCCGACTGTAATGGTTTTGGCAATATTGGTGTTTCCAGATTTATCACTTACAATACCTGCTGGGAATGCAATACTCACTGGTCCACTGTAGTCTTTATATTTTCCGTCCTCTGCCATTTGGGCCTGTTCAAATCCTGTTACGGTTAGGGTATATTCTTCCCCTATTTTTATGCTTGTGTTGTTTCGTGTTTCGGTTATGTCTCTAGTTTTGGTTATTGTTTTTGTTAGGTTTTCTGGCACGACATTTTCGTCTATCATTTTTACAGTGATTCCATCTGCATTTGTTAGTCCTGTTGTACTGTTAAAGAATTTATCCACTACAGAGAATGTTACCGTTAATGTTTTTGTGTTGTTGTTGATGTCTGTTGATGAATATGTATAGGTAAATTCTGGTTTGATGAAGTCTGCAAACATTGCCCCTGCTGTGTTTTTGTCTACTTTTGTTTCGTCTTCTATTGCGTTGTTTGTTCTTGTGCCTGTTCCATCATTGATAATACTTACATTTGAGTTGCCATAGGTGATTGTTGTGTCATTTGCATTTGTTGTATCTGTTAATGTGCCTTGGGCTATTTCTAGACGTATGTTTCCACTCCATTCTTTGTAAGCTTTTCCTAATATTCTTTCTGCTTCTTCAAAGTTTGTGATGGTTATTGTTTGCAACACATCCTGTGCTCCTGTTCTGGTATTGGTTGTTGTTGTTGCCGTTCCTACTGCGATTGTTGCACTATCCGTTATATTATTGCTTGTATACATTGTACTATCTATATATACTTTTATATCCGTATTAGCAAGTGTACTTGTTACATTACTTGCATATTCACTTGCTGGTACATCTGGATTTGTTGTTCCTCTTATTGTTATATTTATTTTTGGATTATTGGCATCACTTGTATCTATTGATGCATTTTCTTTTACCCATTCTGTACGATATTTTGGATTGATGGTTCCATAGTTTGTAATAATATTTCCTTCACCATCCATCCATCCAAGTGTTGTAGTAGAGCCTGAGTTCAATTTAAAATGTCTACTATCTTGATAAATTGCTTCTGGTGCATATACAACAATTCCACTTTTTCCTGTTTGCAAGAACATTCCTGCATTATTACTTGGTATATTTGTAAATGCTGGTCCTAAATCCAAACTGGTCATCGCTGTATATCCTGTATAGAAGAACATTTCCATAGTATTTGTTGCTGCACTTGTCTTAAATTTATCCCCTAAATCTAGGTTGGTCATCTTAGTGTATCCTGTCCATTTGAACATTGCATTCATATCTGTTACTTTGCTTGTATCAAATTTATCCCCTAAATCTAAGCTTGTCATGGCTGTATATCCAGTTTGTTGGAACATGTATGACATATTTGTTACACTACTTGTATCAAATTTATCTCCTAAGTCTAAACTTGTCATTTTTGTATATCCCGTATCAGAAAACATATATGACATGTTTGTTACACTACTCGTATCAAACTTATCTCCTAAGTCTAAACTTGTCATTTCATCATAACCTGTACCATCAAACATATTAGTCATATTTGTAACACTACTTGTATCGAAATTGTCTCCTAACGCTAAATTTATCATGGCTTGACGACCTGTACTAATAAACATATAAGTCATATTTGTTACTTTACTAGTATCAAATTTATCTCCTAAATCTAAACTTGTCATTGCTTCCATACCAGTTCCATTAAACATATAGCTCATGTCTGTTACATTGCTGGTATCAAAGTTACTTCCTAGGTCTAAACTCGTCATTGCTACATATCCTGTAGAAGAAAACATATGATTCATATTTGTTACATTACTTGTATTTAGCAATTCTATATTCGTTATCATTTCTGTTGATGTACAATTATATGAACTTCCTACGTAACTAAATAAGTAACTTGAGTTTGTATTTGCAAATATTTCGTCATTACTTCCTATATATACTTTAAGAGCATCATTTTCATTTTGTTCATACCAAGCAATAATTGAATTGTCTCCTTGTGCTGATGCATCCCATGCATTATTGTTTTTATATGTATTAGTTGATACATCATATACATCTTCTGGTATGTGATTTACAAATGTTATATTTTCTATATTTTGTCTTTGCATCATCCCCAAAGAATTTCCCAAGAAACCACTGTCAGCATATTGCTCTGTACTCGTATTTTTTAGAGTATTCAATAATATCAAATCTGTCTGCTCATTTCCATTTCCAGATTGGTCTGTTATTGCATTTGCTGGTATTCTCACTTTAATTTGATTTACAGTTGTGTCAATTCCTGAAAGTGTCAATGTATATTCATATCCATATTGTACAGTTGAAGTTGTTCCATTTTGAGTTCTTTGTTCTGTCAACACTGTATTGTTTATTGTTTTTGTAATACTTGTGTTGGCACTACCATTTACTAAAACTTGTATATCTCCACTTTCTAATGGATTATTTTGTGTGATGTATTTATCTGTTGTTTGGAATTTTATTGTTGCGGTTTTTGCATCTACATCCACTGATGATTCTACTTTTTCAACTGTTGGTCTTACAAAATCGACTACTTCTTCTGTTCCTTCTCCTCCTGGTAAACTAATTCCTGATGTAATGGTTGTTGCATCATTTCCATTTCCAGATGCATCAATGATTTGGTTTGCTGGAATTGCGACTGTCACAACACCACTATAGTCTAAGTATTTATCTCCTTCTTTTACTTGTAATTGTTCTAGGTTATATAATTCTATAATATATCCAAATCCAATTGTTTTTTCGTATATAAATCCATCTCTAGATACTCCCTCGGTTAATACAGTTCTTTTTATAATTTTATATACTTTAGTCCAATCTGGCTCTTCTCCATCAATTCTAATATCTAAATCAGCTATGGATGATCCCTCTGCCATATATTTATCTGCTATACAGAATTCCATCGTAAATGATTTTCCGTCATGATCTATATCTGTTTCTGAATATTCATATTTTATCGTTGGTTTTATATAGTCCATGAACATGGTATTTGCTGTGTTTTTGTCAGTGATTGGATCTTCAATTACACTATCTTGTCCATAACCATTATCTCCTAAACTTATATTTTGATTACCATAAGCAACAGTTTTTCCATTTTCATCTTCTGGACCTGTTGTATCTAATAATGTTCCTTTGGCAATTTCTATCCTGATATTACCACTCCATTCCATATAGTCCTTTCCATCTTGTAATGTTGATTCTTCGAAGTTTGATAATGTTAAAGTATATTTTACATCTTGTGCTCCTGTTGTTGGGTTTGTGCTTTGCGTTGCTGAACTTAGAGATTTTGTAATACTTGTTGCTTCTTCATCATCTACATATATTTTGATATTAGCTGTTGTCAATGTACTTGTTACATCGCTGATATAGTCTGTTCCTGCTTCTGGGTTTGTGGTTCCTCGTAAGCTGATGTTCATTTTTGGATTGCTTGCATCTGTTGTGTCTACTGATACACTTTCTTTTAACCATTCTGTGCGGTATTTTGGAACAATCGTTCCGTTTGAAAAATAATACAATACACTTGAATTTGTACTTACTTTAAAAGTTTCTTGATTTAGGTAAATTGCTTCTGGAGCATAAATTGTAATTTCATCTGTCTTACCTGTATTTGCAAACATATCATTTCTGGTTTCTGCTAATTTTGTGAAAGCTGGTCCTAAATCCAGACTTGTCATTGCCATATTTCCTGTACCTTCAAACATACTCCACATGGTTGTTACATTACTTGTGCTAAATTTATCCCCTAAGTCTAAACTAGTCATATTATTATATCCTGTTTGACTAAACATACTATGCATTGTTGTAACTTTACTAGTATCAAATTTGTCTCCTAAATTTAAATTAGTTAAATTTTTCATATAAGCAAACATACTCTCCATATTAGTAACATTGCTTGTATCAAATTTATCTCCTAAATCCAAATTTGTTAATTTATTACTTCCTGCTGATGAAAACATCCCTCTCATAGTGGTTACATTACTTGTATCAAATTTTTCTCCTAAGTCTAGATTTGTCATCGCATTTGTTCCCACATTGTCAAACATGTCATTCATATTTGTTACATTACTTGTATCAAAATTATCTCCTAAATCTAAACTTGTCATGGCATTTATACCTGTTGCAAAAAACATACTCCACATATTTGTTACTTTACTTGTGTTTAATAAATCAATATTTAATATAGTTTCTGTTGATGTACAATTTGCTGAACTTCCTAATTGTGCAAATAAGAAACTTGAATCTGGATTTGCATATATTGTATCATTA
This sequence comes from uncultured Eubacteriales bacterium, assembly GCA_949287075.1. Taxonomy (GTDB): domain Bacteria; phylum Bacillota; class Clostridia; order TANB77; family CAG-508; genus CAG-269. The sequence continues at coordinate 15,869 of CASEEU010000015.1, read as the reverse complement.
CTTCCTATATATACTTTATATGTTCCATTTGGATTGATTTCATACCATGCCATGATAGATCCATCCTGTGCTTCTGATACATCCCATGCTGTTAATTCTGGCATTGTTACTACTTTATTATATATTTTAACAGAATACACATTAATATTGGCACACCCATCTGTTGTTAAATTAGCTCCATCCGGATTATTTCCTATTCCCATTACTGTATCTTTTGCAGGAACTCCTATTGTTCCAGTTTGTGCTTGCTGTGCTACTAATTTTCCATTTACATATAATGACATCTTTGCCCCATCATATGTCCCTGTTATTCTATATTTTTCTCCCACTTTAACTGATTCTGTAGCTGAAAGATATATATATTGTCCATTTATATATATTTGCATTCTAGGAACTCCTGAATTCAATGCTAATCCAATACCACCATTTGCATGATTACATAAAATAATCTTTTCTCCGGATTGTATTGATTTAGGCACAATTGTTGCATCTAGAGTTGTCTGATTAGTTAAATTTACTATTCCACAAGTAACTCCTGTTTTATCAGTTCCCGTAAGTGACAAATACTTCTCTGAATATCCCTCTGACCATGTTACTCCTTGTAAAGTTCCATCTTGGTTTCCAGATAAATCTTTCCAAGTTGTTGCTGTACCATCATGCCCATTTCCTGTATTATTTAAAGCATCATAATATCTTATTAAACTACTTCTATTAGCTGTGATTTCTTCAGGTATATAGTCTACAAATTCTACTTGGTCAATATTTCCTCTTTCAATACTTGCATTTCCTAAAAATCCAATGTCTGGATATCCCTCATTTGTCGTAGTCATCAAAGTACTACCTTTTTCAGATATCTTATTGAAATATCCTCTTGTAAACTCAATCGTTTGCGTTGAATCTTCATCTAATTTCGCATGATGTTCATCTTGGTAGATGACATCTGGTACATAAATAACAATACTTCCTTCTTTTCCTGTTCTCTCAAGCATATTGGCATTATTCTCTGGAATATGTGTAAAAGATTCTCCCAAATCAATACTTGTCATATTTGTATTGCTTCCTGTACCAGCAAACATATTAGTCATATCTGTTACATTGCTAGTATCAAAATTGTCTCCTAAATCTAAGCTAGTTCCACCTATAGAGTCAAACATACCACTCATATTTGTTACTTTACTTGTATTTAATAAATTCAATCCCTTTATAACATTTGCTTCTTCAGAATATTGAGCTATATTATAAAATAAATGACTTGAATTTTCATTTGCATATATTTGTCCGTCACTACCTATATATACAGTTCGTTCTCCATATTCATTATCCTCATACCATGCGATTACAGAATTATCCCTTGCTGCTGATACATCCCATTTTGTACTATTTGCACCTGATGTACTATTTACAAATACAACTTTATCTATATTACCTCTTGATGATGTGCCTCCTAAGAACGGTGCTCTGAAAGATAGTTCTCCTTCCGCACTTCTTAATGTATAAGAATCTCCTATTGGATTAAATGTTCCTCTTGTAAATTCTACTGTTCTAGTATCATTATAATTAGACGTATATTTAGCATGATGATTATCTTGATATATCACCTCTGGTATATATATGACAATTTCTCCTGATTTACCTGTATCTTGGAATAAATATGTATTGTCTGATGATATTTGTTTAAATGCTTTTCCTAATCTTAAACTTGTCATAGATGTTGCACCTGTACTAAAAAACATACTTGACATATTTGCTTGTCCTGCTGCATCTACTCCTCCACGATATGTATTGAATTTATCTCCTAAGTCTAAGCTTGTTAATGAGTCATGTCCTGTATTTGAGAACATTCCTGTAAAGTCTGTTACATTACTGGTATCAAAATTTTCTCCTAAATCTAAAGTTGTCATATTTTCATAACCCGTACAGTCAAACATTCCCATCATAGTAGTAACACTACTTGTGTCAAATTTGTCTCCTAAATCTAGACTAGTTAAATTATAATAACCCATACTTTGGAACATTGTAGACATGTCTGTTACTTTACTGGTATTAAAGTTATCTCCCAAATCTAAATTGGTTACATTTAAACCTGCAAACATTCCTGCCATATTTGTTACATTGCTTGTATCAAATTTATTTCCTAAATCTAAATTGGTTATCTGTTTACCTGTACTTGCAAACATATTTGACATATTGGTTACTTTACTGGTATCAAAATTATCTCCTAAATTTAAGGTTGTCATAGCTGTCATTCCTGTAAGGTTAAACATTTTACTCATATTTGTTACTTGACTGGTATTTAATAAGCTAAGATTTGTTATGGTTTCTGTTGATGTAGAATTTGCTCCAAATCCTACAAATGCAAATAAGTTACTAGAATCAGGATTTGCATATATGGTTCCATTACTTCCTATATATACTTTGTAGGTACCATTTGTGCTTGTATACCATGCTTTGATGGAACCGTCTTGTGCTTCTGATACGTCCCATGCTGTATTATTTGCTCCTGATAAGCTATCTACAAATGTTACATTGTCAATGTTCTGTCTTTGGATGGATGTATTTCCTAAAAATCCACTTGTCATTATGTTTTCTGTGCTTGTGCTTTTTAGATAATTCATTGTTAATTGATTAAAAGTTCCTCTTGTGAATTCTATTTGTGTACTTGATGTTTCATTTAATTTTACATGGTGATTATCTACATAGATTTCTTCTGGGACATAGATTATACATTCATTTTCTTTTCCTGTACTGTTAAACATATTTGTATTTGTATTTGCTATTCTAGTAAATGCTGGACCTAATTCTAATGATGTCATAGATACATATGCACAAGAATCAAACATTGCAGTCATATCGGTTACATTCGTTGTATAAAAATAATCTCCCAAATTTAAGTTTGTTAATTTTTCACGTCCAAAATAAGCAAACATTTCAGACATATTGGTTACTTTACTTGTATTAAAATTATCTCCTATGTCAAAAGTAGTTAGACCATCATATCCACAGTATTTAAACATTCTATACATATTGGTTACATTACTTGTATCAAATTTACTACCTAAATCTAGACTTGATATTTTACTTCCAAAGTATTGAAACATACCTTGCATATTTGTTACATTGCTTGTGTCAAAATTATTTCCTAAGCTAAAATTTGATAATTCTTGTTGTCCAGTATTTCCAAACATGTACCTCATATCTCTTACTTTGCTTGTGTTAAATTTACTACCTAAATCTAATCTTGTCATTTTGTTAAATCCGCATAGAGAAAACATATTTGCCATATTAGTTACATTACTTGTATCAAAATTATCTCCCAAATCTAAACTTGTCATGGAATGGTGTCCTGTATAAGTGAACATACTATTCATGTCTGTTGCAGTACTAGTATTTAATAACTCTATATTCGTTATTGTTTCTGTTGATGTACAGTTTGATCCATAGCCTATATAAGAAAACAGATAACTCGAATTGGGATTTGCATAGATTGTTCCTGTACTTCCTATATACACTTTATAACTTCCATTTGAATTTGTTGTATACCATGCCATGATAGAACCATTCTGTTCTGCTGAAACATCCCAAGCCGTACTATTCGCACCTGATATACTTGATACAAATGTTACATTGTCAATGTTCTGTCTTTGGATTGATGTATTTCCTAAAAAACCACTTGTTTGTTGTGCTTCATTACTTGTACTTCTCAAGATATATTCATCTTGTATGATTTCTATCGTTCCTCTTGTAAATGGTATGGTTGTTGATGAACTTGCATTTAGTTTTACATGAGTACTATCTTGGTATATGTCTTCTGGTACTAGTATTTTAATTGCTCCCTCTTTTCCAGTTCCTCCAAACATGTAGTTATTTGCTGTTGCTATATTCGTAAAATTCATACCTAGGTTTAATTCTGTTAATGACATGCCTCCTGTGTTTATAAACATACTGTTCATATTCGTTACATTGTTTGTATAAAATTTATTTCCTAAGTCTAAGCTTTCTAATTTTTGAAATCCTAATGTATCAAACATACTTGACATATCGGTTACTTTGCTTGTATCAAATTTGTCTCCTAAATCCAAGCTTGTTAACATTTTGTTTCCTGTATTAGCAAACATTCCACTCATATTCGTTACATTACTTGTATCAAAATTGCTTCCTAGATTGATACTTGTCATTTGTGTGAATCCTGCTCCAGAAAACATTTGGCTCATGTTCGTTACATTGGCTGTTTTGAAATTGTCTCCTAAGTCTATGGTTGTTGCCGCTTTCCAACCTGCCATTGTGAACATTCCTTCCATGTTTCTTACATAACTGGTATCTAATAAATCTAAATTGTTTATAAATTCTGTCGATGTAGATGAATCTCCATATCCTACAAATGAAAATAGATAGCTTGAGTCTGGGTTTGCATATATTTGTTCATTACTTCCTATATAGACTTTTTTGGCTCCAGTACTTGTGGTTTCATACCATGCTTTAATGGCTCCGTTTTGTGCAGCTGATATATCCCATGCTGTGCTGTTGGCTCCTGATAAGCTGTTTACAAATGTTACACTATCTACTTGACCTCTTGTGACTGATGAATTTCCTAAAAATGTGGCTGTTGGATCTTTTTCTGTGTTTGTTTTTCTAATAAAGTTATATGGTTTTAAGGTTCCTTGCGTAAATGCCATTGTTGTACTTGAACTTTCATTTAGTTTGAAATTTGTACTGTCCTTATATATTTCTGGTGATACAGTGACAACAAGTGATCCCGCTTTTCCTGCTAGGGTGAACATATCACTATTTGCTGGATAGGTATCAATTCCCTCTGTAATTTGCCCATTTGGTATTTGTGTGAAATATGGTCCTAAATCCAAACTTGTCATCGTGTTTGCTCCTGCATTGAAAAACATTCCTGACACATTGGTTACTTTACTCGTATCAAATTTATCTCCTAAATCGAAACTCGTTATTTTGTCAGTTCCTAAATTTGAAAACATATTCCCCATATGGGTTACATTACTCGTATCAAATTTATCTCCTAAGTCTAGACTAGTCATATTGTTCATTGTTGACAACATAGCTTGCATATTGGTTACATTACTGGTATCAAATTTATCTCCTAGATTCAAGCTCGTAGAACCTAAACTTATGAACATACAAGCCATATTGGTTACTTTGCTGGTATCAAATTTATCTCCTAAATCTAAAGAAGTTACCTTCAAAGATTCAAACATATGTTGCATGTTTGTTACATTACTGGTATCAAAATTATCTCCAAAGTCAAAATTTAATGTTCTTCCATATCCTCCAAGTCCCGAAAACATAAATTGCATATTGGTTACATTGCTGGTATCAAAATTGTTACCTAAATTGAAAGTTGTCATTGCTCCTTGTCCTGCAGTCCAGAACATATTGCTCATATTGGTTACTTTACTCGTATTTAATAAGTCTATATTGGTTATTATTTCTGTTGAGGTACAATTGGTTGAAAATCCTATAAATGCAAACAGATAACTTGAGTCTGGGTTTGCATATATGGTTTCATTACTTCCAATATATACTTTATATGTTCCATTGCCATTGGATGTATACCATGCTTTGATAGAACCATTTTGTGCTGCTGATACATCCCATGCTGTACTATTGGCTCCTGATAAGCTATTTACAAATGTTACATTGTCAATGTTCTGTCTTTGAATGGCTGTATTTCCTAAAAATCCACTTGTCATCATGTTTTCTGTGTTGGTTGTTCTTAATGTGTTTTCTGTTGCTCTTGCTGCCATTGTGGAATACATGGCTACACCTATATCATCACTGACATCTGTTGGTGTAACAGGGGTTGTTTCAAATATATATCTGATTGGATTACTGTCTTTTTGTGTAACTGCATATACATATTCTCCCTGATTTGAACCTAATAGTTTCCCTTTTTCATCTCCATTTTCGTTAAATGCAAATGCTGTTCCATTTGTATTTTCTTCAGTGTTTTTTGTTTCTATGATAATTTGTTCATGATAAAGGCTTGGATCATATTCTATTTTTTGTCCTTCTACCGTGTTTATTTGGTTTTCATTTTCTGTGTTATCTGTGTTTTCCGTGTTTGCTATGTTTTCTGTGTTTGCATCTTCTGCTGTATTAGCTGTTTCTAATTGTGTGTCTGCTGTTGTTGTATCTATTGATTGCTGTGTGTTTTCTGCTGTTGTGTATATAGAAACTTCATATGCTTTGTTTTTTATAGTTGTTCCTGGTACTGAAATCTTAGGTAATTCTGATATATCTATCTCATTGATATCTACTTGTGCCTCTAGTGGCATATATCCTGATACAATAACGGAGTCATCTAGTTCTGTTGTTTGGTCTGTTGTTCCATCTGAGTTTTCTTCTTGTTCTTTAGCTGTTGTTCCATCTGTGGTTTCAGCTGAAGTTTCTTCTGTTACTTCTTCTGTTGTCTCTTCTGCTTTCTTTTCATCCATCAATTCTTTGTTATATAATGTAACAATTTGACCATCTTCTGTGGTGACTTCTTTTTTGTCATAGTCAGTTTCAAATTGTATTGGCTGATTTGTTATATCTGCTTCTGTTAATGTTAGTGTTTTATCCGCATTTTCATCATTCATGACAATTTCTGTACCATCAGCTAAATAATATTTTGTTACGATATTTCCATTAACTGCTGTTGGCAAATTTAGTACAAAGTTTCCATCTTCTGTTTCAGTTGCATTTGCCATTACTTCTTGCATTGCTAATGTTTCACTTTTATCAGATACTTGTAACGCAACTTGTATTACATTTTCCGCTCGTGATCTTCTAACATTGGTATAAATACCTATTGCTATGATAATTGCCATTACCAAAATACATATATTTCTGATTCTTTTGATGAATATCCTATTTCTCAACATATTTTTCCTCCGTTTTTTATTCTATAATTTTTTATTTTTTAGTTTTTTACTTGTATTTGTCATTATCATTTTTTTGCTTTTGTCACATTCCTTTTGCATTTTTTTGTATTTTTGAGCCTATTTTTTCTTCTTATATTTATATCACAATATATCGTTTTTTTCAACAATTTTCGAGGTTTTTTTGAAATTTCTTTGTACCAGCAAAAGTGCTATTTCAAGCACATTTCAGAGTATGCACTTAAATTTGTTTTTGTCGCATTGAGATCGTTTTTCTATGCGACATTTGTCTCATTGAGATCGTTTTTCTATGCGACATTTTATCCACAATTTATACACAAAAAACTCGACCTTTTTAGTCGAGTTTTCATTAACCTTTTTATTCTATTGAATTTGTCGCATTGAGTTCGTTTTTCTGTGCGACATTTTGTCCCATTGACATCGTTTTTCTGTGCGACATCGTTTTTCTATGCGACATTAAAATTCTTGAACTTTATTTCTCTTGTGAAGCATTGGTAAACTTTTGTATATAATTTTAAAACATGAGAATTTTTCTAGTTCATTATCTTCTAGGCAATCTAAATAAATGTCTAATTCTTCCAAGTTTCTACATGCAGATATGATTGCTGGATGTAAATTGGTTTCAAACATTAATTCAATACCTAATAAAATAGCACTTCTTCTAGATTTGCCTTCTTTTTTATACATTAAGTTATACCCTTCTCTAAATCTTGCTCTAATTGCATTTTTGTATTTATCTAATGGGCATATATATTTTTCTTCAATTAAGTCAGAAATCTTGGTTCCTCTATGTTCTAATATTTGATTTTTTATTTCAGCTTTTGTGTAAGGCAAATATACTTTGCCATCTTCTTCTGAAATGACTAATGTTTTGTTGTCCTCTAAGCTGTTTTCAAGTACTTTTTCTTCATCAATAACAAAATTCAATCCTTCTTCATCGGCAATAATTTCTGTTAAATTTGTTAATTTAAAATTAACAATATTGTCTTTTCTTTCAAGATTGTCAATGACATAATTGATTTTAAAGTCTTGATTTGTAATAATTTCATAATCTTGATGATCTTTATGTAACACTAAATAAACATCACCACTAATGACTCTGATTTCACTATCTCTAACAATGATATAAGATGATCCACTATTTTTTGTGTATAAGTTGTATTCTGTTTTTTGCATTTCTATTCTGTATTGATTTTCATCTAGAAATACATCTGTTACACCATCTTTTGCATTGATTTTTATTCCTTTATTAATGTCTTGTGATTCTTCTGCTACTGCTTTTGTTCTTCTTTTTCTGGTTTCTTTCTTAATGATTTCTGCTAAAACATTCGTCTCTTCTTTCGTTTTTCTTTTCTTTCTAGTCTTTTTTTCTTCATTGATTTCTTCTGCATCTAATTCTGTATTTAATCCGTCTTTTCTACTTTTTTTAGAATCTGTCAGTTCATTCATCATTTTTTGACTTTGCTCTATTTTTTCCCTCATTGAATCTATGCTAGCAATCATTTCATCTTTTCTAACATCATCAAATTCATATGTTTTTTCTATTTTTTTCTTTCTTCCTCGTTTGCTTTTTGGTGGGTTTTGGACTATCTTTTCTGGTTCCTCTGTTGTTCCAAAGTCAAATTTATAGATATCATCCTTTGAACTATTTTGCTTTTTTACTTTTGTTTGAATTTCTTTGGTCTCTTCTAATACTTTCTTTGCCATTTTACCCTCCAATCTTTTGTGTACTTTTTTCTTACATTTTTATTCTAATCATTTCTTGTATTTTGGCATACAATTCGTATATGCCATAAAACCTGTAGAGTTTACAAGTTTTATGACATATTTTTTAATCTCCACTTTCTGGTTCAAATGTACCAATATCTGATCCTTTAACTAATCCTATATTAACTTTAACTCCTCCACCATGTGAAGCATAGTTAATACAGTCAACGTCTTGTCCTTCTAGCCATAAATATATTCTAATTCTAGAAATTTTATTTGGTGCAATTCCAAAAGTTGTTGAACCATCAGTTGTACTTACTAAATTTTGAACACCTTCAGCAATTGAGTAATCTTCTGTTGATGTTTTGGTTGTTTGTAATACATTTTGTTTTGAAAGATATTGTTCTGACCCATCCCATTTATAAATATCTGCAATTCTTTGTCCAATTGATGAATCTTTTAATGCATAAGTGTCCATTTGAGTTGTTTCATTGAACCCTGCTCCTGATCCTGTGATTTTATTATTGTTTTGTACAATATACTCTACGTGATCATTAGAATTTGGTTCCCAAATAGCAACATCTGTAATATATGATTCTGAAGCCCCAACTCCAACTCCTGCTGTTTCTTTTAATATTGTTGCTTGATCTGCCATTACATCTGATGTTCCATTATATTTTGCAAAAGCTATTCTTGCTGTATTTTGTAATCCTGTTGAACTTTTTTCTGTTTCCATGATTTCTAATGATGAATCATAATTTAATTGTAAAACATCATCAAGATCATCTTGTTTTGATGAATTCTTTAAAAATACATCAAACGCAAAATATCCCGGAAATGTAGAACTATCAGGGTTACTTTCTGTTTCAACCATTTCTTTGATTTCACTTAATTCAATAGAATTTGTAACTTTTCCTCTCAACATTTTTAAACCTTTTTGTTGTCCAGATACTAAACCTAATGTAGATACTGGTAACATTTCTGAAGGTTTAAGGTTTGTATTTCCTGAATACGCATCATCTATAATGTCTAATTGACCTTCTTCTTCACCCAATACTAAACCATTTGACCAGTTTTCTGCATCAAGCGAAATTTCCAAACCTTCTGCAACTTCTACAGTACCATTTAAGTTTGTAATTGATACATTTCTTTGTGTTGAGAACCATGCATAAGTTGATATAATAAAGATTACTAAAGCTAATAATATGATAAAAAACATCGCATTCATTTCTGATTTTTTCTTACTTTTCTTACTTCTCCCCATTGTTTCTCCTTTACACCATTCACTATTATTATTAATTTTACTTTATTTTACTATCTAAATTTTCCAATGTCAACAATTTTTGGTTATAATTATTTTACGTTTTTATTACATTTTTGTTACAATCTGTAAAATTTTTTTTGTGAATTTTTTTCCTTTTGTTTTTTCTAATGATTCTTACGTTTTGCTATTTTTTCTTTGCACCTTTTTTAATTTTGCTTCTTTCTTTTTTAATTATTGTTTATTTTTTATAAGTTTTCTCTTTCTTTTTTATTGTTGTTTATCTCTTTTCTAAGTTTCCTCTTTCTTTTCTCCTACTTTTTCTTCCTTTTCCAGGTCTTTCTCTTTTTTTTGTAATTCATTTTTTCCTAACTTATGACTATCTAACAAATTAATAAAAAGTTCTAATTCAATACTTAAAAATGCGATATATGGTATATGTTCTTCTAATACAAATTCTCGAATTGTCTTATCTGAAACCATGTCTACTCTCGTTCTTTCTTCATAGGTTGTGTCATTTGTCATAATAATATAGAACACGAATATAATAGCTATCATAATTAATAGTTTATTGCTTTTCTTATGTTTTATTTGTAATATAAATGTTATTATTGAAGCAATCAATATGATACTAGCTATTAGATTTAGTATTCTTGCATCACATTTTATCCAAAATCCTGGATTTCTTATATTCCACACATATGACAAATATATCCATACAAATATATTGACTAACATGCATACATTTAATATTTTGTAATTTCTTTTTATTAAATTTTCTATCAACATGACAAGTGGTAATATGAGTATTGCTACATTCACAGCAATAATTAATATTTCTGTTAGGTTCATTTATTTTCCTCCTTCTTTTGTTTGACTTTTCGTATTACTTATTATTACGATTTTCTGAATCTGTATAGATATTTTCCTATGCATACTATACTATAAAGTGAATTAAATAACAAGTACAATTTTAAAATTAATCATTTTTTGAGAGTATCTTTTTAGTTGTTTGTTAAAAAAAATACTCCCAGTTTGTTATATGAAAAAAGCAAACATGAAAATAATTCACATTTGCTTTAAATTCCATTATATTTCTTCATTTTTATGATATTTTTTTATCATATCTAATTTTATTGTTACATATAAATTACCTATTCCTTTGGATGTTTTTGACCATGGTGTATTTTCTTTATGGGTTAAGTCAACTAGTTCGGAAGCTGATAAGTTAGCGTATTTTTTCAATGTTTTTTCTATACTTAATATTTTTTCTGTTCCATCTTCTGCAAACATAATTCGACTTTTTGATGGCATTTCATAAATATTTTTACTATCAATATCTGTTGTTTCTTCTTCAATCGGTTTATAACCATATTCTTTATATCGCTTATATACTGTATCAACTACTGGCCCATATTTAAAAGCATATATTTTATCTGTAAACAATTCCTTTCCTGTTTCGCATAAATAATCTGCAAAACATAGATACACTAATTTTTGTAATTTTAATTGTGTACAAGTAATTTTAGATAATATATATTTAGCAACATCAATTCCTTCTAATTTTCTATCCTTTTGTATTAATTTTATAAATTTATCTAATGATTCAACTACTTTAACATTTCTAAAAAAATGATCTGCTTCACAAACAGATTCCCATGTTCTGTCTTCTGCTTGAATCATATGAGTCGATATAGATGTATCTTTTCCACATTTTTTTATAATTTTATCTAAATCTTTTTTTAATTTAATTTGAATACTTTCATCTTCTACTATAAAATCGAGTGCTATCCTTGTTCCTAATGAATATGAACTACTCATAAAAATAAAATGTGTTGTCATTATTCATTCCCTCCTTTATTCTCTTTCTCCCATCTAACATAATCTTGTTTATATTTTTCATGTGATTTAATATTATTTATTTCATCTACTTTATTCCATACTTGCAACTCCCATTGAAAACTAAAATTGTCTTTTTTAAAATATATATGTGTCGCCTTATAATCTTTTTTAGAAGAGTCTATACATTTAAGATTTTTATATTTGTTGGTTATCAATTGTATAATTTTTTTATTTTCCATTTCATCACTACAAATCATTCTTATGCCAAACAAATCATTAAAACACTTATTTATTGGAATTTCTCCGTTTTCATGGTTCTTAATATAATTTTCTATTTTATATTCTATAGAGTTTTTTGCTTTAGCTCTAATATTGACTTTTGCTGTGTCTGTATTAAATTGCTTAAAATCCATTAATAATTGTATAATATTTTCATTTATAAAATCCCTATAACAAATAATTGTATCTAATAATTCTTTATTTTCTACCATATTACAGACTAATGTATTTTTCCAATTAATTTTAGAATAATATACACTATTTTCCCATTTATTTGTTATTTCTATATATTCTTTCTGTATAAATTCGATTAATTTTTCTAATTCTTCTATCATATAAAATATCTTCCTTTATATATTTTATCACATAAAACAATTTTTGCCTATTTTTATTAAATTATTTTTCTCTTTTATAATTCCATATATCCATATATAATATAAAACAAATGTTTATATTTGTCAATGATTTTTTAGTTATTTCTATAACAATAAAAAACACTCCCAGTTCCTAGGAGTATTTTTTGGTAGCGAAGATGTGATTCGAACACATGACCCTTCGGGTATGAACCGAATGCTCTAGCCAACTGAGCTACTTCGCCATATGTATATTTTATTTTGCTAACTTGTTTGCCGGTTAGCAAATAATATTATACTGGTAGTTTTTCCTTTTGTCAAGTGAAAAATGCAAGAATTTTAAAATTCTTGCATTTTTATCTTTCTTCTCTTTCTTTACTGTCTTTTTGATTTGTTTTCATTTCACTTTCCTCTTGTATTTTCATTTCTGCATTTTTTATTTTTGGTCCTCTTTCCACCTTAACTTTTCCCTCTTTATATTCTTGTACAAGTTTTTTATTTGATTTTCCTTTTCCTTCTTTATATGACTGCAATATTCTTTTTTCCAAATTTTCTATAACGCCTTTATCTTCATTTGCTCGAATTTTTTCAACTTCTTTATCTATTTCTTCATCTTTGACATTATTTGAAGAACCACCTATCATATTTAATAAGGTAGCTATCACATAACCCATTCTAACTTTTTCACCATTTACTGGTTGCGTTCCTAATCTATTTTTCATATTTTGCTTAGAATTTCTTCTAAGTTTTTCACCTCTTTTATCAAAAATAACCTTACAATTAATATTATAACATAAAAAGCCTTGTTAAGCAAGGCTTTTTTATGTTCTTTTACAATTCTTGGATATTTCTTTGTTTTTTTGCTAATAATACCATAAACAATTTGGAATTATTCCTTTATTAAAACAGCTTTAATTCTTCTAATTCCTGAAGAACTTGATTCTTCTTTTTTGATTTTAAATCTTCCCATATCTCCTGTATGCGTTACATGAGGTCCTCCACAAATTTCTTTGCTAAAGTCGCCTATCGTATATACTTTCACTTTGTCTCCATATTTATCTGTGAATAATCCAATAGCTCCTGATTTTTTAGCATCTTCATAGCTCATTTCTTCACAAGTAACTGGTAAATCCCTTTGAATTTGTTCATTGACTAAATCTTCTACTTTTTGAATTTCTTCTTTTGTCATTTTTTGTGGATGTGTAAAGTCAAAACGTAATCTTTCCTCTGTAATATTAGAACCACTTTGTTTTACATGGTCTCCTAAAACCGTTCTTAATGCTTGATGTAATAAATGGGTTGCTGTATGATATGCAATTGTTATTTCATTTTGGTCAGCTAGCCCACCTTTAAATTTTTGTGTACTTCCCTGTCTTGATTTTTCTTGATGTGCTTTAAATAATTCTTCAAATCCTTTTAAGTCAACTGTCATTTCATTTTCATCTGCTAATTCTTTTGTTACCTCTGGTGGGAATCCATAGGTATCATATAATCTAAATACAACTTTTGCATCAATTTCTGTTTTTCCATTTTCTTTTGCTTTTTGCATTTCTTTTTGGAATTCTCTTTCTCCATGTGTTAATGTTTTTACAAATTTGTCTTTTTCTTCGTTAATCACATTTTTGATTGTGTCTCTATTTTGTTCTAACTCTGGATACATTTCTTTTAGATTTTCGATGTTGATTTCTATTAGATTTGATAATTCTGATAAATCAATTTGTAATTTGTTCATATGTCTTATCATTCTACGAATTAATCTTCTTAATACATATCCTCTATCAATATTACTTGGTCTTCCACCATCTGCAATTATCATCATGCTTGAACGTAAATGTTCTGCAATAATTCTTCTACTTTCAATACTATCTACTTTTTGTAGTTCTTGTATTTTTTTCATAACTGGTAAGAATAATTCTGTATCAAATGGTGTTTCTTTACCTTGTAATAACATGGTCATTCTTTCTAATCCAAGACCAGTATCAACATTTTGTTGTTTCAATTTAGAATATCCATTTTTATCTTTGTAATATTCCATAAATACATTATTCCAGATTTCTACATATTTACCACAATCACAAGAAGGTTGACAGTCTGGTCCACATGCTGGTTTCCCTGTATCATAAAACATTTCTGTATCTGGTCCACATGGTCCTTCTTCTCCTGCTATCCACCAGTTATCATCTTTTCCATAAAAATAGATATGTCCATCTAAAATTCCAGCATCTTTCCATACTTTAGCTGAAACTTCATCTCTTGGACAATCTTCATCTCCTTCAAAACAAGTTACTGACAATTTTTCTACTGGTATTTGTAATTCCTTTGTTAAAAATTCAAAACTCATTTTGATAGACTCTTCTTTAAAATAATCTCCTAAAGACCAGTTTCCAAGCATTTCAAAATATGTTAAATGTCTATTATCTCCTACTTCGTCAATATCATTCGTTCTCACACATTTTTGATAATCTGTTAATCTTGTTCCTTCTGGATGCTTCTCTCCTAATAAATAAGGAACTAATGGTTGCATACCAGCAGTTGTAAATAAAACAGATGGATCATTTTCTGGTATCAATGAAGCTGATGGAATAACTGCATGTCCATGTTTCTTAAAAAAATCTAAATATTTATTTCTAATCTCAATTGCTTTCATTTAAAATCTTCCCTTCTTTTTTGTCGCATTA
The DNA here is from genome assembly GCA_949287075.1 of uncultured Eubacteriales bacterium. Taxonomy (GTDB): domain Bacteria; phylum Bacillota; class Clostridia; order TANB77; family CAG-508; genus CAG-269. The sequence continues at coordinate 844 of CASEEU010000015.1, read as the reverse complement.
GGTTCGTTTTTCTATGCGACATTTTTTGTCCCATTGAGTTCGTTTTTCTATGCGACATTCAATATTAGCATTATACTGTATTTATCAAAAAAAATCAAGAGTTATTTGGGGCAATTGGGGCATTTGGTGCAATTGGAGCATTTCGTGCAATTGGGGCATTTGGTGCAATTAAAACATTGGAGGTCTTCTTTTCTTTAAGAAAAAACAAAGTATATTTCACAATTCTACCAAAATTAGATCTTCTCCAATACATTTCACATTTTTCCAAGGAATCGATATTTCATTATTTGTTTTAAAAATGTTCATTAATTTATTTCCTGAACCTGGAACAATAATATGTGTGATATTCCCAGTTTCTAAGTCTGCACATACATCTTGCACATATCCTAATCTTCTTCCATCGCTAATATTTATCACTTCTTTATGTTTAAAATCTAATCCTTTTTCTTGCATTATGTACCTCCTCTTATTTACCAGTTTTTCTTTTTTATTTACTCTTTTTTCTTTCTTATTTTTTCTTCTTATTTTTTCTTCTTCGCTTATTATTCTTTGTTCACTAATTTTTCTTCATTATTTATAGTATATTCATAAGTTTATAAAAATTTACAATCACATGATTTTTTTAGTAGTACTAAGAAGCATTAAGATTTTGTTTACTTCTTAACATTAAACATTATGTCGCATAGAAAAACGAACTCTATGGGAATAAAAATCCCCCGGCTTAGCCGGGGGTATTTTACTCATAACGCCTAAAAGGCTTTGTTACAAGCAGAGCCTCAAGGCTCATAGCTGTCCCGACGCATGCGTCTCTTATGACCCGTTGAACGGGTCTTTATATTCTTTT
>CASEEU010000014.1 GCA_949287075.1 uncultured Eubacteriales bacterium | reverse complement strand
ATTGTAATTTGTCTTTATGTTTTTTCTGTTATTTTATTATCTTTAATTTCGTATATAATATCTGCAACATTTTCAACTAATCTTTTATCGTGTGATACAAATATTATTGTACCTTTGTATTGTTTCATAAGAATCTCCAATGCTTCTATACTTTGTATATCTAAATAATTATTAGGTTCGTCCATAATTAACACATTATATTTTCCAAGTAGCATTTTGCAAAGTAATATTTTTACAATTTCTCCACCACTTAAAGTTTGCATTTTTCTAGTAATTACATTTTGTTCTAATCCTAACATTGCAATCATACTTCTTATTTCTGACACTTGATAATCTGAATCTTCTTTTAAAAACTCCAAAACATTTTTTTCTTTTTCAAACTTATATCCATTTTGTGCAAAATATCCAATTTGCACTTTTGGAGATATTTCTATTCCATTTTCTTTATTTAAAATCATTTTTAGTAATGTTGTTTTTCCAGTTCCATTTGCTCCAGTAATTGCTACTTTTTTGCCAAGTGGTATTTTGAATTTGGCATTTTCAAATATTATTTTATCTCCAATTTTTTTATTTAGATTATCACTCATAATTGGAACAGGATTATATATTTCAAGAGAACTACTAATTCTAAAATGTATCTGTCTTTCTTTGGTTGGTCGACTTATTTCTTCTAGTTCTTCTAATCTTTTTTCTACTGCTTTTGCTGATTTGTGAAGTGCTTTTTCTTTACTTCCTGTTGATTTTTGATGTGCTAATCTTCCACCATTTTCTGTATTTTTTTGATTTTTACTTTTTCCAACTTTTTGTGCTTGTTTTAATTTTTCATCTACTATCTTTTCTAATCTTTGTTTTTCATTTATATATTGCTCATATTTTCTTAAATGTGTTTGATTTTCTTGTTCTTTCTGTTCTAAATAATCTGTATAGTTTCCCCAATATTCTATAATCTTGCCATTTTCAATTTCCCATATTTTATTTATAACTTCATCTAAAAAATATCTATCGTGGCTAATTACTACTACACTTCCTGAATAATATTTTAAAGTATTTGTTATATAATCAATACTATCTTTATCTAAATTGCAAGTAGGCTCATCTGCAAATATTGCATCACTATTTTCTGATAATGCTTTTGCTATTTTTAATTTTGTTTCTTCTCCACCAGATAAATTATTACCTGTTACATTATGAACATTTAATTTTCCTAATATAGATTTATCTTCAATGTTGTCTACTTCTATTTGCTCTAATTGTGGAATATATGCTATTTTTCCATAAGTTTTAATTTCTGCTGTTTCTAATTTTATTTGTCCTAACAAGATTTTTAATAATGTTGTCTTTCCAATGCCATTTTTTCCTACTATTCCGATTTTGTCATAATTATATATTTCTAAATTATCAATATCTAAAATTTGTTTTCCATTATACTCTAAATCTATATTTTTTGCTTTTATAATTAATTCCATTGTTTTTCTCCTTTATTACATTTTATTCTGCATTTTTTACGAGTTATTGTAATAAAGTTTTTTATCACGAAATAACTCGTGATATTACCATATTCTAGGTATCATATAAAATCACCTCACCTCTATAAATTACTATTAATCGTGATGATTATATCATACATTTTATAAAAAACATAGGAAGATATCAAATTTCTTTAATATCTTCCAAAATTTTATTTATTTAATAGATCTTGTTCTTCAAAAAATATATAAGCCTCTTTAAAACCTAGTTTAAAAAATTCTTTCGCTTCAATTTCTACAATTTTTTCATTTATATCTAAAATTCTCAAAACTGCATCTTTTTCGTCATCATTTAATTCTGTAATTAGTCTATCTTCTATAAAAGTTCTTACTTTTGGAAATTCATCAAATATTAATTGCATTTTACTATGCAGACTTTTATAATCTTCTCTATTAACTAGATTTTTAAATCTATGTTTTTCAAAGTATTGAATAAAACTATCTCCACAACTATTCATAAAGCTATCCATTAATGTTTCCATAAATATTTTCCTCCAACTTTTTTTGTAGTTCTTTTTTTTAATTCATTCCATCAATTACTCCAAGTTTATAAAAGCCACTATTCCAATATTCGATACATACTTGCATATCAGATAGTATTCCATCAATTTCTGATTCGGCATAATTATAATGTTCATTATTTATATATCCTAATAATGATTTTAATCTATTCTCAAGGTTGTCATACATTTTTTTAGTATCTGTAAGAGTAGTAAATTTATGTGAAAATTCTTCGTGTCTGTTTTCAAATAATTTTTGCAAGATCGATTCACTAAATATTTTTTCAATTTGCATATAAATCACCTCCTTGTGAGGTAGTTTATAAATAAATAAGTTTAAAGTAAAATGTATAATTTATAAAATTGGCTCTTTATCATAGTCTTGACATTTATCTTCGTCATCATTTGATTTTTCATCTTCATTTTCTTCTATAATAATATTGTCTTTTTCGTTTAGGTTTAATAAAGCATTTACTCTATCTAACCTCATAGATTTTTCTTTCAATTCGTCTTCTTTATCAAATGGAGCTTTAACATCAATTTTTGCATTTTCTAATTGTTTTTTGGTGTTTTCAAGATCTTGTTTGTTATCTTCCAAATCTTTACTTACATTAGATAATGCATTGTCAATTCTTGTTATATTACCATATATGTCATTTCCCAATGAGATTTTATATTCTGCATTTCCTTTTATGAATAGTTCAAATTCTTGTCTGACTATATTAATTTGTAATAGTAATTTCATTCCTCTATATTCTCCTATTTCCTCTAAATCAGCTTTTTCTTTTGTCTTGCATATTTCTAGTATTGTTTTTCCTGCATCTTCTTTTTTATTATACAGTTTTTCTTTTAAAATCATAGGAGAAAACTTTTCTTCATTTTCTATTTTAGTATTTTCATTAATTTGTTTTATATCTTTTTCAATGTTTGCAATATTGTTTTCTAATTGTTTGATTCTGTTTGGATAATACTTTGCTATCATATCTTCAAGTCTATAAATTTCACTTAAATAGCTTTGTTTCAATAATTTTAGTTTTGAAACATCTACATCTAATTGTGTTTTTTCAATTATAAGAGGATTTCCGTGCAGCAAGTGCTTTGATTTCTGCATAAGAAAGAGCTTTTTCATCTACATCTTCTGCTGAACGAACAGGAGTCTTTGAAGTCATTATTTGAGAAATGAATTTTTGCTTTGTTTCTACTAACTGAAACAAATAAGCATCAAATGTTTTTTCTGTTACATAAATGTAAATATTAACTTCTTCATTTTCATTTCCCTGTCGAATCCCTCTACCATTCCTTTGAGTGAGGTCAGCAGGTCGCCACGGACAGTCTAAATGGTGTAATGCTATGATTTTGTTTTGGCAATTTGTTCCAGCTCCCATTTTAGATGTTGAACCCATTAAAACTCGAACTTTTCCAGTTCTTACTTTTGAAAATAGTTCTTGCTTTCTTACTTCTGTATTAGCATCGTGAATAAATGCCACTTCATCTTCTGGTATTCCTCTTTCAATTAGTTTTCTTTTTAAATCTGTATATACATCTGTAAATTGTCTATCTTTTAGTTTAATTTTACCATCTATTATTTCAGTTTCATAAGGGTTATCATTAGCACCTAATGACTTTGGTGTAGATAAATCACAAAATACTAATTGAGTAGATTTATTATCTTTTGTTTCATTCCATATTTTATAGATATTATCTGCACAAACATTTACTTTACTGTTTTCAAAATCTGGTAACATATTATTTAAGAGTCTTTGGTCTAGTGCAAGTTTTCTTCCCTCATTAGTGATTTTCAGCATATTATCTTCACGAGGATCTACACTACCTTTTTTTATACTTTCTGCTCTTTCTCCTAATTTTTCAACCATTTCTTCTTGTATTTCACTTGGTTTTACTACTATTGTTTCAAAATTAGCTTTAGGAACAGGCAAATTTAAAGTGTCTGATGTTTGAATATCAGCCACTTCTTTGAATAATGCCATAAGTTCTGGCAAGTTATAAAATTTAGCAAATCTTGTTTTACTTCTGTAACCATTTCCACTTGGAGACAGTTCTAGTGCTGTAACAGTTTCTCCAAATGTACTAGCCCACGAATCAAATTGTAATAATCCATTTTTAGCTAAAGTATTATATTGCAGATATCGTTGCATAGTGTATAATTCCACCATACTATTACTTACTGGTGTACCAGTAGCAAAAGTTATCGCTTTTCCTCCAGTTAGTTCATCTAAATATCTACATTTCATAAATAAATCTGAACTTTTTTGTGCCTCAGTTTGAGCAATTCCACCAACATTTCTCATTTTAGTATATAGATATAAATTCTTAAAGTTATGAGCTTCATCTACAAATAATCTATCTATACCTAGTTGCTCAAAAGTAATTACAGTATCTTTTTTAGAACTATCATTTAATCTTTTTAATTTTTCTTCTATCTTTTTCTTGCTTTTTTCAAGTTGTTTTATTGAATAATATTCTCCGTCATTGTTTTTTAAATCACTTATACCTAGTGCTAATTCATTTATTTGTTGTTCTAAAAAATAAGCCTGTCTTTCTTTAGATAATTGTATCTTTTCAAATTGAGAATGTCCCATAATTATCGCATCGTATTCGCCTGTTGCTATTTTACTACAAAACTTTTTTCTATTATTCATAGCAAAATCTTTTTTATTTGTAACTAAAATATTTGCACTTGGGTACAACTGCATAAATTCTGAACTAAATTGTTCTATGATGTGGTTTGGAACTACAAAAAGAGATTTACTACATAAGCCTAATCTTTTTCCTTCCATTGAACCTGCAATCATTTCAAAGGTTTTTCCTGCACCGTACCTCGTGGGCAAGCAAAGTATTTCCACCATATAATTGTCTGGCTACTGCATTTAATTGATGTTTTCTTAAAGTAATTTCTGGATTCATACCTACAAAATTTATATATTTTCCATCATATTCTCTAGGTCGAATACAGTTAAATTTATCATTATAAAGTCTTGTTAGTTCTTCTCTTCTTTCTCTATCTTTCCATATCCATTCTTCAAATTTTGTTTTGATTATCTCCTGTTTTCCTTGAGCTATTGCAGTTTCTTGAGCATTTAGTTTTCTTTCTTGTTTTCCATCTATATTAATTATATTGTCAAAAATTTGAACATCTTTTAGATTAAGAGTTTTTTCTATAATGTGATATGCATTAATTCTTTTAGTTCCATAAGTTGTGTTTACTCTACTATTATTCCAATCAACATTTTTGCCACTAATACTCCAGTCTGATGTATAATTTGAATAATTTACTCTTATATCATCTCTATTATATGAAGGGGTTTCTAATAGTTCAAATATAAATTCTTCAATATATCTAGGTGGTATCCAAGTTGCTCCTAGTCTAACACTAATCTCACTTGCAGATAAATCCTTTGGTATAACACTTTCTAATGATTTGATATTAATTTCATATTCTGGATTGTTTTCAGCAAATTCTTTAGCAATTTTTAGCTTTTCTCTGATATTTCCACTCAAATATTCATCTGCTGTAACATATTTTTCTAACATAGGATCTTTGAATATACTGCCCTCTAAATCTTTAATAAGTTGTTCTTCTGTTTTGCCTGTAAGTTTAGACATATATTCTAAATCAACTGTTGCCCTTTCAGAAATTGATGATATTAAAGCATCTATGCTATTATCTGTTTTAGAAATTGGTGTACGAGGCTTGATAGTTCTTTTATTAAACATATCTGCTTTTCTAACAAAATTTTTATTTTCATCTACAATTTCTAATGAACATAGTAGATAATAACTATCATCTTCAGAAAATGCTTTTTCATTTGCTCTACTATTTATTAAACCATAGCTTTTTGTAAATTTGTCATATAAACTATTTAATTTTGCTTGTTCTCTTTTTATATCTTCGTTTGGGTAATCTTCAAGCTGAAGTTCAATTAAATTTCTAACACAATCACGAATTTCTATCATACCTTTAATTCTACTAATAGCTGTCAGAGGTAGTTCTTGATAATACATCAAACTATTCTCTCTATAATATACTTGATTATCTACTATTGTATATGAGAAATTTCTAACTGATGGATCTGCTGGAATTGTTTTTTCCTCATCTTCCAATAATTCGTCTATCTGGAAGTCGTCTATTTCTGCATTTAGATTTTCTATTGCCTCATTAAGCTGAATTTCTAAAGTTCTATCACTATATGGAATACAAGCACTTTCTTGTCCAAATCTACCAGAAATCATTTCCATATTACCTAGTATCATCTCTGGATGTGTTATAAAATAGTTATTCATCTCTATTCCATTTTCATTTGTTCCTAAATGTATCCATTCCTCATCTATATCTGTAACTTTATCTCTTTTCTTTAGAAAAATAATATCGGTTGTAACTGTTGTTCCTGCATTTTTCTGAAATGTATCATTTGGTAATCTAATTGCTCCTATTAGTTCAGCTCTTTGTGATATATACTTTCTAGTGCTTTCATCTTTTTTGTCCATAGTACCTTTAGAAGTTATAAATGCTATTATTCCATTAGGTCTAACCTTATCTAAAGTTTTTGCAAAGAAATAATCGTGAAGTACAAATTTATATTTATCATACTTTTTATCATAAGGTTTTAAATCGTCAAAAGGTACATTTCCAACAGCTACATCAAAAAAAGAGTCTGGTAACTCAACATCTTGATATGCTTTTACTGCTATTGTGTTTTTCTGATATAGTTGTCTAGCAATTTCTCCAGAAATAGTATCTAATTCTATTCCATACATCTTACATTCATTTAACTGTTCTGGTAACATTCCCATAAAATTACCAACTCCGACAACTAGGCTCTAGTATATTGCCTCGTTCAAGTCCCATATTTTCTAATGCTTTATAAATTGAATTGATAACAATAGGAGGTGTATAAAATGCAGTTACAGATGATGCTCTAGCCTCTGTATATTCTTTTTCAGAAAGTAAATCTTTTAGTTCTTTATATTCATTTGACCAACTATCTTTATTAGGATCAAAAACATCAGCTAAACCTCCCCAGCCAACATATTCTGCCAATATTTCTTGTTCTTCTGGTGTTGCATATCTGTTTTCTTCAGTACATTTTTTTAGAGTTTTTATAGCCTCTATATTTCTTCTAAATTTTTCTTTTGGTGTTCCTTCTCCTAAATTATTATTAGTTATAGTATAATTATTTCTATCATTTAATGCTATTTCTGGGTGTAAATCAAAGTATTCTATTTTATTTCTTCTTTTCTTTTTGATGTTTATTTTTATTTTATCTTCTTTTGTTTCTTCTATATTTGATTTATCTTTTTCTTCATATAAATTTGTTAATTCATTGATAAGCTCTTTCATTTTTTCTGTAAATTCATTGGTTGTATCTTCAGCATTCAATATTTCATAAAAATAATTTACAGTATCTGAAATCTTTTGTTTATCATTCAATATATCTTTAATTTCATCTAATGAAACTTCATCTATATCATAAATATCATATTGATTTACAAATTCATATAATCTTCCTTCTAAAGTGTTCTCTATATGAGGCATTTCATTAGTTTCTTCTACAATAGTAGTTTGTTCTTTTTCTTCTTGTGAAAGATTATCATTTGAACTTTTAGTATCTTTCCTAAATTTATCATTTAGAGGACTTTCTTTAACTCTCTTTTTAAATTCTTCTATTGAAAGTTCTTTGGTTAGTAAAGGGAAACTTGTATCTATTAAGGTTACTTTTTTATCATCTATTATTCTTATTTCATATTGGTCAATTCCAAGATAAATAATATCTCCATTACTAAATTCATATTCTGGCAATTTATTCTCTAATTTAACAATAAAATCTCTTACTTGTACTGCAAGTTCATCATCATAATCTAAATCTTCAAGTGTAGATTTTAAAAATGTTATATATTCTCGTACATTATTTTCATCGTTAATATCTGCAATAATAAGTTCAATATTTTGTTCTTCAGTATTATCTAATGGTGCATTATTAATATAACTAAAAAAATCATAATCTTTTATAAAAGATAATAAGTTTTTAGCTAGTTCATAATCTGGATTTTCCAGTATCTCTTTTGTATTATTTGTTTCTATTTCATTTAAGTCTAACCAGTCTATATACTCATCTTTTTCATTTTCATTTAAATACTTATCTTGAGCAATAAGCTCTCCTATTCTTTTAGCAATTTTAATCCAAGCCAGTGTATATTTTTTATTAGATTTAGAATCTTCAAATGTTATTCCTTTACTATCGTGATTTTGAAAAATATTATCAACAGAGGTATGTCTTCCTCCAATTCCATATTCTTCTTTTAAAAAATCAGCATTTTCTTTATCTGATAAACCTTTCATAAATTGCTGATAAATTCTAAACTTACCATTTTCGAAACCACTACCTAGCTGTAAATCTTCATCAATCATTTCTTGTGTAACTAAAAAAACAGAAGTATTTTCTACTTCTGCAATGGTTTGTATTTGTTCATTTTCAGTTTGTATATCATCAATATTATTTATTTGGTTAATTTGTTCTTCTAACTGTAAATCAAGTCGTTCATTATTTGCTCCTCTGCTATCAATTTGTAATTGTTCATTAGAGCTGTCCATTTCATCTGGTCTTGAGATTTCAATTCCTCTGTTGTCCCTTCTTGTTTTGCTAATTTCTCTATTATCTGTTGTAACATCTGTGTTGCTGTTTCTTGTATATGTGTCAAATGTTCGTTCAATTTTTTGTCCATCAATAGAATTATATATTCTTCTTTCTTGTTTTCCTTTAGGTAATGAAGTCTCATTCTTGCGTATTTGCCAGTTGGTATTTTCTCCATTTCCATTACTAGATTTGGCATATTGTAATCTCCCACTTTCGTGTATTCTATTTTCTCCATTTTCCATTCCTCCCTTACTAATTTCTTTATTATTAGAATACTCTTGTTTCTGATTTTTAACAAATGTGTGATTTATATTTCTTTCTTCTTTTTGCAAATTTATTACTGTTTTTGCAATTTCTCTTAACCCCATTTCTGCAATATCACTTGTTGCTGTTCCTATAATATTTATAATTTTATCACTATTAAAATTTTTTATATAACTAAATTCTTGTATATCAATTTCATTCTTTGTATCAATGCCACACCTTGTCATCATCATATAGCTTACACTTGCCCAAACCGTTGGAACTAATATACTATATATTTCACTATCTGATAGATTTTCTAAAGAACTACCAGTTTTATATTTTTGTATAGATGTCATATAATCTTCAATATTATCAACTACCATATTGTAACTATTTACAGTTATTGCTTGTTTTAGTGTTTTTTCTTTTGTTTCTGCTCCAAAATTACTTTCAAGCATTTCAACTACTTCTTTTTCATATTCTGGTTTTATATTCCATAATTTATATTCTGTTCCTCTACTATTATGAGTATCAGAAACATCAAATACTAAATTAAAAGGAAATTGGCTATTTTCATCTTTGGAGAATACAAAAATAAAATTTGCGTCTTTATTAACCCATCTTTTTACCTTTTTATTCCAAACTTCCATAGTTGCAACAGCTTTTGCATCTGGTCTTTGAGTATAAATTAGCACTTGATCTGCAAAATCATATTTAAAATTCCAACTACTTGTATCTAAAAAGGAAAGCCAATTTTCTTCACTTTTAGTTATTTCATCCAATGTTTCTTTGTATCTTTTCCTAGTTTCAACAATTTTCCCCATTTATAACCTCCCTCCTTTTTAATTTGTATCAGTAAAAAAATTTAGTAATTCTTTTTTCTCTATTGCATCTTGAACTTGCCATATTATTTCAATATCTTTCATAGTTAATTTGCCTATTTCTTCATCTTCTAACTGGTTTATTTTCTTTAAGTCTGATAATTTAACATTTAAAATATCTTTTTCAGAAGTTATATTTATAGCTTTTAGTTTTTTTAATAATTTATTTTTTTGTTTTATAGTAAATTCTGCCATATTACACCTACCTTTAAAAGAAAAGGGCAGTAATACTACTACCCTTTATTGATTATCTATTTCTTAATTTTTTTATTAATTTATATAAGCCATATCCTACTAAAGATAATGCAGATATTCCTGCAATTCCACCTAGTAATAATGTATTTCTGCTATCTCCTGTGTTTGGTGTTTCTATTTTTGTATTTTCAAATTCAAAAGTATAATTACCATTTTTATCTGTTCCCATAGCTTCTCCATCTATGAAAACACCTTTGTCATTTATTTCTATTTCTACAATTCTATCTGATATTTGGTATCCATTTGGTGCTGAAACTTCTTTTATGAAGAATTTTCCATATCTCATTTCATTAAATACTATTGTTGCATCTTCACTATTAGAATTGTATTCTTCAATTAAATTAGTACAATTTTCATCACTATAAATTCCAAATACAAAATCTTCGTATATTCTTTCTTTAGTATCTGAATCTACTTTAATTAAAGTTATATCTGTAAGAATAGGCATATCTTTCATTTCGATTTTTTGTGTTTCTTTATCTTCTGTTACAGTAAATTCGATTTCTTCTGCAATTTCATATCCGTATGGACAAATTGTTTCAATTAATTTATAAGTTTTGTTTTCTTCTAGGTTTCTAACTTTATGAGGCTCTTTTGTAGAAGTCCATTTATCTACAGTTTCTCCTGTTTCTATATCAATTACTTCAAGTTCTGCTCCTTCAAGTTCTTCTCCTGTTACAAGGTCTGTCTTTGTTATTTCAACAATCTTATCTACCATTTCAATTTTTTGTGTTTCCTTATCATAAGAAACAGTAAACTCTATATCTGATGCTTTTACATATCCTTCAACACAAATTTCCTCGTGTAAGATATATGTTTCTCCCTCAACTAAATTTTTTATTTTATGAGGCTCTTTGCCAGAAACCCATTCATCAACAATATTATTATCTTTATCTAATACTTGTATAGTAGCTCCTTCAAGTTCATTTCCTGCAATATCTACTTTTGTCATTTCAACAATTTTATCAATCATTGTTACTTTTTGAATTTCATTTGTGTTTTTTACTGTAAATTCAATGTCCGTTGCTTTTACATATCCATCTACTTGTATTTCTTCAATTAAAGTATATGTTTCATCTACTAATAATCCCTCTATTTTATGAGGTTTATCTCCAGAAACCCAAGTATCTACAACATTTCCATCTTTATCTTTTACAGTTAAAGTTGCACCTTCAAGTTCTTTTTCTCCTGTAATGTCTGTCTTGCTAATTTCTACACAAGTAGTATAATTTTCAATATCTAATTTAACAGTATATACTTTTGTCTTTGTATCTTCTTGTGTAAATATAACATCATATATTGTTTCATCTAATGTTGCTCCATCTACTGTTGTCACTTCTTTTAAAGAATAAGCACCCATTGGTATATTTTCAACTTTCAATGTTGCATCTGATTTTAGATTATAAGTTCCTATAACTGTACCTTTTTCATATATTATACTTCCATCTGAATAATCAATAATATCTTCAGTAGCTTTTAATTCAAATGATATTTCTGTATAGTCAATATCTTTTTCTATTAATGAAGTATCTACATCATCTCTAAAGTTCATTTCTTTATATACTTCTAAAGTTCCAGTAGGTTGTTCATTTTTAACTGTAACAGTAATATATGCGTCATTATCTTCATCATATTCTAATGTTTCATTACTTCTATTAATTTCAAAAATACATTCCTCATCTAATTCTAGGAATCCTGTTGCAACGACTATCTCATCTACTTTATATTTTCCAGCCTCAAGCTTTGTTTCAGTATAAGCTGTTGCATTTTCATCAGTTGTCCAAGTATCAAATGTTTCTTTTCCTATTTTGCAAGAAACTCTTTCCCATTCATTTGTTTCTTCATTTAATTTATATAAAGAAAAAGTTGTGTTATTTAAAGTTACTTTTTTACCTGTTTTTTCATCAACTTTTACTAATTTTAAATAACTTTCAAAAGGTGTATCATTTTCAATTAATTCTTTTATAACACCATCACTATTTTTATCTATTGAAACATAAAATTCTTCAACAGGATTAATTCTATCAGAAGGACAGTATGTCTCATTCACAGTATAATGTCCATAAGCTAAAAGTCCTGATATTCCGTGTCCATCTGCTCCTGTTTTAAATACTGAATACTCATCTTCAGCAAATTCGTCTAAATGTTTTAGTGCCTCGTCAAAACTTCCGTAAAAATCTACATACTTAGTTAAAATTGCAGTAAATTCTGCTCCCTCAACAGTAGGTGCAGTGGTATTAGTTACAGAAGAAATTTTTATAACTTCAAATTTTGCTTTTTGAACTCTATTTGTTAATGTTTTTTCAATAGTAATTACTTCTGTATCTTTATCTTTATATTCTAATGATATATTATGTGTTTCAGTATCTTGCAAATATCCTTCTCCTATTGATGTTTCTTTTACATAGAAATTTCCTAAAGGAATATTTTTTAATACATTTCCTTCTACAATTAAATTAGCAGATGTACTATCTGTTATAATATCAATAGTTGCAACTCCATTATTATTAAATGTGTATGTTGCAATTTCTTCATCTTTAGAAAAATATTTTACTGTTCTAGCTACATTGTATATATCTTCTTTAGCATATAGAGTATATTCTGTTCCTTCTAATTTTGCATCTCCGTGATGTGCTGTTCCATCAACTCTATTTTCATTTCCTGTTTCAACATCTGTTTTAATAAGTTTTATCTCTCCTGTTGGCTCATTATTTTTAAATGTAATTTCAGCTGTTTCATTAAGTTTTACTTCAACTGATTTAACTGTTGTATCTAATAGATAACCTTTTGGAACTCCGTACCTCTTTTACATAGTATGTCATAGGTGCAAGCCTTTCAAAAAAGATATTTCCATTAGAATCGGTAGTTCCTGTTCCAACTTTTTGAGTACAATTTGCATCTCTATATAATTCAAAAGTACAACCTGCTAATGTATCTCCATTTGCATTTGTTTTAATTAATAGAGCATTTCCATATTCTACTTGTACTGTTATAGAAAATGCTGATGGATCTACATAGTTAGAGAACATTAAATTCTGTACTGTTCCACTTGTAAATTCAAAGTACACATAGTTTGACATTGTTGAACTATTATAAGCACTTCCATTTGGCATTAATTGATATAGTCCATAATCTCTTGAGTTAAAAGTTACAGTATCTGCTGTGCAATTACTATCAACGATTATATTTAATTCATTACTTCCTTGTGTATGATTAAATGTTATTCCATTTATAGTTTGGTTAAAAGACTGGTATGATGATAATCTTCCAGTTGTATCTGTTAATGTAGTAGTTTGTCCTAATGCTACATTATTTGTAGTTCCATTAAAAGATGTATTTCCGTGATATAAGTTATAATATTGTTCTGTTCTTGCTGTCCAATCTGCCAAAAGTCCTGATGACATATAATTTCCATTCCAACTATCTCTTGATGGTACTCTTGAATTGCCATCAATATTATTATGAATGTACTCCCAAACCCATTGTTGCGTACAACAAGCTGCACGAATTGCATCTGCACTTGTTGGAATATCATATCCATAATTCATTGTATATCCAAAGTAAATCATTTCTGCTATTTTTTCATATTGTGGCAAATTACTCTTATAATGAACTATAAAATCTCCATTATAAGTATAATCACTACCGTTTGGACTGGTTTCTCCGTACTCAGTACAGAATACTAAATATCTTCCTCCATCATAATTTGCATAATGAAGTTCGTGTCCATAATTTGCAAGACTTCCAGATATAACTCCAAATTGTGCATTTGAATTTATATCAGTTATGAATGTTGCAAAAGCATTAATTGGTAAAAAATTAATTATGACCAAAATTAAACTTATAATAGTCATAATTTTTTTAGATTTCATTTTCATATTTTCTCCATTCCTTTCCTTTTTTACACAAAAAAAGCCTTAACAGAGTTTACTCTTGTTAAAGCTATTGTAAAAAAATTATATTATTTTATTGCCCAGAAATAGAATAGACCACACGAACATTGACTTATTTTGAATTGAACTGAAGCCCAGCCTTTTGTATAATCTTCAAAAGCTTTATATGCCTCATCCCAAGTTGAATAATATCCGTGTTCATTTTCTCCATCTCCTGCAACGTGATGTTCTCCACCTGCTACACACCAGTATTCTAAATCACTTTCTGTTGGTGTTTTTGTAACTTGTGTTTCTTCTTTTGGGGTTTCTTCAACACTTGTAGTTTCTTGTTTTACAGTTGTTTCATCTTGTGTATTTTTAGATGTTTCTTTTTTTGTAGTAGATGTATTTTGTGATGAATTTGTTTTTAAAACTTCTTTTTGGACTTCTGTTTTTTCTTTTACGGTATTTGTACTTTCTTGTTCTTCTGTATTTTTAGTAACATTTTCATTTTGTTTTTGTTTTAGTTCTTCTTCTATTTGTTTCTCTTGAGTAATAGCAATTTCATTTGCTATTAAGTTTTCATCTGCTGTAACAATTTTATTATCTTGCACATTATTTGCTGTATTAAAATCATTTATTTTGACTCCACAAATCATTGTAATAATAATACCTAAGGTTAATATTAATATTTTAATTTTCATTAAAACCACTCTCCTTTGTTTTTATTTTACAAGAATTTTTCAATCACAACAAATGTGCAATTTTTATTAGCTAATAATCAATAAACATCACTCCTTTCGCAGTATTTTATATATAATTTAATTAAAATATATATTCTTTTCAGTTAGTATATAGCTAGTATAAGGGGGTGGATTGTAAGGAGGGGGGAATAAAAAATGTATATACAGAATATTTGTATATACAATAATTTTCGTATTACTATCTATCATATTTTTTTAATTGTTTTTCCTTTTGCCATTGCATTTGATATTTCTGCAATAATTTTTCTATAACACTTTGCATTTGTTGTACTGTATAACCTTTAGGAAAATAATCTTTTACCTTATCATATCTAAATTTTACTTGTTCTATTTGATTAGGCTTTTCTGTTGACATTATTCTGTCTATTTCATCTTCTGACAAATTACCCTCCAAACTTAATTTTTTCATTTCTCTTGCCTGTGGATGTGATGGAAATATTTCTGTATATTCTATTGACTCAAGTAAATATTCCTGTTCCTCGCTTTTTAAGTATGAGATTTCAACTGCTGGTCTTAATTTCATTTTTTCTTCATCAACTAATTTTAATATCTCTGGTATTAGTTCAGTTAATCTTATATAGCGATATACATTATCTTTTCCATCTCCAAATTCTTCTCCTATCATTTCAGCTGTTCCTTTTTCATTTAACTTTGTCGCCACTGGCGAAGAAGTTATTAAATCATTTCTTTTTCCTTGTTTTTTTAATGCTTCTAATTTCATTTTGTATGCAAATGCTTTTTCACTTGGCAAGATTTTCTCTCTTTGTTTATTACTATCAACCATTTGTATAATAGCCTCTTCATCTGTCATATCTCTTACAATAGCTTTGATTTCTGTTATTCCTGCTAACTCACAAGCTCTTTTTCTTCTATGTCCAGAAATCATTTCATAAGTTCCATCCTCTTTTGGTCTAACTATAACAGGCAATATAACTCCGTTATCTTTAATATTTTTAACAAATTCGTCCATTTCTTCATCTTCTCTAACTTGATATGGGTGTTTAGGAAAGTTAGAGATTTTATTAACAGGAATCATTTGTACTTTTTCTAAATTTTCAGCATCTCTTTCTTCTTGAGTTGTGAAAAAATTATCTAATGTAACCTTTGGAAAGTGCATTTTTTCGTTCTCTTTCGTCATCTCTTAACACCTCCTTTGCAAATTGAGAATAAGCCTCTGCAACTTTACTATTTTTGTCATAAGCAAAAATGCTTTTCCCTTTAGATGAAGACTCTGCCGTTTTTACTGCAAATGGTATTTGAGTATCATATAACTTTACAATGTTACCAAAATTAATTTCTAATTCTTTTCTAATTGTAAATGGCAGTTTAGTTCTATTATCTACTAATGTCATTAATATTCCACCAACTTTTAGCTCTTTATTTAATTGTCTTCTAACTCTTGAAACAATATTGAGTAAATTTCCCATTCCTCTTGCCGATAGATATTGACTTTGCACAGGAATTATAACTTGGTCACTACAAGCTAGTGCATTAGTTGTAATCATTGATAGAGATGGCATACAATCAATAATTATATAGTCGTATTTATCTTTTAGACTACTTAAGCAATTTTTCATTGCATATTCTCTACTCATTGCATTTTGCAAGTTAGACTCTGTCATTGCTAAACTTAAATCTGATGGAATTAAATCTACTTTTTCTTGATGATGTAAAATAGCTTCTTCTGAATTTATTCCTTTATCTTCTATATATCTTTCGAGTAAAGTTGATAGAGTTACAGGAAGTTCATTTTCATCATAATAACCCATATATGTTGTTAGATTAGCTTGTGGATCTGCATCTACAATTAAAACTTTTTTATTATTGTTTGCCAATGATACCCCTAAACTAAATGCAGTTGTTGTTTTACCAACACCACCCTTTTGGTTTGCTATTGCTATTGTCTTACACCTTGACATATATTCTTTCCTCCTTTCTTTTAATTTTAGCTTTTATTTTATAACTTTATAAATAAAAGCTATGTACTGCCTTAACGCAAAAAAGCGAGTAACCATAAAAGGTCAAACTCGCTTACAATATGTTTATTTAATTATGCTTTTTCTAATAGTTTCTCCATTACTTCATTTATAAAATTAACTTCTTTTCCTTTTTCTATTTCATCTTTTCTTAATTCATTTAAAGCATTTATAATTAATCTATATTCATATTCATCAACTTTTAATTTAATATTTCTCATAATAACCATCTCCTATTTATCTTTATATTATAATGGTAATACAAAAATATAAATAAAGCTAATGTGTGATTTGTTCCTATTAGATAATTTCTTACATTTAATACTAATCTGTCAAATTTGTTTCATAATATATTTTAAATTGTTCATTTAATAGAGAAAAACAATCCTCATTTTTAGTTATTATTATTGAACATTCATCTAACCATTTTTCAATAAATTTAATAACATCATTTAATATTGTTTCATTATTGTTATGCTCATCTATATAATCCAATATAGATTTTAAACAAGGAATATCATCATCAATCAATTTGTAAAATTTATCATTATTACATAGTTCTTCAATTAAATTTAGTAATTTGATTTTTGTATTATTCTGATTTCTTTTTATTTGATGTTCTATTATTTTTGATTCTGATAAATTTGATAATAAATCATTAAACATATTCTTTATTGGATGATAATATGTTTTTGATGATATTTTAAATTTTTTATTACCTGTTATTTTTTGAATTTTATTTTCTAATTCTTTCATATTTATTTTCCTTTCCAAATAAAAAAAGCTAGTAATTATTTACTAACATTTTATGTCTAAAATTGTCGAAACTCCTTATCTCTCTGGCAAAAAACGAACCATTATGAAACTTTTGCGCAATAAGGTATAGGGGTAAAATATAAAACCATGTATATATGGTCATATCTCACAATTTCTGCTATAAGCCTTATATCGAGCATTTTAGCTATTTATTAAAACAATTTATTATACTATTACTTTATAAAATCCTCTTAAATCCAATTCTAATGCTTCATTATTTTTCGATTTTTCCTGGTTGGATTTTTTTTCATTATTGTAACCTTATATTTTTAAAAAATTATATAAGATTTTAAATAATTTTACCTAATTTCTTTAAAACCTTATATTTCAGTATTTTGCCCATTTTTGCAGACAACAAACTATATGTCCTAAAAATAAAAACGCCTTAAAATCGATTTTAGAAGGTCATTATTTTGTATGATTTTAGTTTGTAATATAGCTATTGTAACAAGCATAGAATTTATAAAATCATAGTACAAAATGCAAATATTATATTAATTAGAATATATAAATCTGTAAACGAAATTCATCAAAATCAAAATTTATATAATTAATGATT
>CASEEU010000013.1 GCA_949287075.1 uncultured Eubacteriales bacterium | reverse complement strand
CAAAAATAAATGAGCCTCTCGCTGCAAGAATTCGCGCTTCCTCATTTATTTTTGATTAAGAAAGAGTACAAGTACTCCAATCACATTCGACATATTATGCGAAATGAATATATCACTGGATTGAGCCTGAATGAAAGCGGCACATTTTTTTCTTCTAGAATTTCTGTGAAAATTTAGCTTATACAAAATCGTGTAATGATTTTATATTCTATATTTTTTTAAGGACATCAATTATAAAAAGGGAAAATGAGTCTGTCCCCAAATTCCCTTTTTTCTTATTGTCTTAGACAACAAGGTTCTTATTTCGTTATCCATTTTACTAAATTTAAATTTGCTGGTTCTAATAGCATTTCATGTCTTGGTATAACTCTAAATGTATACCCATAATTTCCACCAGTTGTTAATTCAATTTTAGTTGTAAAATAATATTTTTTATGTTCTTCATCTTCTTCTTGCAACTGCATTGGAATAATACTAACATTTTCTACAACCCCATTATCTAATATTTTTCCATAATATGCTTCTACCGTCACATTTTCTACATCAATATTTGGAAGTTGTACTTCACATCCTACTTCTATTTTATTTCCAGCATCGATTGTTATATTATCTAAATTACTATTTTCTTGTATAATTTTAACATCTTTCCAGTTTTCATATAAATCTTTTTTCCATGCATTATATGCTGCTACATTATCTATATTTTCATAATATTTCTTTGTAAGATTGCATAATGGAATATAGAACTGATCTGTATAATCTACTAACATTCTAGCTGTACTATATTTTCCTCCTGTTGTTATGATTGAATTTTTCATAATTTCTAACCATCTTTTTGATATACCATTTTTATCTCTATCATAATAGATTGGAATAATTTTTTCTTCTAAAGTATGATACATACTTTGGCTATCTGCCATATCTTGTGCTTCATAAGAATCATATTCTGCATTTGTTCCAATTGTCCAACCATTTTCTTGAGTATATCCTTCAGCCCACCAACCATCTAGTACACTAAAGTTAATAACACCATTAACAGATGCTTTTTGTCCACTTGTTCCAGAAGCTTCCATAGGTCTTCTTGGATTATTTAGCCATACATCTACACCACTTATTAAATATCTTGACATTGATATATTATAGTTCTCTAATAAAAATACTTTTCCTTTAAATTGTGGCATCATAGATACTTCATGAATATATTTGATTAAATCTTGTCCTTCTTTATCTGCTGGATGTGCTTTACCTGCAAATATGATTTGTACTGGTCTTCCTGTATTATTCATAATTTGTGTCATTCTTTCAATATCTTTAAATATTAAAGTAGCTCTTTTATATGTTGCAAATCTTCTAGCAAATCCAATTGTTAAGGCATCTGGATTTAATTTTGATACAATTTCATTAATTTCTTCATAACTATATCCAGATCTTCTAAGTCTTTCTGTTGTATTTTCTTTTACAAGATTAATTAATTTTCTTTTTCTTTCCACATGAGCACTCCATAATTTATCATCTGGAATGTTTTTAATTTTTTCCCATACATAATCATGATGTATATTATCTTGCCAATATGGTATTAAATATTTATTATATAGCTCTTTTAATCTTGGTGCAAGCCATGAACAAGTATGAATTCCATTTGTTACATATCCAATTGGAGATTCATTTGCTGCTATATTTGGCCATACTTCACTAAATAATTCTCTTGAAACAGCTCCATGAAGTTTACTAACTCCATTTTTCTTTCCTGCAATTTTTAATGCTAATATTCCCATATTGAAACCTTTATCTAAATCTGGTCCTGGTTTCATTCCTAGCTTTAAGAATTCTTCTCTTGTAATTCCCAATCTTGGCCAAAAATCTTTAAAATATTTTTCAACTAATTCAATTGGGAATATATCATTTCCTGCTGGTACTGGTGTATGTGTTGTAAATACAGTTTTTGAACTTGCAATGTCTTTTGCTACTTCAAATGAAACTTGCTTTTCTTTTATAATATTTTTTATGATTTCTAGATTTAAAAATGCAGAATGTCCTTCATTCATATGATATACTGTTGGTTTTAATCCTAAATATTTTGTAAGAAGATTTACTCCCGCCATACCTAAGACAATTTCTTGTCTGATTCTCATTTCTTGATCTCCACCATATAATCGTAATGTAACATTTCTATCTTCTTCATTATTTTTAGGTATATCTGAGTCTAGCAAATATAATTTTACTCTTCCTACATTAATCTGCCATACTTTTAGATATAATCTTCTTTTTGGGAATTTTACATAAATTGTCAAGTCATCACCCTTATCATCTTTTACAGGGTTAATTGGTAAATCATATAAATCAATATTATTATATTCTGTTTCTTGTTGTCCATATCCATTGATTTTCTGATTAAAATAACCTTGTTTATATAATAGTCCCACAGCTACAATTGGTATACCTAAATCACTTGCAGATTTCAAATGATCTCCTGATAAAATCCCAAGTCCACCTGAATAAATTGGTATGGTTTGATCCAATCCATACTCTGCTGAAAAATAGGCAATTAAATCTTTTTTATTTGCAGGATATTTATTAGAAAACCATGTATTTTTACTATTCATATAATTTTCAAAGTTTTCTGCTACTTTATCATATTCTTTTAAAAATGCTATATCTTTTGATACTTTTTCTAATCTATCTTGTGATACTTGTTTTAAAAATTTTACTGGATTTTTTGAACATTGCTCCCATAAATCCATATCAATTTTTTGGAATAATCTTAAAAATTCTGTATTCCAAGACCACCATAAATTATTTGATATTTTTCCTAATTTTTCTATTCTTTTTGGTAATTGTGGATTTACCGTTATCCTATTAAACACATACATTTATATTTCCTCCTTAGTAATTCTCTTTCTTTTTCCTGTGGTTATATTTTATTTTACATATACATTATCTATTAAATAGATAAAAATGTCAAACCTTTTTTATGAAAATCTGGTAAATTATTTAAAATTTGGTTATCATTCACTTTTCCATTTGATTTCTACTTTAAATAAATCTCCATCTATATCTATTTTAAATTTTCCACCTTGTAATTCTGTTAAACTTTCTGCAATAGATAGTCCTAATCCGCTTCCTTCTGTATATCTTGATTTGTCTCCTCTTACAAATCTTTGCATTAGTTCTTCTGCACTAATATTTAATTTGTCTTTGGATATATTTTTGAATTCTAAATATACCTCTTCTTTTTGTTTTTCTAGTTTGATATATACTCTAGAACCTTCTAATGCATATTTTGAAATGTTACTAAATACATTTTCAATGACTCTATATAGATACCTGTTATCTGCTTTTATTAATACATTTTCATTTGGTAAATCCATTTCTATTTTTAAATTTTTCTTTTCTAACTTATCTTCAAATTCACCAATAGTTTGATTTAATAATTCTTTTAAATTAATCACTTCCATATTTAATTTCACATTTCCAGATGATACTTTGGAAGCTTCTACTAAATCTTCTATCAATTTCTTTAATCGTTGTGATTTTTTATCTAATACTGCAATATATTGTTCTATCTGTGCATTATTGATATCTTCTTTTTTTAATAAATCTACATAGTTTATAATTGAAGTTAATGGTGTTTTGATATCATGTGATACATTTGTAATCAATTCTGTTTTTAATCTTTCTGATTTCAAGCTTTGTTCAATGGCATTTGTAAATCCACCTGCAATATCATTGATATATTTTGCCATAATTTTTAAAGTACCTTCTAGTTCTTCTTCATTCAGTTTTACATTTGGATTTCCTTCATATATATTTCTTAATGCTTCATTTATTTTTTGTATTTTTTTGTTATACTGTAATAATTTATAATATGCCCATATCCAAAAAGCAATTAATACAAGTAATCCGATTCCACTCCACATAGTACATGCTAATATAATACTAATAACCACAAATCCCCAGTAAATGATGGTAATTTTTCGATTTGTATTTTCTTTATCTGTTACTTTTCTAAAAATTTTTTCAATAGTTACTTTTATCCATCTACAAACTTTATAGGTTAAAAATGAACGGAAAAATTGCTTTGCTTTTATTCTTCTAATTGTTGTACTAACCCATACTGCCAAACATGCATATCCAATTAAATAACATAATAGAAATACAGATATAAGAATTTTTTGAGGTATTTGCGATTCTACACTTGCTACTGCAAAACTCATCATCATGCCAATGACAAACATAATAACAATAGATATAACTTCATAAGAAATTCTATCAATACTATTTAATTGAATGCCTTCTTTTCCTTTTTCATGTCCAGTTGCCCAGATTAAATAGACTATCATAATAATGATTGAAATTGCTGACAATGGTATTAAATATGCTGGCAAATTTTCATGTCCCTTAAATATATTATATACAGTTTGTTGTACATATAAAGAATTTGAATAACTTAGCATATTCGGGTCAATATTTGAATACACATCATATCCTTCCAAATTATCTGTTGAATAACTAGATGAAGTCATATATTTTGTACTTTCCTGATTTATCGCATTAATATTTGTGGTTATATTCCCATCTTGATAACTCCAGTTAGTCTTTTCTGTTTTTAATTTATCTATCTCTTCTGGATAATTGTTTGATCGAATATTGGTAAACATATTCCCATTTTCTTTATCAATGATAATATAATTAATATATTGACTTACCATTGTATTACTATAATTGATTACTTCATAATACACTGGATGCTCATAACTTTTGTCTTCAATTTCATCATAATGATTAAATGGATTACTATTCTCTTTGTTAACTGATATATTACTACGTTCTTTTTTATCTCCATAAATATCTTGAACTTTATAAATTAATGTCAACAAATATTCTCTTCCAAATTCTTCCGTTTCTATATATTCTTCTGGTCCTTCCATTTCCCCATATTGTGATGTAATAGACACATCTATCATACTAATAGCTAAAACAAAAATCATAATGGGAATCAATATATAACATAAAAATTTCAATAATATAGATTCTTTAATATCTTGCATCTACTCACCTCTCTATTATTTTATATCTTCTACTTTATATCCAATTCCCCAAATAACTTTTAAATATTTAGGGTCTTTGGGATTAATTTCTATTTTCTCTCTGATATGTCTAATATGTACAGCAATAATATTTTCTGCGCCATAACTTTCTTCATTCCAGACATTTTCATAAATTTGTTCTATAGAATATACTTTTCCTTTGTTTTCTAGTAAGAATTTTAATATGTTATATTCTGTCGCTGTTAACTTAATATCTTTTCCATCTACTGTAACCTTTTTGGTTTCATCATTCATTTCTAAAGTTCCTGTTTTCAGTACTCTTTCTTTTTGATTTTTATTCTTTCCATTTGTATCATTTACATGGCTAAAATCCACATATCTTCTGATATTAGATTTTACTCTTGCTATTAATTCTAATGGATTAAATGGTTTTGTCACATAATCATCTGCTCCTGTATTTAATCCTGAAATTTTATCATAGTCTTCTGATTTTGCAGAAAGCATAATCACAGGAATCGTTTTATCTTTTCTAATCTCTTGTAAAGTTTCAATTCCATCCTTATTTGGCATCATGATATCTAAAATAATTAAATGAATTTCATTTTCTTTTAATTTTTCTAAAGCTTCTTCTCCATCATAGGCTTTTATAATATGATACCC
This sequence comes from uncultured Eubacteriales bacterium, assembly GCA_949287075.1. GTDB lineage: Bacteria > Bacillota > Clostridia > TANB77 > CAG-508 > CAG-269. The sequence continues at coordinate 31,946 of CASEEU010000013.1, read as the reverse complement.
TTCTTGTGATAAATAAATTTCAATGGCATTTACAATCTCTTTATCATCATCCACTACTAATATGTTATACATAATTTTTTCCTTTCTCGAACTCTATCTATAAAAGTTCATTTTAAATTAATTAATTTTTATATTTTCTTTTATTTCTTAGCATATATACTATACCATATTTTTATTAATAATAAATAGAGGATTTATTAATTTTTTATTAATACTATAGATACATTATCTAACAAACCGCTAAAAAGCAACTTTCGTATGAAAGTTGCTTTTCTTTTATTCATCTTTAAAACTATTAATCTTAAACAATTTAAACAATTCAACAATAATTAATGGCGAAATCACTAAACCAATTAATTCTAAAATATTTTGTGTTGGTAATACTGGTATACTAAAGATTCCTCTTAAAGCTGGTACTGCTAGGATAACGCCCATTAATAGTGCTGAACCAAGTACTGCCCAGATAAGTTTACTATTATTAAATACTTTTGTTTTAAAGATAGATTTTTTATTATTTCTAACATTAAATACATGTACCAATTCTGAAAGGGCTAATGTTACAAATGCCATTGTTTGACCTACTTCTATTTTTGATTCATCTAATGTTAATCCATCGATTGGTTCTGTTGTTGTTGCAAGACCTATCATAAATGCTCCAAGTGTTAATAAACCTATCATAACCCCTTGATATATTACTCTCCATGTCATTCCTTTGGTGAATACACCTTTTCCTGGCTTATTTGGTTTTCTATTCATGATATCGGCATTTGCTGGGTCAAAAGCCAATGCTAATGCTGGTAAAGAGTCTGTTACTAAGTTGATCCATAAGATGTGTATTGGTAATAAAATTTCTAAGTGTGTTATATCTGTAATTCCAAACCATTGTGCAAATAACGGAGTTAATAATGTTGCTAAGAATAATACAACCACCTCTCCTATGTTGCTTGATAATAAGAATTGGATAACTTTTAATATGTTGTCATAAATTCTTCTACCTTCTTCTACTGCTGATACAATGGTTGCAAAGTTATCATCTGTTAAGATAACATCTGCTGCTTCTTTGGCAACATCTGTTCCAACAATTCCCATTGCACAACCAATGTCTGAGGTTTTTAATGCAGGACTATCATTGACACCATCACCAGTCATAGCTACAATTTCTCCATTTTTTTGCCATGCTTTTACAATTCTTACTTTGTGCTCTGGAGATACTCTCGCATATACAGAGTAGTGTCTTACATTTTTTTGTAAATCTTCATCAGACATTTTTTCTAATTCTGCACCAGTAATGGCTTCATCTTCATGTTCTAATATACCTAATTTTTTTGCAATTGCTGTTGCTGTAATCTTATGATCTCCTGTAATCATAACAGTTTTGATTCCTGCTGTTTTACATTTTTCTACTGCTTTTTTTGCCTCTTCTCTTGGTGGATCTATCATTCCAACCATACCCACAAAGATTAAATCACTTTCGATGTTTTCTAATTCTTCTTTTGTTGGTTCATGGTCAAATTCTTTATATCCACACGCTAAAACTCTTAAAGCTTCTTTTGCCATTTCTTCATTTTTCTGTCTTATTGTAACAGCATAATTATCTAAATCACTTTTTATTTCATGATTATATACATATCCTTTACAAATTCTTAGTAATTCATCCACACCACCTTTGGTATATGCTATATAGTTATCATGTACTTTATTAACGGTTGTCATTAATTTTCTATCTGAATCAAATGGTACTTCTGCAATACGCACCATTCTATCATAAATAGATGGGTCAAAATTTAATGTAAATGCCATATCTACCAATGCAGTTTCTGTTGGATCTCCTGTCAATGTTCCATCTTTTGCAATTTTGGTATCATTACATAACATATTGGCATATACCAATGTGGTCATATCATCTGATACATTTTTACTATCAATTTCACTTAAGTCTTTTATTTCACCATTTAAAAATACTTTTTCTACTGTCATTTTATTTTGTGTCAAGGTTCCTGTTTTATCTGAACAAATAACTGTTGCACTTCCTAATGTTTCAACTGCTGGTAATTTCTTAACAATTGCATTTCTCTTAACCATTTTTTGTACACCAATTGCCAATACAATCGTTGATACAGCTACCAATCCTTCTGGGATAGCTGCTACTGCCAATGATACAGCTGTCATAAACATATGAATTGGTTCTTTGTTTTGGAATAATCCTATGATAAAGATTACAATACAAATTATGATTGCTGCAATTCCTAATGTTTTTCCTAATTTGTTCAACTTTTGTTGTAAAGGTGTAATTTGTTCTTCTGATTCATTAATCATTTCTGCAATTTTTCCCACTTCTGTTGTCATTCCTGTTTCTACAACAATTCCTTTTCCTCTACCATACGTTACTAAACTAGATGAGAATAACATATTGGTTCTATCACCAATTCCAATATCTTCTCCATCAATTTTTTCTGTTGTTTTATCAACTGGTACAGATTCTCCTGTTAAAGAAGATTCTTGTGTTTTTAAATTCACTGCTTCTATAATTCTTAAATCTGCTGGAATATAGTCTCCTGTATCTAGTACAACAATATCTCCTGGGACTAATTCTTTTGCTGGAACAACGGTTACATTTCCATCTCTGATAACTTTAGAGGCATGGTCTGTTAATTTTTGTAAAGCTTCTAGTGATTTTTCTGCTTTTGATTCTTGTGTAACACCAATCACTGCATTTAAAATAACAACAATTAAGATAATAATCGTATCTGTAATGCCTTCTCCTTCTGCCACTCCTACAAATCCTGATACAATGGCTGCAATAATTAAAATAATAATTGAAAAATCTTTAAATTGGTCTACAAATCTCATGAATAAAGATTTTTTCTTCTTTTCTTTTAATTGATTTAATCCATATGTTTCTCTTCTTTTTGTTACTTCTTCTGCTGATAAACCTGTTTCTTGGTTTGTTTCTAGCTCTTTTTCAACATCCCTTACTTCTTTGTTAAACCAGTTTTTATTTTCCATTTTTTCACATTTCCTTTCTTTCGGTTTTCACATATTTTCACTTTTATTTTATCCAAACAATGAAAATATATCAATATTTTTCAACAAAAAAAGACTCTTAAAAAGGTTTTATCCTTTTAAAAGTCTTGCTTACTTTTTTTAAAGCTTACTAACCAGATAAATAATTATCGCGACTGTTGATTAGTAATCAAAAGCTACTCCCTTTTAATATGTCCTTATTATATCATACTATTAGGTGATGTCAATATTTTTATCTTAATCATAAAAATTTTTTTGTTTATTAATATAAATCCTGTATAGCTGCATCTGTTATCATGTATTTTTTTGTTTCCTTATTATATTCTACTGTAAGCGTAATATTGGCTGTAGGGATATTTCCTAATACATTAATATCTGTTAATTGTATTTTTGAAATTCCCTTTTCAGAACTTAAAACTTTTGCCTTTTTTATGTCAATGCTAGGTCCATCCCCTATACCACCTCTCACAATATACACTTTTCCATTATATTCTTTTAATCCTTCTGTATAATCTACCCACATACTACTATTTAGTTTATTAATTGCATTTGATGATAAATAAGTCGCTATTTGATTGTTTAAACTTTGTATACTTTTTAACCCCACAATTTCTTCTGTCATCATATAGTCTTTTGTTCCTGGTATGTTCACTTTTCCTGTTACATCTTTAATTTCATAAACTGTTGGCAATCCATAATCTGAACCTAAATAAACAAGTGAAGCCCATTTTAAATGTTCACCGATTTTAGATTGAACATTTTCTGCTGTTATTTTCATTTCCTCTTCTTCTTTTTTTGCTTTCTCTTCTTCTGCTTGCTTCATTTCTTCTTGTTTTTCTATCACTTCATTTTCTTTATCCGTAACGTTATTTTTTATTTCTTCTGTTAAGATTTCTTCTTCTGTTTTATATTTGTCTGCACCTTCTACTATTGTTTCTTTTAATTCTTTATCTGTCATATTTTCATTATATTCTACTTTATCTACTTCTACTTCTGTTTCCACAAAAACTGTATCAAATTTTGGTATAGATATTTTATTACCATCTACTGTATCTACAGATATTTCTTCTCCTTTTGTAAAAGTATATTCTGTACTTTCTGTTTCTTCTGCTGTTTCATTTGTTGTATTATTTTCTGTGGCTTCAGATGTATTTGTATCTATTTGTGGATCTTTTCCGAAAATGACATCAGATAATTTTTGATAAGTATCTGTTGTTTCAGTTTCTTTATATGTATACCAATCATATTGTTTATTTTGTATATCATATAATAATTCTACATCTGATATATCTAAATTTATCACATTACTTACTGTTCCATCATTTATATAATATATATCTGTATAATCTTTTCCTTCTTTTTCATAATCTACTAACATGACTGGATCTTCTACTTTTTCCACTTCTATGAAACTTATTTTTGAATGATTTTGTATTTTGTTATTTTCAGTTTCTTCTTCATCTGAACCTTTTATATACTGATAATATGTATCTGCCCATTCTTGTTCAATTGGTTGTTTTAGTTCTACATATTCATAAGCAAAATATCCGCCTACTACTGCTGCAATCAAAACAATGATGATAATACATACAATCGCAATTGTCTTTTTATGCCCCTTTGGTTTATTTTTAGTTTCCACTTTTTCTTGTTCCTTGTTTTCATTTTCACTCATATAAACTCCCCTTTCTATCTTACCTTGAATCATCCTTTTTTTGACTCATTATACCATTGTCCTTTTTATTTGTAAATATTTTACAAGAATTCGTCTTTTGTACAGAGAAAATTGCTTTTCCTATTTCATAAAAAAATGCTCTAAATTTATTTCTAAATTCAAAGCATCCTTATATTTGGTGACCCCTACGGGAATCGAACCCATGATTCCACCTTGAGAGGGTGGCGTCTTAACCGCTTGACCAAGGGGCCATAAAATCACTCTATAGTTATACCATTTTTTGGCCCTTTCGTCAACTATTTTTTCAATTTTTATTCATACCATTCTAATTCCCAATCATCTAAAATAACGGTATCTCCTTCACAAACGCCCATTTCTTTTAATTTATCTTCAATTCCCATATTTTTTAAACACTTTTGTAAGTAGTACATAGATTCATTATCCTCAATGTTCACTCTTCCCATTAATCTTTGAACTGCTCTTCCTGATACAATAAATACTCCATCTTCAATCTTAATGGTCCAATCATCATCTTTTTCCTCTAATGTATATACTTTTTTATCTTCTACTTCTACCAATTCTTCTTTTGGTAATGTTTTTAATACTTCTGCTACATGATCAATTAATTCTTGTACACCTTGTTTTGTAGCAGCTGATATTTTATAGATTTCTAATCCTTCTTTTTTAGCTAAATCTTCTACTTCTTGTATCAATTCTTCATTTTGCACATCAATCTTGTTTGCTACAATAATTTGTTTTCTGGTACTCAATTTTTCGCTATAATTTTTTAATTCTTTATTAATGGTATAAAAATCTTCTACTGGATTTCTACCCTCTTGTCCTGATACATCTAAAAAGTGTAGTAATAATCTGGTTCTTTCTACATGTCTTAAAAATTGAATTCCTAAACCTACACCTTCACTTGCTCCTTCAATAATTCCTGGAATATCTGCAATCACAAATCCATCACCATTTTTGGTTTTAACAACTCCTAAGTTTGGTTGTAATGTTGTAAAGTGGTAATTCGCAATTTTAGGTTTTGCATCAGTAACAATAGATAAAAAAGTTGATTTTCCGACATTTGGAAATCCTAATAAACCGACATCTGCCAATAATTTTAATTCTAATATAACTTCTTTCTCTTCTCCTTTATCTCCATCTTCTGAAAACCTAGGAGCTTGTCTTGTAGAAGTCGCAAAGTGAGAGTTTCCTCTTCCTCCTCTTCCACCTTTCAAAACCAATTCCGTTTGTCCTGGAGTTGATAAGTCAGCTACTACTTTTCCACTTTCTACATCTTTGACAACTGTCCCAATAGGAACTTTGATATATAGGTCTTTTCCATATTTTCCATTACAATGACTTCCACTTCCATTTTCACCATTTCCAGCTTTGAATTTTTTATTATATCGAAAATCAATTAATGTATTTTTATCTTTGTCTACTTGGAAATAAATGTCTCCACCTTTTCCACCATCTCCACCATCAGGTCCACCTGCTGCTACATATTTCTCACGTCTGAAAGATACGGCTCCATTTCCGCCATCTCCTGATTTTATAATTATTTTTGTATAATCTGTAAACATGTTATTCTCCTTTTCTAATACAAATCATTTTCTTTTCCATCAATCCCATCTTGTGGTCTAAATGCTGGTAACATGATTAATAACAATTTCATTTTACCTGCAAAAACAAATTCTGTATTCTTAGGAATTTCTATTAAATCATCTTTTTTTACTTCAAATATTTCTTCCCCTATTTTAAAATTTCCTTTTCCTTCCACTACATAATATATTTTACTACTATGTATATTTGTGTGATATTTATCATGACCTTTAAAACAATCTTCTATAGTAATACTAATATCTTCTGTATTTAATATATAATTATACCCATGTAATCCATTCTGTAAAAAAGATGGTTCTTGTGGCAATTTTTTTATATATTGCATAATTTTCTCCTCCTAATTTATAAAAAAACGAACTCTTTTGTTAAATACATATCAACATTATTCAAAATAATCTAATTTCATTGCTTCCTTTACTTTTCTCATTGTATTTTGTGCTGTTTTTCTTGCTTTTTGCGTTCCTTCTTTTAAGATTTTATCTACTAATTCTGGATGTTCTTCATAATATTTTCTTTTTTCTCTAATTGGTTTCAAGTATTCACTAATATTTTTTGCTAATTGTTTTTTACAAGCAACACATCCTCTTTTTCCTGCTCTACATTCTGCACATACTGTATCGATTTCTTCTTTTGAAGAAAATAGTTTATGATAATATGCTACCATACATATATCAGGATTTCCTAAATCATCTTTTTTTATTCTATTAGGATCTGTGACTGCACTCATGACTTTTTTAGTGATTTCCTCTTCTGAATCTGACAAATAGATAGCATTTCCTAGAGATTTTCCCATTTTTTCATTACCATCTAATCCTTTGATTCTTTTTCCTTCTGATAATACAATTTTAGGTTCCACTAACACTTCTCCATAAATACTATTAAATTTTCTAACAATTTCTCTACATTGTTCAATTAATGGTTCTTGGTCTTCTCCTGTTGGAACTAATTCTCCTTCAAAAGTCGTAATATCAGCTGCTTGACTTACTGGATATCCTAAAAATCCATATGTAACACTTTCTCCAAATAATTCTTTCTTTTGCGCAATTTCTGTTTTTACGGTTGGATTTCTTTGAAGTCTTGCAATCGTTACCAAGTTTGAATAATATACCGTTAATTCTGCTGTTTCTGGTATCATAGATTGAATATATATTGTTGTTTTTTCTGGATCAATTCCACATGCTAAATAATCCATTGCTAATTCTCTGACATTTTTTCTTACTTTTTCTGGATTATTGAAATTATCTGTTAATGCTTGCACATCTGCAATTAATATATAGATATCATAATCTCCACTATTTTGCATTTCTACTCTCTTTTTTAATGAACCAAAATAATGGCCTATATGTAATTTTCCTGTTGGTCTATCTCCTGTTAATACTCTTTTCTTCATAAATCTACTCATTCCTTTCTTCATCATACAATCTCTTTTGTAAAGATTTCTTCTTTTTCTCTCGTTTTCAATATCATTATTATACAAGATTATATGCGATTTTTCAAGTAATTTCCAATTATCTGGAAAAATCTATGTAGAAATAAGTTACCGCTCAGTGTAGAATTCCAGAAATAAAAAATAAGGGGTGGCATAATGCCACACCCTACGGAGTTCTGATAAAGAGCTTGAGTTTCCGGTTGCAATACTCTGCTGAGTACGATACCTTGACATTCTGGAGAAAAGAGACATTTATAATTGCATTTTCCACTTCTCTTTTTTCCTTGATATAGTCCTCCAAATATTCATTGATTCTCCTTTTTCTTTTTGAATTGGAGAACTTGGGAGAATAGTATATTTCTACACGTATACTCCCTACTTTGAATCGATAATCCTCTTTGAAATCCCGGACATTTTCAGGAGAAATCTCTCCATATGCCCCTTTGTAAAAATAATACTCTTTTAGTTTTCTTTTTTTTCTCATGATGATATACTCCTTTCTACTTACCCTTTATCACTATATATTATACCACTTTTTGAACTTTTAGTAAAATGAAATGCCTGTACGTGTCTAAAAATCCCCCTCTACTTCTTACTTTTTATATAAAAAAGCCACCTACTCTTAGGTGACTATATCATTTCAGCAATTAAATCATAATCACTAACCTCTGTTACTTTACAGTTGATAAAGTGATTAACAATTTCTTCTGGTTTTTTATTGGTTTCATTTTTTACATATACAATTCCATCCATTTCTGGTACATCTTGCATCGTTCTTCCAATATAATATTTTCCATCAAAAGACATATCTTCAATTAGTACTTCATATGTTTTACCTATTTTTTCACTTTGCATTTCTTTAGAAATTTCTTGTTGTATTTGCATAATTTGATTATATCTTGCTTTTTTCGTATTTCCATGAATTTGATTAGGCAATTTTTCTGCTGGTGTTCCATCTTCTTTTGAGTACATAAATGTACCTAATTTATCAAACTTTGCCACTTTTACAAATTCCTTTAATTCTTCAAAATCTTCCTTTGTCTCTCCAGGAAATCCTACAATGAGACTTGTTCTTAGCACAACATCTGGTATATTTTCACGAATCCTTTTTAGTAAATTTTCTATTTGTTCTTTACTAGTTTTTCGATTCATTCTTTTTAATACAGTATTGGAAATATGTTGAATAGGAATATCAAAATAATTTGCAATTTTATCATTGTTTGCAACTACTTGAATTAATTCTTCTGTAATGCCTTCTGGATATGCATATAAGAAGCGAATCCATTGTATCCCTTCTATTCTACTTAGTTTTTCCAATAGTGGTGCCAATTTTGATTCTCCATATATGTCGATACCATATTTCGTTGTATCTTGTGCTATCACAATTAATTCTTTGATACCTTTTTTGGCTAACATACTTGCCTCTTTTAAAATATGTTCTATTTTTCTACTAGCAAATGGTCCTCGAATATATGGTATTGCACAATATGTACACTTATTGCTACATCCTTCTCCTATTTTTATATACGCATAGTTATTTCCTGTTGTAATGGTTCTATTCAAAAATTCTTGTTCAGTTAACATCGGCATTTGTGGTATTTCCGTTATTTTTTTCCTTGCTTTTTTCTTATCTTTTTGTACAATACCTCTCTTTAATAAGTCTTCTATTTTATCCCATAATTTGTCATAATCTTCTATTTTTATGAATAAATCCACTTCTGGTAAGGCTTTTATCAAATCTTCATAATATCTTTGCACTAAACAGCCCATAACAATTAAATATCGACATCTTTGTTTTTTATATTCTGCCATTTCCAATATCGTATTGATTGCCTCTTCTTTAGCAGATTCTATAAATCCACAAGTGTTGATAACGAGAATATCTGCCTTTTCTTCTTCATTAACAATTTGAAATCGATTATTTTTAAACATGCCTATTAAACATTCTGTATCAATTAAATTTTTACTACAGCCTAGTGATACAAATCCTACATTCATTTTTATTTTATCCTCTCTATTTTTGACCTATTTACAATTAATGTATCTATTCTTTATGACCTGTCCCTTTTGGACAAAAAACGTCCATTTTGACACGTCCCCAATGTTCAATCTTTGTGGCTACATATATGTTTTCTGGTCATTTCCATTAAATCTAGTTTTGTGAATCCTTCTATTTGTGTTTTGCTTCTGTCTTTTTTTAATTCTTCTTTTAGTAATTCTTCTATTGCTTTTTTGTCTTCTTCTTCTTGCATGTCTATATAGTCTATAATAATAATGCCTCCTATATCTCTAAGCCTTAATTGTTTCGCAATTTCAATGGTTGCTTCTCTATTAACCTTAAATACCGTATCTTCCATTGTTTTATTTCCTGTATATTTTCCAGTATTCACATCTATCGCTGTTAGCGCTTCTGTTTTATCTATTGTAATAAATCCACCACATTTTAACCATATTTTTCTATTATATATTTTTTCAATTTGTTGTTCTAAATCATACATATGAAATATAGATTCTTCACTTTTTACTGCTATTGGTAAATCTTTATATTCTTGATTTTCGCTTTTTATTTTGTTAATTTCATTATAATCTGAACTATCATTGACAATCACTTGTGAAATCCCTTTACCTGCTAAATCCATTAACATTTTTTCAACAATATTTTCACTACTATATAATTGTCTAGGTACTTCTTGATTTTTATCTTGACTTGCTTTTAAAATCTTTTCCCATTTTGCTTCTATGTGTTTGATATCTTCAATAATTTCTTTTTCTTTTCCTTCTGCTGATGTTCTAATTACTGCACCATTTCCTTTTGAAATATTTTCACTTACTAATTTTATTAGTCTTTCTTGCTCTTTTTTATTTTCTATTTTTTGTGAAATGGTAATAATGTCTGTGTTAGGCATAAATACAATATATTTTCCCGGTAAATTAATATGTGTTGATATTCTAGCACCCTTCTTTTCATTACTATCTTTCTTTATTTGAACTAATAATTTCTGACCTAGTTTTATCACATCATTAATATCTTGACTTGGCTTTGTTTGTTCCTTTTTTTCATCTCTCTTTTCTAGAATATCTTTTAAATGTATTAAACTATTTTTTCCTATTCCTATATCTACAAAAGCTGCTTGCATTCCTTTTACAATATCTTTTACAACACCAATATAAATATTGCCTTCATTTTTATAATCATCTTCTCCCTCATCATAATATTCAATGATTTTCCCATCTTCTACTAATGCAATTTGTCTTTGTTTTTCTACTCTTTTTATCATTAATTCTAACATCTTGTTTTCCCTCTCTTGCTTAATTATATTGATTCATGGCTGAATCCACACCATTTTTCATAATTTCTATAATCGCTTCTTTAGCTTTTTCTGTTCCTTCATTTAGTTTTTCTTTATCTTCTTCTGATGAAATGTTTCCTATAACATACTGTATTCTAGCTTCTTTATTTTCAGGTGTTCCGATTCCTACTCTAATTCTTGTAAATTCTTCTGAATGTAAATTTTGGATTACAGATTTCATTCCATTATGAGAACCTGCTCCTCCTTTTTTTCTTATCTTTATTTTTCCTGGTTCTACATCCATATCATCATAGATAACTATGATATCTTCTAAATCAATTTTATAGAATTGAATAGCTTCTATCACACTTTCTCCACTTAAGTTCATATAGGTTTGTGGTTTTAAAAGAATGACTTTTTCATTTTCAATCATTCCTGTTCCATAAATTCCTTTAAATTTATGTTTATTTATTTCGATTGTATATTGTTTTGCTAATTTGTTTATTGTATCAAATCCCATATTATGCCTTGTATTCGCATATTCATTTTCAGGATTTCCTAAACCTACGATTAAAAACATTTTCATTCCTCTTTCTAAATAATAATCTATACTATTTTACATTGTTTTCGTGATTTTTTCAAGTTTTTATGTTCAAAAACTTGATATGAAAGGTTTCGTCAATAATAACTTTCAAAAATGTCCCACAGAAAAACGAACTCTATGGGACAAAAAAAGATACAATCAAATTGTATCCTTTTTTTTATTTTATTTATTATTCTGCTGATTCCTCTGTTTCTGGAGCTTCATAAGCCTCTAATATAGCTTTTTGAATTTTCTCTCTAGTTTCAGCATTGATTGGATGAGCTATATCTTTGAATTCTCCGTTTGGAGTTTTTCTACTTGGCATAGCTATAAATAATCCATTTTGACTTTCGATAACTTTGATATCATGAATAACGAATTCGTTATCGAATGTTACAGAAGCAACAGCTTTCATTCTGTTCTCTGAATTTACTTTTCTTAAACGTACATCTGTGATTTGCATTTTGTAGTGCACCTACCTTCCTTAAGTTTTAAAAAATATTTTGTACATACATTCATTTTATGTACAATTATATTATTCTCCATAAAAAAATTTTTTCCTTCTTTTTTTTACATTTTTTTTGTTTTTTTTATTTTATAAAAAAATAAAGGTTTATCTTATATGCATATACATTCATTTTCCCCTATTTGTAACACTTTTTATAATTTTTAATATATTGAAATATATACTTTTTCCCTTAAAAATAAAAAATCATTTTATCAAAAGCTGAACAATAGCACCTATTTTATTGGTAAATTTCTTCAAAAGTATTGAATTTTTCATGATATAATTATATAATTTCTTTTGGAATTTTATGCTAATTAAATCTTTACAAAGGAGTGTCTTTTCATGCCGAATATAGATAATTTAAAAAAATATAAAAATATACATATGATTGGAATTGGTGGTGTCAGCATGAGTGGAATTGCTGAAATTCTTCATAACTGGGGATTTCATATTACTGGTTCTGATTTATCCAATTCTGAAACTGTTCAAGTATTGAAAAAAAGAGGAATTAAAGTTACCATTGGACATAATATTGAAGATGTCAGAAAAGCAGATGTCATTGTATATTCAGCTGCTATCAAACCAGAGGATCCTGAAATGCTTGAAGCTAAAAAACAAAATATTCCGACAATTGAAAGAGCTGATTTTCTAGGAGAAATCACTAGATGTTTTAAAGATACCATTTGTATTTCTGGAACACATGGAAAAACAACCACCACTTCAATGATTTCTCTTTGCTTTACAAAAGCTTTAACAGACCCTAGTATACAAGTTGGTGCTTATTTAAAACAATTAGATGGAAATTATAGAGTGGGAAATAGTGAACATTTTATTATAGAAGCCTGTGAATATGTAGAAAGTTTTTTAAAATTTAGTCCAAAAGCAGAAATTATTTTAAATATTGATAATGACCATTTAGACTATTTTAAAAATTTAGAAAATATAAAAAAGGCATTTGTCAAATATGTAAAATTATTACCTGATGATGGCATTCTAATTCTAAATGGAGATGATGCAAATTGTTTGGAATTAACTAAAGAAACAAATGCTACCATCCTTACTTATGGTATTTCTAATAAAGATGTTGATGTTTATGGTACCAATATAGAATTTAATGATGATGGATTTGCAAAATTTGATGTTTACTATCATAATACATTTTTAGATACTTTCCAATTATCTATTCCTGGTAAACACAATGTTTGTAATGCCCTTGCTTGTATTGCTATTTGTATGAAATACAATATATCATTAGATATTATAAAATCTACATTTATAGAATTTACTGGTGCACATAGAAGATTTGAATATAAAGGAAAAATCAATCAAACAGTAAGTGTATATGATGATTATGGGCATCACCCAACAGAAATTCTTGCCACTGCAAAATCTTTAATGAATAAAAAATACCATGAATCTTGGGTTATTTTCCAGCCACATACATATAGTAGAACCAAAAATTTATTAAATGAATTTGCCAATGCATTAATAAACTTTGACCATGTCATCATATTAGATATATATGCTGCTAGAGAAACCAATACATATAATATTTCTTCTAAAGTTTTAGTAGATAAACTTCATTCTCTAGGGAAAGAAGCTTTATATATACCTAATTTTGATGAATGTGCCAATTATGTCAAAACACATGTTGAAAAAAATGACATCGTATTAACTTTAGGCGCTGGAACCGTTACCAATATCGGTCCAATGCTAGTGAATTAAAAAGGGAATTTGGGAACGAACTCATTTTCCCTTTTTAAATAGAAATCTCTAAAAAATATAGAATATAAAGCCATTACACGATTTTGTATAAGCTAAATTTTCACAGAAGTTCTAAAAGAAAAAAATGAGCCGCTTTCATTCAGGCTCAAACAAGTGATATATTCATTTCGCATAATATGTCGAATGTGATTGGAGTACTTGTACTCTTTCTTAATCCAAAATAAATGAGGAAGCGCGAATTCTTGCAGCGAGAGGCTCATTTATTTTTGATGTAGAAAGAGTAAAGTACGTATTGAGCCGAGACATTTATAAGAAATGAATATATCACTTGTTTGCCCATGAACATCCCTCATTTTTTTCTTTAAGAATTTCTAGTTTCAAATTTAGATATGCAACCTTTTAATTCACTTCTTTTGACTGCTTTAACATCAAATCTCCAAAAATAGCATATCCTTCTGTTGATGAATTTACTAAAACATGTGTAACAGCACCTATAAACTTTCCATTTTGTATAATAGGTGATCCACTCATTCCTTGAATAATCCCACCTGTTTTTTCTATTAATTCATCATCTGTTACTTTTATTTCCATACTTTTATTATTATAATTATTATCCCTATATATTTTGGTTATTTCAATTTCATATTCCTTTACTGTTTGATTATCTAAACTACATAAAATTGTTGCTTTTCCCGTTTTAATTTCTTCTCGCATAGCTACTTCCATTTCCTTACTCATATCGATATTCAAACTAGATACATCTTGTATTTTTCCATATATTCCAAATTCTGTATTTTTAGTAATTTCTCCAATGGTTTCTTGTTCTTCTACAGTTCCTTGAATTTTTCCTGGATTACCATCTTCTCCTTTTTTGATATTTAATACTTTTGCTGTCACAAATTCTCCTGATGCAATATTTAATAAATCTCCTGTATCAATATCTGTAATTCCATGACCTAAAGCACCAAAACTCTGTGTGGATGGTTCATAAAATGTAACTGTCCCCACTCCTGCTGCACTATCTCTTACCCATAAACCTAATTTATATTCTTCTTTACTTGTTTTTATTGGTGTTATACTACATTCTTTTGTTTCTTCATCATGTATATATTCTATTTCTACTTTTTCACCATTTGACATATTGACTTTCTCTATCAAATCGTCTGTTGAGTTTACAAGATTATCATTAATTTTTACAATGGTATCTCCTTCTTCTATTCCTGTATTTTCATATGGTTTATATGTTTTACTATCTTCTCCTTCTATTTCAGACATTCCTACTACTAAAACACCATTTGTATATAGCTTAACTCCTGCTATGTTTCCAACTGGAATAACGGTTGTTCGTGGCAAAACAGATACATCTACACTTTTTAAAAATAATTTGTCAAATAAACTAACAGATAAACTCTCACTTCCTACTTTATGAATTGTTTTTTCTCCAGTATTAGCAGCAGTTTCTAACACTTCATTTTTTGCATCTACTGTAATTCCAAAAATAGTTTTTAAAGATATATTCTCTCCCTCAAATATGGTGATTTTATCTGGTATATAGCTAACAACTAATACATACATATATATAATCAACAAAAAAGCTAATAATATCATTTTCTTGAAAAGTTTTCTCATATATTCTCCTACTTTCTTCTAATAGATATTATTAACTTTTTATTTTTTTATATTCATTTTTTATTTTTATTTTTTTAGTGTCTCATTCTTTTTATTGAATGACTTATTGTGTTGTTCTATGTTCTAAATTGTGCTATATGATCATCTGGATTTCTAAATACTTTGTACATACTATATCGTTCTCTTCCCAAAGCTGTATAATATATTTTTGCCAATGTTTTGTTACTACCACTATCTAAATAGTCATATATATTGCTATATCCAGTGGCTGTATTGGTTTGTGCAACATAACAAGTATAACAACCTAAATAATAATGTGGATAATAATAAAATGTTGTTTCCCTTTGTGCACTTCCAAAAGTCTTTCTTTCAAAGTCAACATTAAATACACCTAATGAATTATTATCTACAGAATCAAATAGTCCTGTATGTGTTACTCTATGATATTCACTATTGATATTATTTCTATTTTGTACAATATAAATAGAGTTTTCTGTTACCACTTCTTCATTTTTATTGTTATTAATAACAGAATAACCATTATATATTTTTCCACCAATACTTAATCCTTGTAAAAAGCTAATTAAACAAACATTGTTTAAAATCTTATCCCAATCTTCTTCTGCTAATTTAGGCATGGCAAATTCATAAGTTACTGTTCCCACTCTGTTATAATTTGCTAATGCAACTGCTAGATTATTTTCAACGACATAACGAATAACTGCTATTCTGTGATTATTGAAATCAGAATCTGGTTCTTCTATATCGTCACTAAAATTAAAAATTCTATCATTTGCTCCCATAAAATTATAGATAATATTTCCTTCGTCATCTTGGATATTGGTTAATGGATTTCCATTTTGATCAACTGCATTTGCTGATGTTAAACTACCCAATCCATATTCATTGACGATTCTATTTTGAAAATCATATGCTTCTTTATAATAACGATATCCCATATCATTGAAGTCATTATAATAAGCATTAAAAGATTCACTTTGTGGTTGTTTTGTTCCACTTGTTGTGATTGTAAACCATGTGCCATCATTTTCTCTATAATATTTTACACCATTTATTTTTATATAAGTATATTGCCCTCCATTACTGTCATTTCCTATATATTCTTTTAAGGCTGGTTCTTCAGATATTTCAACACCTCTATAGGTAACAGTTCCTGATGATGCATTATAAGTTAAATTACTTAATAGATATCCTGCATCATTAATTTTTTTCCCATTAGCCTGTCCTTGTATTGTTACATAATTATCTAAAGAATAGGTAATGACAACATCTGTTGTACCTTGTACATATCGACAACTATAATAAATATAAGGTTTTAAACCGGTTACTCTTTCGCCTCCTACATATGTTGCACTTGTATTATTTTGTAATTGTTGTCTCGTTTCCTCATCTAATGTATTTTCAAATGGTGAGTAAATATAAAAACCATCATATAATGTAAAAACAAGTGCTGGTACATATTGTTGCAAAATATCACTATTATATCCTGCCATATTAAAATTGGTAGCAATTGACGTAAAAAAACTATTTGCAGCTGCTTCTATATCTCTAATTTTTGAATTAACAATATCTGATGTCGTACTATTGACTGTATTTAATTGAAATGCTTTTATAGCATCATATGTTGCATTATCTAATTTGGTATCATAAGATATTTGTAAATCTAGTGTATCCAATTGTGTACCAATATATGCTGAAAAAACCAATGAAATTGGTAACATGATAATGACAAAAACAACTGCCAAATATTGATATTTCATCATAAGCTATCTTTCCTTTGTATCTTAATTTTTTAATAGCCTGTAACTTTTTTATTACAGGCTATTTTTAATATATTACAATGTTAATTTCCGCCGCTTCCATTAGCTGTTACATATCCACCATGTTCTGCAGCTATTGTATATGTATCATTTCCAGCTACTGTATAAAAGAAGTTTTTCAATTGTTGTGATAAAGTTGTATTTGTGTTTCTCACACTTGTTGAAAACATATCCCCCTCTTTTAATGCAAGTACCGCATTTCCTTGATTTAATGTTTCTAAGATTTGTGATGTATACATTGAATAATATACATTTTCACCTATTTTTGTAGAACTTGCTTGTGTCGTTTTCTTTCCTGGATTTTCATCTAATACTTTTACTTCCATTTCAATATCATATGAATTACCTGTTGCATGTATTTCTTGTTCAAAAGCTGAATAATCTGCTAATGACAATCTTCCTGTTGTTCTTACATTATCAACAAATTCTGTAGTTGCTGTTTTAACAGTTAATTGTGATATATCATCTGTTCTATCTGACATTGACATTAATGGAAAAACAAACATTAAAATTGCAGCTAAGACAATTGCAACAATTGTGATTAATGAATCTCCCATATCTTTTTCCTCCTTATAATAGCATTATTATATTGTACATGTTATTGCATTATATATGATATAACTCTTTTTTTGGTTTTATTGGCATCTGGAGTATCTGCTTCCTCAAATTCATCACCAATATCTGTTTCTTCATCTGTATCTGTTAAATCATCTTGGTAATATAC
This sequence comes from uncultured Eubacteriales bacterium, assembly GCA_949287075.1. Classification (GTDB taxonomy): domain Bacteria; phylum Bacillota; class Clostridia; order TANB77; family CAG-508; genus CAG-269. Next base: position 13,898 of record CASEEU010000013.1, on the reverse strand, counting down.
ACCATATTCTTCTCTAAAAGTATTCCCTTCTATTATTGTATCATAAATTCCGTCTATTATCAAGTGTTATTCCGTCATTATTCACTTCAATCTGTGTGACAAAATCACTAAATGAAATTTTGTTTCCATTGGCATCTAATAATAAATTATCCTGAAGGTCACATTGATTACCATATAATAATGCCATTATAAAATTATCTTTTTGCCTATTTTCTGCTATAGTTTCTTTTTCCAAGTCTATATAGTTGATTTCTACAGGGTTTCCACTATCATCATTTTGTGTAAATAATGGAAGTGGATTTCCATCTGTATCATAAAATACAATTCTATAATTTTCTTTATAAGCTCTATATATTGTTGGTATAATACTTTCTTCCCCAACAACTCTAGTCGTATTTCCTGTATCTTGGGCATATTGTGTCACACTATCTCTATCTGCGTATTGTATTAATAAATCTGCCGTTTCTCTAGCTTGAGAAAAGGATGATATCCCAATTCCCAATGCCATCACAAAAACAAGCATAGCTGCCGCCATTTTTAATGCGTCTGCTGCATTTTCCATAGTATATCATCCTTTCTTTACTTTTTTACTAGTTAGCTAATTGAATATCAATTATCTGAACTAATCCAGTTGCTCCACCATCTTCACCATATTGACAAGTTACATCATATGATGAACCTGTTTCAATTTGGTCATTAAGATCTGTTGGTAATTGTGTGTCTGTTTCTCCCATTGCACAAACACCTGTGATTTCTACTTGTCTGTCTGTTGAATCTTGACCTACATTGTTAGCTAGAACTGCTTGATATAAAGCTCTTACTGTTGATCCTCTTACAGCATCACCTTCATATTGTGTAAATTGTTGGTTGAAATTTTGTAATTCAACCTGTGACATAGCATTGTTGTTTACAACACTTGAAGCTTGGTTGTAAATTAAAATACCTAAAGAAATAATTAAAATTGCAAGTAATATAGCACCTGCGATGATTAATGCTTTTGATGCATTCTCCATAATAAATTCCTCCCTTTTAAATAAATTTATATATATATATTGTATACTAAATTACTTTAGTAACATTAATAACATAATTTATGTAGCTATTTGTTCAAAATACATATAGCTGACTCTTCCTGTTTTATCATGATGCTCAATTTTTGTACATTTAAATCGAATTTGATTATAATACTGCATAAATGTATCTGTTCCACTATTATAGATTTCTTCCATAGAATGTACTTCATTATCATCTGTAAATAAGATATCTATTCTAATGGAATCTTTTCCATTGTCTGTATATAATCCTGTATCTTCTTTTTCTATATTATTTTTTGTATTATCATCAACTGCTTTATTAATTAATGTTGCTAAATCTGGTCCAAATATTTCTTGTCCTTCATAACTTTCATATTGTGCATTTTTGGTTTGTGCGTCATTATATGTTGCTTTATAATTTAAATACATATATGATACACTTGCAACAATGATTAATACAATTACAAAAAATATGATAATTTTTTTCATGTTTCACCTTTTCTATATTGATTTTACTTAATCATAACCAAATATTGTCATATTGTCAATTAATTTTGTGTACATGTAACAACAAATACTCTTCTTGTCACATCACTGATTTGAACTTGTACATCATATGTAGGTAAATTTATATTACTTTCTGAAATTTGACTTACTCTATCTGCAATAATACTATTATAATCGTTTGTTATATTTTCATTGGTTTCTTCAGTTCCATATTCTATTCGTGTACCATCTAATATAACCGTTATATAATTATCATTTCCTGTCGGCATATTAGCAGTCCTAGAAAATTCATAATATTTATTATTTTCTGTTGCTAAATTTGCCATAGATATGACATCATAAATTGTTACATTATTTTTTCCTATATATTGCGTAAACTGACTATTAAATTGCGATATTTGATTTTGTTCAATATTATCATGTATCTGGCTAGAAGTTCCTCCAAAGTTTGTAAACAATAGTACGGCTAATGAAATAATCATAAGGCCTAATAGGACACCTGCAGCCATTAACAATGCTTTTGATGCATTTTCCATATTAAACTCCTACTCCTGTACATTCAAATTCTAATCCAGTAATTCTTCCTGTATTTTGGTCATATTGTGGTTGTCCTACACAATCAAAATAAGCTCTTTTAAATTGCACATATTCATAATAGACTAAAGCATCTTCATATATTTGACTTAAACCTCCACTATATTCAGAAACTGGTTTTGGTAATAATCTTTCAGCATTAAATGCGTCCTCTTTTTCAGATGAACTTAAATTGACATTATCTCTAATTGAATCAATTGTAGCAATATCTGATGCTAACTGATTACAATATTTTTGTTCATATTTATTTTCAAGTTCTCGTATGATACCATCTGAAATGTCATTCGTTGCAGAAGAAGGACGTCCAACAATTTGGGTTATATTGGTTTCGTTATATTCATCTTGAATGACTAATAAATTCCCATAATCTTCATCATAAACTAACTTTTCATTTTGTCCATTCATATGAATGGTAATATGCATTTCTGTGAATCCTTCTGTATCTGCATATCGATTATTATAATCTACAATTTTATTCATGAGTGATATCATATCACTGCCTCTTACATCATCTCTTATATATGTCGTATATTGATTATTAAATTCTGCTATTTGTGAGCTTAAATTTGAACGATAAGAGGCATCTTGATAACTTGTTAAATTACTCATCATTAAGATAAAGGCAGAAATTATAACAATTGCAATTAATACACTTGCTGCCATAATTAATGCTTTTGACGCATTTTCCATTCTATAATTCCTCCTTTAATCTAATTTTTCTTTTATGTTTGTGCTGTCATAGTAGCAAATGAACTTGACATACTAGTTAATCCTATAAATACTAATGGTATAATTAGGTATCCTACAAACATACATACCATTGGAGCAAATCCAATTGCCTTTCCTATCATACCTTTTCTTTTGATTAATCTATCATTTGATTCTTTTCTTTTTTCTTGATAGTAGTCTCTTTCTGACTCTAATTCATCAAATGCGTCTTTGATTGGTATTTTTTCTACTGCTGCTTGCATACTTTCTACAATTCTAACAAGTGGCAAATAACTAATATCTTCTTTCATTTCTTCTAATGCTTCCCATGCCCCTGCTTCATAGTTATTTAAACATTTTCCAATTGGTTCTTTAAAGATATTGGCATATCTTTCTAACCATTCCAAAATCATCTCAACATTAACTCTTTCAATTCTCATCAACATTAAGATAATTGTTTGGAATTGCATTACTTCGTCTTCCATTTCGATTTGCCTCATTTTTGATTGGAACATTAACATCCATATTGGTGCCATATATCCAATAATCGCAAATACAAAAGATAATAATACTTCAAACCATTGTAAATATTCACTATTGACAATTTGAATTTTGTCAAATATTCTTTCTGCTGCTTCTTCTTTTTCCTCATCTGTTAACTCTTCATAAAAATCAAACATTTCTATGGCAGATTGCACTTGAGCTACTGTTGTGTCTAGATTACCTCTAAACATATTAATAACTTCATTATCATGTTCTGTTAATTCCATTGCTGTTGCCATATCTTTTTCGGTCATTTCTCCGCAAGATATCATATGTTGTTGTCGGTTCTGTATATACATAATCAATTGCTAATTGATGTAAATATACAAATACAATTAAGGATACGATACAAGTGACAATTGCCAGACTCAATCGGTTTATATACAACCATTCCATTCTTAAATGAGATGCTGCATCTTTTAATAATTGTTGCACTTTTCTATATTCTTTGGTTCCATCTTTTGGAATAAACATGTCAACAATTTTCTTAATAATTGTTTTCTTATATAATTTTGCTTGCCATGGATTTTCTGTATTTTTTGTATTCATTCCTGTTGAACCATTATCTTTCAATCTTCTAACTAATACATAACATATAATTGTTAAAACTAGTATTAAGATTTGAACAATCATTCCTGGTTTTCCTTCATACCAACTTTGTGTAAATGAGAAATTACTAATAGACCAACTTTTTAGTGGCTCTAACAATAATATAGGTGCAATAGAGATTAAAGATAAACTTTGAAATACATAATTTAATTTATCTCTTTTTAATATTTCTAGTTGCATTTCCTTTGTAATATTATTGATATTTCTTAAGTATAAAGAAGCACCATTGACTTTTCTATCACCAAATTCTTTTGTTAGATAAGATACACCTGCAAATTCTTTTAAAAATACATTTGGTGCAATATCATAGTATTTTTCTAACTCCATTTCTGGGTCATCTGCAATTAAGGTTTCATAAATTTTTTCACCTTGTCTTGATATATCTCTTTCATCATCTTGTGATACTTGATAAATAGCTTCCTCTACCATGTTAAATTCATGATAAGCATGTCTAATTTCTGAGAAAAAGTCTAATTGTTCTTTTAATAAATTTGTATCTTTTTTATCAATTGAACCATCAATTAATGTATCTATCATAAACAATTCAAATATTAATAAAGTAAACATGATTAAATAGCTACTATGTGTTATGATAATGGTCAATATGGCTATTGGAATTACTATTGCAAGTGCCTTTGTTAATATTTTTGCTGAGTCTTTTCTTGTATTATACTCATCATCTATATTAATAATTTCTAATCTACGTCTTAGTTTTAGTATGTATCGTTTTAAAAATGGGATTCGTGTATATTTAATATATAATTGTTGGAATAAGACTTCTGTTGAAAAACTTTTTTCCTTTGTTCCTTGTTGTAGTTTCTTAATTTGTTTATATTCCGATTTCTGCATTTTTTTAGATAATATATAGTAAACTAATATAATAACTACTAATACAGCTACCGATCCACCCATTATGTAAAAAATCACTTGATTAGACACTTAGAATAGCACCTCCTTTTCTTCTATATTTCCGTTTTTCTTGGTCTTCCTCTTCTTTCTTCATCTGCACCTACTCTTACAGTTTCTTTATGTTTAATTCCCCAATTTCTTTCAACAAATTTGTCAAATCCTTCTACATCAGACTCATCCATGTTGTTTCTCATTTCTTTAATATTGTAATCTGAAATTGGATTTGTCATGACATATTCTCCATCAACGTTTTCTAGTATATTTCTATAAATATACAATTTTTTATCTGTCGATTTTGTAAAATAATGTGTTGCATTATCAAAAAACTTGTCAAATTTTCCTTCTAATGTTTTTTCATTTCTATGATCAAATGTATATTCATTTTTATCTTCTACTGGTATACATTCTGTTACTCTTTCAATATATCTTCTTCCTCTAAAGTCTTTTACTAAGTGGATGTCAAAGTTTAATACTTGAACAACTTGCTCTTCTGCTGTTTTTTCATCTTTGAATACACCTGCTCTTAACATTGAGTTTCTTAATGCTGTTACCAAATCTGGGAAAGTCTTAGCATGGTGAGTAAATAAGGTGAATTTTGATGCAACCTGTGCTGATTGAATCATCCAAGATGCTACGGGGTCAGTTGCAACCTCACCGATGATGTTAACAGAACCATCTGTCTTTTTCTGAACGTCCAAACAGTCTTGTCCAGAAATTGTTTCTGTTTCCCTCATTGATAGAATATTTCTTGTTGGATAAATTTTTCTTAAGTGTAACTCGAACGCTGTCTCTGTAATACGAAGGTTCATCGTTTCATATATATTTTCAATCATAGCCATAAGCATTGTTGTCTTTCCGGCAACCTTGTTCACCAGTAAGTGATACAATTCTAGCACCTTTAACTAAATATTTTAATAAATCAATTGCTTCTTCTTTTCCTGGTCCATGAACAATTTGTTCTAATGCTGCTCTCTTAACATCAAATTTTCTTACGAAAAATGCCCATGTCTCTGACATTGATGGTCTTACAACAACGACACGTGAACCGTCTTTCATTTCATTGATTTTATAACCATTTGTATCTGATAATTGTCCAGGATTGTTATATTTATAAATATTTTGACATACTCTTTTTAATTCTGCTTCTGTGCCAAATGATAAGAATGCTAAACGAATAGATTTACCTCTAAACATAATCCAAATACTATCACATGCTCTAGGTACTTTATGTTCTGCTATTTGACTTAGATAATCCCCATCTGTTTGTGCCACTTGGCTTAAAAAGCTTTCTGGTAATCCTGATACACCACCAGAAACACCATCGATATTCATATCTCTAATTTCATCTATACTACTATATCCTTTATAATGTTGATAAATTCTTTGTACAACAACAGCTAATTTATCTGAGAAAGATAATGTTATGTTTTCTTTTTCATATATATCATCAATTTCTTGTTCTGTAATTACATATGATGGTTTTGCTTCTCCCTCAACATATTTTAACACATCTAAATTATATTTTTTTATTAATTCAGCTAATGCTTCATATCCAAATTCTTTTTTGTATACATAAATTAATATGTCAAATTTATCTTGTGACGTCAATAAGGATGGTACATCAAAAGGAATTGCTTTTGATATATTGGTTTCATTTACTCCATATTCTTGTGCTAATAAATCATATATCAATTCCTTAACATACTTTTTATCATTAACATCACCATATGTACAACCTTTTAAAGCTTTCTTTAATTCGTATTTTTTATTTTTTCTTCTCTTTAACTCTTCTTCAGAAAGACCTATATCATATAAATTGACCTTTGTTATTTCATCTAATCTTCTTTTTACAAAAGCTTGCATAACATCTAATGTGTATGTTTTATCATCAACATTGAGTGTGTCTTCTACTTCTTCTGTCTTTTTCTTCTTCAAAACATAATATACTGCAAAGACAGCAATTCCCAAAACCACTAAAATTAGTACAATGTTTGTTATTGTCATTATAAGGTCTCCTTTCTTTTATATCTTCATTTGCAAATCTTGTAATCGATATGTTATATTTTCAGCAGCTCTTCTGATTTCTTCTATAAAGAATGCATTTCTATCTTCTGGATCTAGATTTTTTCTAAATCTTAAAAATAAATCTGGTACACCTGCTTCTTCAGTTGCTTCAAAAAATAATGTGTTATATGGTATTGTCAATACTTGATTTTTTTCTCCTAAATATCTTGATATATTTTTTGCATTATATTTAGAAAATTTATCATATCTTCCTATCAATATTAATGCCTTTTTAGATGACAGTAATTGATTTTTTTCTTTTAATTCTCTAAATTTATTAATACTTCTCAATCTTTGTGACATATTAATAACAATAATATCTGAATCATGTATAATGGTATTTCTTGTTTCTTCACCTACATTTTCATCTAAGTCTACAAATATTAAGTCATAATATTGATTAGCTGATCTTATAATACTAGGATACATGGTTTCTATGACTGTTCCATCAGTTGGTGGAATTTCACAGCCAAGTAATATTTCAAATCTATCTTTAAAAACAACTTTTGTATAATTTGTAATAATATCTGGTGATATTTTGTTACTTCTTATTACCCTTGCTAATCCTTCTACCCCTGTCTCTACTTCTAAAGCTGCATTAGGTCCAAAAATTCCAAGATTTTTCTTCTTTTTTCTTTCTTCCCAAAAGCAATTTTTTAAAGCATCTTCTCTATTTGTCGTTGAAATAACTAATATTCTATAATTATGTTCTATTGCCATATAGGTAGCAATGGCAGCAATTGACATTGTTTTTCCTGTTTGCTCTATGCTACTATTATAAAATGTTACAATTGACATGCTCTATACTCCTCTTTCTATAATTTTAACAGCTCTTCTTATTTTGGTTTCACTTGTATCATTTAAAATTTCACCTACAATATAGATTAAACTATCTTTATATTGTGTACTTAATCTTTTAAATTTTATTTTTGCTACTCTTTGATTTTCTGCTAACACTGACCAATCTCCATTTTCAATAGGAAAATAGATTCTATATTCATTCCACATTACTTTGTAACCTAAAGATAAGAAATTTAAATAATCATCATCTTCTTTTAAAATCTCTTTTGTAAATAATATTTTAGTTAGGTTCATCGTTTCTTTTAAGTTACTTAATACTTGCAATCCTCTTTTTAAAGAATATAAATCAAAAGCTGTAACAAAATAATTTTTAGGTGCTTTTACTAAATCAAATTCTTCAATTGCTGAAGAATTATCTACATCAATTAACATGATATCATAAGGTAATTCTTCCGTTTCTGCAATCCCTAAATATGCTTTTATTGATTTTTCATCTTTAAATCCAACTGCAACATCTATGTCTTCAAAATTCGTAATGTATGTAAGTGTAGGATTTATAACTGGTACAACATATTTTGCTTTTTGTGTTAATGTTAAATCTACTACAATTACTTTTTTTCTCATAGTTATCAAGATTTTTGCAATATTTAGTAATAAATCTGTTTTGTCATATGTTCCTATAAATCCTATCTTTTTCATACTTGTTTCCTTTCTTTATTTTTTCGTTGTATTTGTTGTACTTGTTGTGTTTGTTGTTGATTTTGTCGTAGCTGCTTGTTTTGATAATCCTTCTAGATACTCTTGTCTTGTTGTTATAGAATTTGTAATGCTTTCTTCCATATTTGTTTCTAAATTATCTTGTGATTGTTCTGGATCTGCATTGATTGTTGCATCAATAATGTTATTTCTTTGTTCAACTTGTGTTCTAACACCTGATGAATCTGTTGAATTATATCTATTCCATAAAGCTGTTCTAGCTTCTTCCAAAATATTTGGATTTCCATTAATTAATTGTAATACTTCATAATTTACTGGATATGTTGGTGTTGATGCTTCTTGCATTCCTGGTTCTGTATATTTATTTACATACAATTTAGCTCCATTTGTTTTAAATGCATCTACAATTGCATTACTTAGCATATTAATTTCATCTTCATTTAATTCGATAGATATTGTATCTGTTGAATCTACCCCAGAAATAGCTGGTATATCTACTTTCTTTTTAGAAACAACAATATAATCTGTTCCACTTGGCATTAATAAACGAACATCTATATAATCACCAGTTTCCAAGTCTGCTGGCAATATAAACATATTATATTCTTGTTTTCTTGTACTATCTTCTACTGCACTACCTGTACTAAGCAAATCTGTTGTTATTACAGTATTAGCATTCATATCAACCTTTGCTATTAATGGTGCTTCGCTTAAACTTATATATTCTCTATTATTATTTCTTTCAATATAATATCTACCATTATCTTCCGTTAGATCATAATCATCACCATCTATAGTGATATATAAACTAGCTTGACCATTTTCATATCTAGTTTTAACTGAATTTCCCTGTTCATCTTGTAAAGAATAGTTTTGGAATGTAGCTAAATTACTTGTAGCATTTGCTGGCACTGTAGCTTTATTTACAGTTAATTTGGTAAACATATCTGTTGTAATCACTTGTCCTGATACAACATTTTGCTTTAGAGTGTATACTTGAACCATTGCCGCTAGTTCTTCCTCTTTTTCCTTTTTCATGTTCATCATTTGTATAACTAAAAATGCGATAATAGCTCCTAAAATGATTAACATTAATAACATTCCTAATAAAAATGAATTTCTTGCTTTTCTTTGCATTGGATTTGTTGCCATTACAAATTCCTCCCTTTATATTTATTTTTTTATATTTTTTTACAAATTTCTATCTATTTTATTTTAACGCATTCCAGTTCTAAAATCAACGAAATCGTTTCGTGTCATTAAAAATTAATACGACTGTAATATTTTTGTAATATTACAGTAAATATTTTTCTAAAACCCTTGCTACACCATCATTATCATTTGTATCAGTTACTTCTTTGGCTACTTTTATAATTTCTGGTGTACTCCCTCTCATAGCCACTCCCATTCCTGCTTCTTCTATCATTTTTTTGTCATTTATATTATCCCCTATTGCCATAACCTCTTCTTTTTTTAGTTCCATTTTTTGAAGCAAAAATTCTATTGCATTCCACTTATCTACATTGCTTGCCGAAATTTCCGAATAAAAATACTCTACTGGTATTTCTTCTGTTCCTTGTTTAATGATTTTTCTAGACATATGCTCAACATCCAGAACTTCTATTCCATTGATCTCTTTTAACTTTTTTATAATGGAATGAAATATTTTATCATTTTCATCACATATTGTTATTTTTAAAAATTTATTATTTTCCATATTTTCTACATATTCATACATATTTTCGACAATACTAATATTTGTTTGCTTATTTTCTTCTTTTTTTAAATTTTCTTTATAATAATATAATACATTAAATTTCAAATTTGTCGTTAAAATCACTTTTTCTGTATATAGATTATAAGCAATACTGTTTTCTTCACATATTTTAATGATTTCTAATACTTTTTCTTTTTTTATATAATTTTCATATATTATATTATCTTTTTGTATATCATATATTAATGCTCCATTACCTGCAATAAAATAACCATTGAGTTTTAATTCCTCAGCGATTGATTTTATAGAATCGATTGGTCTTCCCGAAGCCAATACAATTTCAATCCCCTTTTCTATACATGTTTTTACAGTTTCTTTTGTTTTTTTACTAATTTCACCATAATGATTCAACATAGTACCATCTAAATCAATTACTACTAATTTATACATAAAATTCTCCTTCGTTTTACAACTAATTATATATTTATTTATTTTTCACTGTCAAGATTTATTTTTTTATTTGAAAAAATTTCCTGTTTATTTTTTGTAATATTGTAAATCCTAGTATTAGAAAAAGCAATCGTTTTTTCTAATAAAGTATATATACTGGAGGTGAATAAACAATGGCAAATAACAGTAATAAAAAATTAGTTCCAGAAGCAATGAGCGCTTTAGATAAATTCAAATATGAAGTAGCTAGCGAAGTTGGTGTTAATTTAAAAGACGGATATAATGGTGATATTTCAGCTAAAGATGCTGGTAAAATAGGTGGTAACATGGTTAGAAAAATGATTCAACAAGCTGAACAACAAATGAAATAGTTGTTTTACACCTTTAATATACGAATTGTATATTCGCTTTAAGGCAGAAAGTTAAATTTTGTTTTTATATATTTTATTTTAAAATACATAAAGGCAGGATTTGATTTCCTGCCTTTTTATTTATAAAATAATTTATATTTCATTATGCTTCTGGTTCTACTAAACCATAATTTTTACCATCTTTTAATTTATGTATAACATTTACTTTTCCTGTTTCAACATTGATAAAAGTTAAGAAATTATGTGTTGGTTTTTCTTGTAATTTTAATACTGCATCTTCTGGTAACATTGGTTTAATTTCATAATATGACGTTTTAATAATTTCATTTGCTATATCAGAAACTTTATCATCTGATAAATCCATTGTCTTTATACTACCTTCTCTTAACATTTTTTCTTTTTTTGTTTTTACTTTTCTGATTTGACCTTCTAATATATCTATATCTTTATCTATAGATGCATACATATCTTTATCTTCTGTTACTGCTCTATATTTTTCTCCTCCTGCTAACACACATATTTCTGCAATTTGTTCATTTCTTTCTGTTCTTAATGTAACATCTGCTTCTGCATCTTCAAAATATTTATCAATTCTGTCTAATTTTTTTTCAACATAATCGTTTATTGCTTCTGTTATCTTTAGTTCCTTTCCTATTATTTTTATTTTCATAAAAATCGCTCCCTTCTCTCTCAAGTTTTAATTTATAGTATATGTTTATTATATATGTTATTTTTCTTTTTTTCAACCTATTTTTAAAAGTTTCATTGAAGATCATTAAAAAATATCTTCTATCTTATATTCTCTTTCCATTTTCTCATTAAAATATATTCTTGTAATTAATTTAAATTCCTCCAAAGCTTCATTTTTCAAGTCAAAAGAAAACACTTTTTTAGGTGGAGCAGATACAGTATATTTAATTGCATTTTGGGTACTTTCTGACATATATAGAGAAGATTTATCTTGTCTACTACATGGCTCACATTTAAACCCATTATCTCGTATACTAAAATATTGTAAATGTTGTTTCTCTTTGCAATGAACACATTCCATTACTCTAGGCATAAATCCTAATATCTTTAACAAACGTAACTTAAATATACTGACAATTAATTCTTTATCTTTATCTGTTTCTGATAATATATATAAAGTATTTAGGTATAATTGAAGAATATTATAACAATTCTCATTCTCATCAGTCACATCTTGTATAATTTTATTAATATGTATTGCATATTTTAACTTTTCTAAATCAATTCTTATGTTGTAAAACATCTCTATCATTTCACATGAATTCATATGATATGTACTTGTCCCCTGATATAACAAATATTCTCCAAAACAAAATAGTTGTGTTCCTGCTAAAAGAGTACTTTTAGGTCTTCTAGCTCCTTTAGCAGAACAAGATATTTTTCCAAAATTTGGTGTTAAAATTGTCAGCATTTTATCATAGTCACCCATATTATTTTCAGATAATATGATTCCTTTTACCTTTACTGTTGCCATTTTCTATTCCCTCTAAAATAAATTATAATTCTTCTTTTCCTTCAAAATTTTCTTTTGTATGTTCATTTGTTTTATTTATAGGTTTTGCATCATTTTTTAAGTTCTCTATATTTAAATCATTTTTTTCAATTTTTTCTTCTATATTTTCTATTTGCTTTAATTCCAAATAAGTATTAATATTTCCTGTATTTTTAAAAGCCTCCCATGCAATCTTTTTTATCATAAGCTATCATCTCCATTTTTGGTTTTCCTTATTATCTTTTGCAATTTTCATTTTATTATTCATTCTACTTATTGTAATTTAAATTTGTTAACAATCATTGGATTATCTATCCAATCCTCTTTTACCTTTACCCAAGTCTTCAAATTGATTTTCACTCCAAAATTTTGCTCCATATCTATTCTCGCAGTTCTTCCAATTCTTTTTAACATTTCTCCATTTTTTCCTATAATAATTCCTTTATGTGATTCTCGCAAACAATAAATCGTAGCTTCTATATCATAAATTTCTTCTTGATTTTTATTTTTTCTTAATTTCATCTTTTCTACTTCTACATAAATTCCATGTGGTACTTCATCTTGCAATAATTTTAGAGCCTTTTCTCTAATAGTTTCCTCTGCTAACTGCCTCATTGTTTGATCTGTATATTCCTCTATGTCATAATATGCAGGTCCTTCCTTTAAGTTCTTTTCAATTTCTTCTAAAATAGGTTCTCTATATTTTGCATTTGTAGCAGATATTGGTATAACTGCTTCAAAATTGTATTCTTTACTATATATATCTATCAATTTCAATAATGTTTCTCTCTTCACTAAATCAATTTTATTAATAATCAATATCGTTTTTCGTTTTACTTCTTTTATTTTTTCCAAAATAAGTCTATCTCCTTTTCCGATATCTTCACTTGTGGCTTCTATTAAAAATAGTAAAACATCCGCATCTGGTATACTTGAAAAAGAAGTTTCATTCATTGTTTCATTTAATTTATGTTTCGGTTTATGAATACCTGGTGTATCTGTAAAAATAATTTGTGAATTTGGTCTATTCACAATTCCTTTTATCGCTGTCCTAGTCGTTTGTACTTTGTTTGCTATTGCTGCTACCTTTTCCCCTACTAATAAATTTAAAAGTGTTGACTTTCCTACATTTGTTCTTCCTATTAATGTTACAAATCCTGATTTGAATCCTGCCATATTTTTATCCTCTTTCTGTTTTATTATTTTTTCATATTCATATTATACACTATTTTTTTGCTAAATTTGTAGAATTTGTGAAATTTCTTTAAATTTTTTATTTTTAGGGACGTGTCAAATCGGACAATTTTCGTCCAAAAGGGACAGGGCTATTCATTTTTATAGGCCTGTCCCTT
>CASEEU010000012.1 GCA_949287075.1 uncultured Eubacteriales bacterium | reverse complement strand
TTTGTATTATAGTTATATCAATATTCTTATGACTTATTAAAATCAATTTTAAGACATTTTTTTATTTTACTTATATAATTTCATTACCATAATTATTTTACTTATTATATTTTTAAATTTATATCTATAATTTTTTCTTATTATATATTTTTTATTTATAAAAGTTATTATTAGTTTAACAGAAGATTGCACAAAATTTTATTTAATATATTTTCATAATTCACGTTTTTTATATCATATGCATATTAAAAGTCAAATGTATATGAAATGTCAAGAAAGCTATTCGATAAATATGTATAAAAAATCAAAAAAATTATACATATCTTAAAAACATGTATAATTTTTAGTTTGTATTTATATATAATTATTTACCCTTAAGAATATGAGTTGATTTTTCTATAAATCTCTCCCCAATTATTTACTTCACAAATATAATCAGTTTCTTCTAATTTTTTTAAATTTGTATCTCTAAAATATAGAGTTTTAATACCATTATCAGATAATTTTTTTATAATTCTCCAATCATCATCAATCATAACATCTATATTTTCTTCTAAGCAAACATTTAATTTATCTTTTTGTTTCCAATAATATTTGTCAAATACAATTCCATTTTTATTTAGTAATTCTCTTGCATTATCTTCCATTTCTTTCATGAATTTTCCATCAGGGGTAAGACCTCTTGCAGTGATAACTATAAATGTATGTCCTTGTTCTTTTAATCTGGTATACACGCCGACAAAACCTGACATGATATTACTTTCTTTTGCAACTTTTACAAAATATTTATTGGTAAAATCTTTTTGTTGCTCAAGACTCCAGTTATATCTTGCTTGAAATTTGGGTTCTTCTGCATTTATCAAATTGTTTTCTTTTAATACATCTATATCATAAATTTCTTCATATGTTCTAAAAGTTGTTTCACTATCTATTACAACACCATCTAAATCTATTCCTATTTTCATTTTTTTGTTTCTCCTTAATTAGATTTTTCTGTAAAATACAAAATCTTACTCATTATAATTTTCTTTAAAGATTTACTTGTTTCTGCAAATCGCTTTTTTTCTTTTTTCTCTCACGTTCTTTTCTTTTAGTATGGGTATATGTATTATACCAGAAAATAAACATTAAAAATAATAGTACAAGGATACTAATTATCTTAGATTGCAAAATATCTAAGATAATTCCCAAGAATGGTATACTAACTATCTTTTTTCCGATAATTTCATTCATTGTTATTTTTTCAATATCTGGATAATAATTTTGATTAAACTTTGTTGTATATCCGTCTTTTTTATCTACAATTTTATTAATTCGAATTTGATCATTCATTTCATATGCGATAATATCTCCTACTTGCAATTCACTATTAGTTACTTCTTTTACAATTACGAAATCATTCTTGTGCAAATCATTTTCCATTAAATCTGTTTTGACTCTAAAAAAACTGATGCCACATACATGAAAATAATCTTTTTGCGATATCGTTGTATTTATTAGAAATAGTACATTATATAGTACACATATTGTTATGATAAAAGATATAATCGCTATCATGATTTTTTTCAATTTACGTTTTTGTTCAAATTTAATTTTTCTATCTTTTTTCTTCTTCAATTTTCTTTTTTTCTCTCCTATTTTCTAATTTCTCTTGTTTTTGTATCTTTAAAAAGAATAAAATTAAAATGATAAGGATTATAATTAAAACAATTAATTTATTTTCAAGTACTGAAATGATGTTTCCTAAATATGGTATCGTTAAGATACATTTCCCAATAATTGCAGAAAATTTTATATTTTCACTATCTTCTATATTGTTGTTATCACCTTTTGTTATATATGTTTTTTCATTAGTTGTCTGGTCTTCTTCTATTTTTTGGATACGGTGTGTAATTAGCTCTTGATTTTGTTCAAAAGTTATAACATCTCCTGTTTGTAAATTTTCTTCTTTAGATTTTTTAACAATAACAACATCCCCATGTTTAATGGAAGGTTCCATGCTATCTGATGTAATAATATATGCTCTATATCCAAATAATCCTATTCCATGATTTTCAGAAGAAATAAAAATTAGTATTATGTTATAAATTAAAATAACCAAAATGACGGCCAATATTTTCTTTATCGTATTTGCATATTTTTTTCTCTTATTGATTGAATTAACATCATATTTCATAATTTATTGTTATCCCTTTCTATTAACAAATTGAAAAAGAATTTCTGGTCAGTGTCTTTTTGGAAGATGTATTATTTTATGACTAAGTAATCAAATGCTTCTCCTACATATACATCTCCATCATATAATTTATATACAAGCTTATATGTTCCTGTCATCAAGTTCTGCTTAAAAATAAAATGATTTGTTATTTTTTCAGTTGGTGATGTAGATACTTCATATTCTTTTTCTCTTGCAGTTTTTGTTAAATTGTTTAATACAAATTCTTGTAAGTCAACTAATGTATAGGTTTGTGCATATTCTTTATCATAATCTCTTCTATATAATGATACTGCAATGTTAGGGTTTGACAATTTTGATGAATATTCCACAATACTTTCTACTGTCGTACTATTAGATTCATTGGTACCAGTTTCTTTGTCGATTATTTTGTTAGAATCTTGATTAACAACTTTTAGACCAAAAGCTGAATTAATAATTCTGACATCTAACTCTATCTTGTCAGATGCAGTTAATCCATAGTAAATTCCATCTGGTGAACCAAATGATTCTATTTGTATTTTATAATCTCCGTGTTGCTAATGTTGTGTTATCAATTGTATTCATTTTTAATTTTGCTAATACATTTGTGACTTTATCTGCTATACATATTCTTGTTGTTCCATCAACTCTAGGATAATATAAATTTCCATCTAATTCAAAATTTACACCGAATAAACTGTCTAACCCTAGTTGGTTTCCATTGATATCATAAATGCTAATTTTGATTCCTAATTTTTGATCAAAATATTGTGTATCATAAATGGTTTTTGAGTCTACAATAGTTTGTGTAAATTCTGTAATAACATTTAAGTTTAATGAATTTCCTAAATATAAAGTTTCTGGTGATAAATTACCATTTAATTTTATAGTAGCATCTTTATCTTTATATACACTATACACCATACTATCTCTTTGAATTCCTAATACACCTACCAAGGTTTCGTTTTCAGTATCTCTTAATTCCATTAATAGCGAATTATTATATATGTCATTTGTTATATTGCTTTCTGCAAAATTGATATGGAATATAAAGTTCTCATAGATAACATCTTCTTCACTATGATAATACTGTTTGCTTGCTTCTTTTTCATTAAATTTAGCATCACTACTTCCCATAGATAGAAAGTCTGATAAGTTATATTCAAATTTACCATTTCTAACATCTTCACTTGTTACAATATAATAGTAATATGTATTGGTTACCATATCTAACATGGTGATTTTTGTATTTTCTGGTAGTACATATGGCAAATTATTAGAATCTCTTGATATTAAAACTCTTTGGTATGTTTCATAATCATTTACATATTTACTATTTGAAAAATCTTCTACATATAATGAATAATATGCTGAAAATGCACTTTTACTTGTAATAGAGGTTTCTGTTGTTGTAAATAATCCATATTCTTCACCTGGTGTGATAGCAGCCTCATAAAAGTCATTTTGATATAATGCGGTTGATAATGTAATAACTATGTCTATATACGAAATATCATAATTTAGATCATCTATTGGTGTTAATACTTGTAATCTAATGGTTGCAGTTCCCAGAGGTTGTTCTACGGTTATGTTTTCTGAATGGTATAAACATAAATTTAATGTTGGTGTATATGATGAATTATCTTTATCATAGTTGTTTGTTCCAGTATATGAACCACCATTTTGCGTTAAGAAATTTGTTGTTCCTTTTGTTTGCCAACCAACATTTCCTGTTCTCATTGTTAATCCATATATCGTGTTTGCTTTTTCTTCATCTGGTTCAATGGTATTAATTTCATTTTGGTCTACTAATGTTACACCATCTTCTAATCCAGCTGAAAATCCGCTTACTGACATTTTTAAGTTTGGATCAGAAAATCCTTGTAATAATAATTCATATGTTCCTAAAGTAGCATATTTAGATGCAGTTAAAGAAACTTCAAATCTTGTAACATTCATGGCATCTCCTACTACCCACATATAATATACATCATCTTCTGGTGTTGTACCAACATAATCGACTTTTATTTTTCCATCATCTTTATAATTGGTATAAAATCCATCTATCGTTGTATTATGGTCTACCATATGTTGTGCCATTACATAAGAGTTAGATGAAAATGTACCTTCATTGGTTATTTCATCTCCATTTTCAAATGAATAATGATAAAAAGCAGTACTTGTACTTGGACTCGTACTATTGGTAAATAATCCAAAGAAAAACATTCCATGTACTTGTCCATAGGCAGTTGCTTGCTCATTTGTTGCTACATTTAGATTTTTACCTTCTAACATATATATTCTATTATCTACATTTTTTTCTGTCATTTCTCCTGTATCTGGGTTAATAGTAACTTTTCCAACTTCTTCCTCTCCATTGATATCTACTAAACTGTCTAATTTCTCTAATAAGTTTGCTCCATTGCATAAATACAATGTGGAGTTATTTTTTAATTTTACTTGATCTACTCTACTTAAAGAGAAAAATGTATCAGAATATTCGTTTGTTCTATCTGTTGCACCTGATAAAGATATGGCTGAATTACTAATGGTAACACAGTCTGTTCTTTGAATAGATATATTGCTTTGAGGATCATCTGCTGTACCATAATTTTGGATATTGATATAACTTGTTCCACTTGTACTTGAAGCATTTCCAGAACCAAATATACTTCCTGTTATTTTAAATTCTGAATGTTTGTTTCCATCTATTTGTATATCAATCCCTTTTGTTACACTAATAAATGAAAAGTCATATATTTCTGAACCAGAAGCATTGGCCTCTCCACCACCAAATACAGTTCCTATAATTTCAATATCTCCTATTTCAAGTGAGGTATCTCCGACTGTATCATATCCTATGTTGGTTTGTGTTGTACCATATACAACAGATGTATTGGCACCACCATATACATTTCCACCAATTTTTGCTCCAACAATATTGACTGTACTTGTAGAATTATTTTCATTTTCTGTTCCTGTTGCTGCTTGGTTTCCACCACCAAAGACATTTTTGGTTACTTCGTTTTGACCTTCCATGACAAGATTTGTATTGCCATAGACAACTGCTGATGTTCCGTTTCCTCCAGCATATACACTATTTCCTATTATAGAATCTTTTATATGGACATATGTATCTTGTGTAACGGTTCCTTGGTTTCCTCCTCCATATATTGTGTCTTCAATATTTGCATTTGTAAGATTTACATATGTATTTGTATTAATGCCTGCTTGGTCTCCTCCACCATATATTCTTGACTGGGTTCCTCCTGTTATATTGACATTTGTTTCATTGCAAATTGCTTGATTTCCTCCACCATATACGTCTTGAGAATTTCCTCCAGTTATGATGATATGAGTTATTTCCGTAATGCCACCTTGGTTATTTCCGCCATATATGTTTGTGGCATTTCCACTTTCTATATACACATGACTTGCTGTAACAGTACCTGATAAATCAGATCCACCATAAATATTTTGAACAGTTCCGCCTTGTAAATAGATAGCTCTTGTTTCATCATCTTTGCCAGATGAAACTAAATCTGCTGATTTACCACCATTAAATGCATTTGTTACATTGGCATAGTCTAATAAATAAACATGTACTTTTGCCGTTTCACTTGTTATAGAGGCTTGATTTCCTCCACCATATACAGCAAGAATTTTGGATTCGTATGTTTTTCCGATATTAACATCTATTGTACCAGTGATTGTTCCATTGATATTGCTTCCGCCAAATATACTACAATTTTCTAAATTGCTCCCATCTATATTAACAGCTACATTTCCTGATACAGAAGCTGGTGTATCAGAATCTCCTTCTCCCCCACCAAATACATAACCATTGATAGATATAATATTGGCTATACTTGGTAAATCTTGAATATTAACAGTGATATCACTATTCACTTTTCCAAGAGAACTTCCACCATATATATTTCCATAAACATGGACATTATTTTTTTGATCAGTAATATTTAATATGATTCTTCCATTAACATTTGTCTCTTCTCCAAGACCGCCTCCAAAGGCAACATCTGTATTGGAATAGTCAAATCCATCTGTAGAGGCTTTGGTTCCTAATTGTCCTCCAGAAATGTCCATCAATACGGATCCATAAATATCCCCTCTGATATTGGAACCACCATAAACAATTCCTTTCACATTTCCGTTTTCTATATCGATATCAACAGTTCCATATATATGGTTTTGGTTTGCACCACCATATATATTGTGATTGACACTTCCGCCTAAAACCTTAATTGTAACTAAGGTATCTAGATCTGGGGAGTCTTCTGTTTCCACTTCTTTATATGTTAAAAAGTGTAGATTACGAGTGTTAGAACTACTGGTGATTTCCCAACCATTATTATAACCCAAATATAAAGTATAAGTTTCTCCAAACCATCCTGTTGTTGTATATGTATAGGTAATTGTTTTTGTGCTTGAACCTTGAACAGTAAAAGCAGTTTTATTTGTTGTGCTTAACGTGATTTCTGCAGTATATCCAGAAAAAAATGAACCGTTAAAATCACTTATATATATATATTGACCTGTTGATGCATTTTTTATGTAATAATTGTTTCCACTTTCTCTTTCAAATATCCATTTTGATGTATCTGATGGAATCGTTGCTGTTGACATATATTGATTTCCTAATTGATTTCCACTTACGACAAGTCCATTTCCTCCAGATGAAGAAGTTGCTATTAAATATTCTTTATTTTCAGTAAAACTAGAAGTCTCATCATGAAATTCTATAACATCAGGTCCTTGAATATTTGATGAACCAATAATTCCATAATTTCCTCCACCAAAAACATTATTATGAACAACCGCATTTCCATCAATAATAATACATGATTTATCTGTTTGGCCTGCATATCTCGTGTTTCCATTTGCACCACCACAAACAGATCCAGCATTTACACCATATAAAACTTCATCTGTATTGGTTATATTGACAGTTTCATTTCCATTGCTACTTATTGTTGATGATGCACCAATTTGTGCATTTCCACCTACATAGATAAATGATTCACCTGTTAATTGTCCATTGTTACTATCAGAACTTGCTGCTACTCCGTTAGATCCACCACTGATACTATATTTTACATATCCACCAGTGATTTGGATAATTCTATCTCCATATGTATGTGTATAACCAGCTCCTCCTGTGATATTAAGAATATTACCACCTTTAATATACATATATGTTTTATACATATCTTCTTCTGTAACATTTAACCCACCGACAATATTGGCAATATTTCCACCTTCCACAAGTAAATATCTATCAGATTTATCATATCCAGTTTGTCCATGTCCTCCAACATATATTCCAGCATAATTTCTATCACTATCATCTGCTGTACTTGCATTATTGAAAAAATCTACACCAATTGTTCCACTCTTAATAATGGTATTTACGACTTTACCATTTCCATATGGTGAACATGTTGAACTCGAAGTCTTTGATGCCATTCTATCATAAATTTTAAGATTTTCATTGTTGTTGTTAACTCTATCAATATCAGAGCCTATGACAAAAGTGGCATTTGCTGTTGTCGAACTTGATGAGTTAGAACCTGAACCAGCTCGATATAATAAGGCAGAATAATATTTACCTGATTCAACAATCACTCTATATTCTGAACTACTATGATTGTAATATCCACCTTGTACCTGCGTAAAAGTACAATTGCTACTATTTGTAGGAACAGTACCTCTAGCAATTCTTAAATTATACATATTTCCATAAATACATGGTGTTGTAGCTCTTGTTCCATCTGTTGTCGCATAGGAAGAAGCATAAGATTCACCAGAAGAAATATATACATAATCTAATTGTAAATCACTATCTAAAGTGATATCCATATCTTGTACGTCTAAATATGTTCCTGTGTTTCCATAATTGACACCATCATATAAACTGGTTAATGTAAAAGCTGTATTTGGATTCATTACATCATAACCATCTAAAACCCCATTCATGAGTACAACAATATTAACTTCTCTATCAGAAGCATTTGTACAAGTTTTCCTGTTTGCATTTAATTTACTACTAATCACATTCCAATTGTTATTTATTGGACTTGTTGGAGAGGTTCCTGAGTTTGAACCACTTCCAATGGAACTAACAAAGATAACATTGGCATCAATCCAGTCAGGATATAAATTGATTACAAGATTTCCAGAATTATCTCTTATATTACTTATATTTGTATTTAGTGTTTGAACAAATGTATTGGTATTTGTACTAATACTATTTGCGTAATTCGTATTATTAGTTATCCAACCATTAAATCCTTTTTCAAGTGGTCTATTCATAAATGGATTATCAATTAATTCTATAGATATATTTCCATTACTATCTACTGGGACACATTTTCTATATGACACTAATGTTTGTGGTTCTGTATCAGAAATCGTTCCATAAGGCGTGTATTCATCTCCTATCGTAATCGTTGTTTTAAAAGAATTTACAGATAGATTGTTATAAGATATATTATTAATGGTATTTCGATTATTTCCCCTAAATGAAACATAAAATGTAAATGTCCATGTATCACTATTACCTTGCAAACCAGATGTATCTATTCCCGTTATTATCATGTTTCCATTACTAATACTAACATTGATTCCATTTGAAGAATTATCATTTGAAGTTTCTGATTCATTAAAATAGTTTGAAAAATTCGTATTTGGAACTTGCATTTCCATTGTCCAACCAGAATTTGCATGAAATTCTGGATATTGGTCTTTTAAATTCTGAATGCCACTAACTGTGCAAGTAATAGTATCTGTTCTGGTATAATATCTATTCCATCCGCTACCTCCTTGTTGAACACTACCTGTAGATGTTCTTCTAGCAGTAGCATTTAATGTGATATCATATTTTTCTGGTGTAACCAATTCTGTTAAATCATAATCATATCCATAATAATTGATAGTAACTTCTTTTAAATTACTTTCTGTATATTTTCCAGAATTTGTTTTAGACATATTTTCTGTATAATTTAAACCTAAATAATAGTTCTTATCTGATTCATAATCATCTATCTTTAATGTTGTATTTTCTCCTTCTACTGCCATTAAAGAAATCCCATCATTTGAAGGTGTGTTTTGAGTGGCCATATTATTTTGTGATGATATAGCATTTTGAGATTCTTGTAATTCTAAAAGTATATATGACTGTAATTCTTTTACTTCAAATTGAAGTTTATTATCTTCTACTTTGATGTCTTGTAATTCTTTTATTGTATTTGTTTGTTCTAGCACATTGTCTTGTGTCATACCTTGCTTTGTGTCTTTTTGTTCTGTATTTTCTTGTATCTTTTCTTCTTGTGTGGAATCTTCTTGAATTTCAAGTATTGTATACGCTTTATCTTGATTTGGTATAGTTATTTCAATGTCTAAAGTTTGATCAAATTCTTCAGTTAAATATTCTTTTTGTTGTGACATTAGTTTTATATCAAAATTTTCTGTAATCAAATGATTTGGATATTTTTCTGATATTTCATTTTCAAATTTATCAATTTCTAGTTCTGCTGCTTCTAACTCTGTATCATGTGGCATATATCCAGAAACAGATAAAATTTCATTATCTGCAGAATCTTCATTATCTATAGCTTTTTCTCTATTGGTTATATTTTGATTCTGTTCTTCGTTTTCATTGTCTTCTAAAACTAATTTTTTATGATATAATGTTTCTCCCTTAATTACTTTTTTATCATATTCTACTGTTAATGTTATACTTGAATTTTCACGTTCTTCTTGAGTTAAGTAAATTTTTTCTCCTGGTAACTTTTCAACTTTAGAAGTTTTTTCTACGGTTTGTGGATTTGTCACATCTGCTTGTTTAACATCTATTGTATCTATTCCTTCATTATTTCTTATATCATTTGTAGTTTCATTTGTTGTGTTAGTTACATTTTCCTGTTTTTCTTTCTCCTCATTTTCTATAATTTCTTTTTGTGTAACAATATATTTCGTGACTTTTTTTGTATTAATAACATCAGGAAGTGTGATTGAAAAACCACTTTCACCTTCATTTATAGCTTCTAATGTAGTTTTTTCATCAACTAATAGACTGCTATTATCTTTTATATTAGCAGTGATTTCTATTACTTTATTTGCTCTAGAATTACTAAAAGCTCTCAGTAATATAATTATGAATATCATTAATAAAATTAGTATAAATATATTCCTTCTTTTATTTGTTTTTTTCATTTGCATAATCTCCACAATTTTGTAAAATTAATTTATATCTAATAACTTTTTTATCTCACATAATTCTTTGATATCTTCAATTTTTAGATTTGCTTTTCTAATATGAATAGCCATTTCTATATTTTCAAGTTTTGTAATTAGCGCTCCAAGATGTTTTGCATCCAAATCTTGTTTATCAATAGTAAAATGTAATAATTTATATTTATCTGCAATAATGAGTGCTAAATCATTTTCTTCTATAAAAGATGTATGTTTAATCATTGCATTATATGGATTATTTAGAAATTCATCTAATTCATTTACTTTCTCATTGATTTCCTCTGGTTTAATATTTTTAAAATGATTAATAAGGCATGTTGTTAAATATACATAGTATGAATTTGCAAGATTTAAGATGTCATATATAGTAGAATTTTTATGAATATCTGCATATATTTTATTATAAAATTTGTTCATGTCTAATTCTTTATATTTTTCCTTAATCGTCTGAATTAGCTCTTTTATATCTTGTGTTTGTCTATCCTCGACCTTTTTAATTCCAAACAATCCTTTTTTGTTAGCCTTTTTATTTAATTTATTTAATTTTTTCTCTAAATTTTCTATTTCTTTTTTTGTTTCTAAATACACTTTTTTGTAATTTTCTTTTTCTTCATAATATTGTTTTATATCATCAATGATAAATTGAAATTTTAAATAATTTTGATATTCTTTCAAACTATTTAGAAAATTAATAATATTTCCTTCTACTTCTTCATTTCCTTCTATGTTTTCAGCGATATCTTTTGGTAAGAGTTTTGCAATATCTGTTTTCAATTTTTCACTTTCAAGATTATTAATATTACATTCTCCACTTAAAAATTTTTCTTGTATAATTCCAGGTTCAATTGCCGTTTTTTCCATCAGTTGTTTTTTTAAATCTATATAAGTTTTATTTATTTCATTTAATGTAATATTTGCATTTTTTAATTTTTCACTTTTTTCTTTTTCAAAATATTTATCAATTATGGACTCATTCTTAAAATAGATGTTTCTCATATTTAATTCGATATGAATCATAATTTCTGGACATTTCCAATATATTTCTTCAAATTTTTCTTTTATTTTTTCAGAATGAATATCACCTTTTCCTAGTTCTTGAAAAAACGTTTTCATATAATCTTTTACGTATATACTATAATTAAAATCCTCTAAAGAAAGTTCAATTCCTACTTTTAAAAATTTATCAATACATATTTGTATTTGTTCATTGATACTTTCAAAGTTTTCTTTATAATATCTAGAAATCGTAAAAATTGATCTATCTAAGCCCATCTTTTCATAAGAAGTTTTTTCTTTATTTAATAATTCCAATATATGATTAACTGTTTTTATTCTTGTTTTTAAATTTTCTATTTCTTTATTTTCCACTTTTTTAGTTACATTTTCATATCTTTTCTTTAATTCATTAGATATATTTTCTTGATATATTTTATATTCATTTTCTAATTCTTCTAATTTATCTTTATAAATCTCTAAATTTTTAGGATTGTTCTTTGGCATTGTAGATAAAATTTCTTTGCTTGCCACAATTTTTTCTAGTATTTCTTCTGTTTTTATAGACATAATAGCCTCCTACTTTCTATATTTGTATAATGATTTTTTAATAAATTTACTCGTTTGAAGAATTTGCTTTTTCAATACCTTGCTTTTCTTTTTCTAAATATTTTAAAAATTCATCAATTTTTTTATAAAATTCTATTAATTCTCCTGTTTTTACATCCTTTAAATCCATTTTTCTTTTGCTCCTTTTTTATTTATATTTTCACAGTTTTTAACATTTGTATCATATCATAAACCATATAAAAAGTCTATGAATTTTTGACAAGTTTTGACTTTTTTATTGTGCTTTATAGTGATAGTTTAATAATGCAGTTCCTTGTATATGTATGTATTTCTTATAAATTTCTCGGCTCAATACGACTGATAAGAAACTCTAAAATAATTTTATGGCACCCTTTCACTTAGTCCTCGCTACGCTCGACGCGAACATTTTCCATAAAATTATTTAAAAGTTTCTAATCATTCTCCAATCACATTCGTCATTTATTCGAAATACATACATATACAAGGAACTGCATTATTAAACTGTCATGTACTGTAAGTCAAAAAAGAACAGATTTTGGTCTGCTCTTTTAAAATTTTATTTTACTCTATGCTACTGGCGGTTCTGGAACTTTAAATTCTAGTTTGAATGTAATATTTGATCCTGATGCATTGTTTTCACAGTCAACATCTTGGCCTTCTATCCACATATAAACCCTCATCTTTGTAATTCCTTCTTGTAGTGAAAATGCATTATCATAATCTGTCATTGCAGCATCTGTAATGATTGATGGTGTAACTTTTGTGAAATGTGTTGCATCTGTACCATCATTTGTATCTCCTAAATCAACTCCACTAGCAATTGCTTGATTGATTCCATAATAATCAACTGGATCTTCTTCTGTTTGTGCAATTGTAATGTCATAATAACTTTTTGCTGCTGTTACAGCTGCTGCAGTATGTACATCACTATTTGGCTCCCAAAGCTCTGTTGTGTCTCCAGATTGTGTTAAAAATGACTCAGCTCCATGTAATCCTGTAAATGATGCTGCTGGCGAACCAATTGCTGCATGTCCTTGTTTCAAAAATGCCACACGTGCTGCGTTTTGTAGACCTTCATTACCAGCAGTTCCTTTAAATGTTACTGTAGAATTTTTTCCCAAGATAACATTATCTTCATCTTGGTTAACTTGTAAGAAGATATCAAATGCTACAAATCTTCCTGTTTCCCCATCTGTTTCTGCTGGTTCTGCTGTAGCAGTTAAAGCAAATCTGTTATCTTTTGAGTCTACTGTTCCATAAAACATTTTCATAAATCCTGTAGATGTATCAACTTCTCCTACAGTTGATACAGGTTCCATTGTACTTGGTAGTTGATTTGAATTACCTGCATATGCTGCAGTTTTTAAATCATCTACAGTAAGCGTAGATTTCCAGTGTTCACCATCTGCTGAAATCTGTAAACCACTTTGTGCCTCAATACGTACATCAATATCGCTAACAGATACAACCCTATTGGCCGTAAACCATGCATATGTTGATGCAAATAATAATGCTGCTAATAGTAATAATATTAGTATCGCTGTTTTTAAATCAATTTTTCTTTTGCTTTTTTTACTCATTTTCCCCTCTCCTTTTATCTTACAACTTATCATTCGTTGTTTTTTTATTTACTGTTCATAGAATATCACAATATTATTTTAGTGTCAATTCATATCAAAAAAGTAATATAATTGTAATTTTTTAACTTTTTTGTAATATTTTTGTAATATTTTTTGTTGTTGATATTCATTTTTATGTATTTTGCTTTGCATTATTCTTGCTTTATATGTTCTTCCTTAATATCCATGTGCATTTTCATTTCTCCACCAATAATATTATCTAAACAATCTGGATCGTCTCCTTCTACAAACACAACAATTGTCATTTTATCAATATCACCTGGTTGAAAAGCACTTCTTTGCTCTACCGCAACTTCCTTGTCAGAATAAAATGGAGTTGTTCCTTCTTCTGGTTCACCAGTTTTGCTATTTACTTTCGCATATAATTTCATATCATCATTTCTATATATCATAACTCTCACAGCTTCATCTGCATTTTTAATCACATCATCAATCAAAATTTCATACCAGTAATTGACGACATTACTTCCTTTATTCTCTATATAAAAACTATATGCAAAATAATTTTCTCCGTTTAAGCTTCCTCCACCTCTTTGATGTATATCTTTTGGTAGCCATTTAACAGAGATATTATCTATAAAATCTGCGCTTGTTGCTTTTAGTATTCTTTTATCATCTTCACTGTCATTTTCATAAATAACTAATCCACTTTTTTGTGCAAATTCTGGATCTAATGAAATTGTAAAATTACCACCTTCATAAAAAGTTACTAATAGAAAATATGTAATAATTAAAAACAATGTCATAATTAATAACCCTGTTTTTATAACCTCTATTCTTTTATCTCTTTCTCTAATTTTTTCCGAATTTAATTTAACTTTCTCTTTTTTATTTACCTTTGTTTTTTCTTTTTTTACTTTATCCTTCACTTAAAAATTCCTTTCTTAAAAATCTATCTCTTGCTTTTAAAAATCACATATGTTAAAATGAACAAAAAACAAAAGAGGTGTAGAAATGAAAAATAATAAAAAATTATTCATATTATTAGTTGGAATCTTTATATGTCTTTTATTATTTTCCATTGTTTTAATTTATGCAAAATATCTTTCGTCTGCAGATGGTCAAACAGATATCAGTATTGCAAGATGGAATATCATTGTAAATGATAAGTCTATAAAAAATAATACAGATATATCATCTGCTATACAACCTATATTCACTGGAAACAAAAATATAGCATCTGACATCATAGCCCCCACTGCAGAAGGATATTTTGATTTGAATTTTGATTTTACAGATGTAGATGTATCTTTTCAATATGAAATTAATGTTTCTGCAAATGAAAATAGCTCTGTTACAGACCTAGTAGCAACTGGATATTCTCAAGATGATGGCGAAAAAATTACGTTTGATGAATTTAATCAACCAATAACAGGTACCATTTCATTAGGAGATAATATTGACCATAGAAAAATACGTGTGTACATTCTTTGGAATGATGACGAAAATACAGCACAAATGACAGATGATGATGATACACAATCTACTAAACAAGATAATCCTGCTCTTTTAAATGTTAATATTTCATTCACACAAGTGGCAGATTAAAATGTAGCAATTTTAATCACCACTTTGTGTCGCAATCAATGTCAATTTCAATTCTATACTATTTTCATCTGGATGCAATTCATAAAACTCATAAGCCTTGTTTCCCCATGTGGTATCTGCTTCATCATC
Organism: uncultured Eubacteriales bacterium; assembly: GCA_949287075.1. Lineage (GTDB taxonomy): Bacteria > Bacillota > Clostridia > TANB77 > CAG-508 > CAG-269. The sequence goes on along the minus strand of CASEEU010000012.1, from coordinate 65,639 downwards.
TCCTGATTCAAAATTCCAATCTAAACTAATTGTAAATTTTCCATTACCTGTTCCTTCACTTAATTGTTTATCATCTTTTTCTATATTGATTTTAAATGGATATTCCGTATTCATTTTGTTCATTATATCTTGAGTTGTTGGACCATTTTCTTCGTCTACAGTAAATGTCTCTCCCATAACTTTTAATTCTTTAATTTCATAATCCAAAACAGCAGGTGTTTCACCTTTATTATGCACTTCTACTATTTTTTCAAATCTTTCCATGCCAGGATAAATCCTACCAATACTAACTAATAAATTTGTTGTTATTCCTCCATCCTCTCCAATAAATTCTACATTCCAAGAACTAACATGGGCTGTAATATCGGTAGAAACCCTTGTAGCATATATAAACCAAGCATATGCATTAAATAGTATTAATAAAATTAAAATGAGCATGTTTTTTATCTTAACTTTTTTAATAATCTTAATAAATGTATGCATATTTCTTCCCTTCATTAATTTCTGCAATTTATTATATATGTTTCTTATTTCTTTTTGTCTTATTATCTCTACTTTTTATCATTGCTTTTTTCTTCTCCATCTTCATTGTCGTCATCTTCATTATCATCATCATCATCGAATCTTGACTTTAGAACTTGTCTAAACGTAATTAATACAATAGGAACAAATACGACAAAATAGAAAACATAGTTATTTGACATTGCTCTTTGCAAAAGTGATAATACTCCCATTTTATAAATAACTTTTCCGATTACTTCATTTTGAGTTATTTCTGGATCTGCTTTTGTATTTGCAATACCTTTTGTTTGAATTCTATAGTTTTCATTTTCTTTTTCTACCATAATGACTTGGTGAGTTACAATCTTGTCTTTGAAAGTTCCTTCTTTTCCTTCATACACAATGTCATCTCCTACTTGAATCGTTTCTGGATCGACTTCTTTTGAAATCAAAACATCTCCTACTTCATATTTAGGTGTCATACTTCCTGTTGCAACAACAAAGATTCTATATCCAAATAATGTTATTTCATTATTTGTCGTTCTTTGTAAAATTGCAATCATTAATATAAATAAAACTATGATAAAAATAATGATATATATAATATTTGCAATAATCTTTAGTATTTTATTATTTTTTAGTTTTTGTATTTTTTCTCCCATTTTTTAATTCCCCTTTATCTCAACCATTTCTTCGTATTGGTCAATGTGTTTTTTAAATATCTTTTGTATATCTTGTAAAACTGCCATTTTCTTATATTTTATCACTTCATATTTTTCAGCTACCATTTGTCTTAATTGTTCTTCAGTTATATCTTCATCAATATCTAACATTTTATCTAGCATTTGCTCTACTACAATACCTTTTATTTCTTTTTTTATATCTTGTTTTTCCATAGTATCTTCGTCTAAAGTTTTCATTGCTAAAAATTGTAATAAAAATGCTTCGTCCATCATCTTCTTTAATTGTCCATTGTCCATGTAGTCTTTATTATCTTCTGATTCTATGGTTTGTTCATCAAAATTGACCTTTAAAAATTCCCATAATTTCATAGCATATTGAAAATGAACATTCTTCAAAACAACATTTGTTTTTCTAATTGGTTCTTTTACAAGTGTTATATTTGCTTTATCAAGTACTTTGTATACTTCAGTTGATTCAATATCTGATATTTTTCTTTCTATTTCTTCTATTCGTAACAATAAGCTTTTATTTCTTTCTTTATCATCTTTTTGCTCAGTATCTAGCTTGGAGTTAATAGAAACATTAATATCTACTTCTTCATCATTTAGTTTAGATTTTGCATTATATTCTAATTGTTTATTATCTTTGTTTTCTTCTTTATTATCACTACCTATTGGTTGCAATAATGAATTTTTTCTTATATTGACAAAATACTTCATATTTTGAATTAATGTATATATTAAACGATTTTCGTATGTCTCATAGGTTTCTTCTTTTCTTACATTTAATAATTTGGATGGTATAACATCTCCTGTTTCATTATCAATATCTTGTATAAAATTTGTATGTTTAGATAAATGCTTTATCGTTTCTACTGATACTTTTCTTGCTTGTTCTATTTTTACAGTTTCTTCTTCATTTTTTATAAAACGATTTGGAGTCCTAAAAATGGAATCTATATGTGGCATAACTTCTTCCATCATATTTATCCACTCTATATCTCTTGTTATATACTTTTTTTCTGTTTGCACTTTCAGAGTAGACTCAGCACTATCTATAAATGTTTTTGTTTTCTCATGATTTGAATTTTCATATAGTTCTATAACTTCTAAGTTTTCCAACTGTTATTCTCTCCCCTCTATGCCATCTTTTTCAATCTTAATAGATAGTCTATACATTCTTTCATTTTATTTTTACCAAAGGTTGTATTTAAAAATTGAATATATGGATCTATTTCATCTCTAATAGCTGACATATTCAATTGTTCAAATTTTCTTAATATTTTTTTGGCAATGAAATAATCTACACCACTAATTTCATCTCCACCACAAGCTACATATACAGGTACAAATTTTTTCATGTGTGCAACAATACGATTACCAAATGCAATACGAAAATGTTGTATAACATAATTATCCATTTGTTCTATTTTATCCATTGCTTCTTCTGAAATTGGATTTTCCTGTATTGCTGTTTCAAATAACTTATCTAAATATGTAAAATTAATTCCTTGCGCTTCTGTATAAACTGGTTCAAATGCAACACTTTTTTCATTGATATCTATCGGCATTGCTCTATCATATACCTTGTCTGTTACAGCAAATGTAGAATCATCATTATTGATGGTACCAATATACCACATATTAGCTGGTACTTTTATCTTTCCTCCTTCAATATATTTGGGGTCAGTTTTCCAGCTATTAGGAACTAATTCGATAATCCATTCATCTCTATTTGGCATTTCCAAAATAGAAAGCATTTCTGCAAAATAATATTCCACACGTGATAGGTTCATCTCATCTAAAATAACTGTAAATACTTCATCTACATAGCCAGCTGTATACATTTCTTTTAACATTTCTGTTTCATTGAATTTTTTTGTGAATTCATTAAAATATCCGAACATATCTGTTCTATCTCTCCATGAGGGTTGAACAGATGCAATACATGAGTCATGTCTCATAAATTTTCCCCATGCATATGCAAGAGATGTTTTACCAGTTCCAGAAATACCTTGTAAAATAATGAGTTTAGTAGAAGCTAAAGCTGAAATAAATATTCTGACCATTTCTGGTTTATAATATAATTTCAATTTTGAAGCAGAAAAATTTCTAAAATTTTCACATAATTCTGGTAATGTAAATGAATTTTCATAATCTGGTTGTTCATAATCTTCATATTTTAAATCAATTTCATGCAATTTTGCAAAACGGATATCTGGGTTATTGGAGTCTTCTTCTTGCTCTTGTTCATCAATTTCTGGTGATTCATCTGGTTTTAGCCCCAATTGTGATATCTTCATTGCCATAATATTTTCTTTTTCCTTCATTAAAGTTTCTACTTGCTTATTTAATGAAGCCACTTCTTCTAATAAAGCATCTTGATCCACTGCTTTTTTTCTAAATTTTATATATTTTCTACATAATAAATAAATCAATGCTATAATTAATCCTACAAATATTAAAATACATAAAATAGATACAACAACCAAAATCCACTCAGGTGCTGATAAATCTCCTTTGTAAGTATCTATAATATTTTGGTAAGAATCAAAATCAAACATTTGACTAAAACCTGCCCCAATTGCTTTCATAACGGTTGTAATTCCTGAAAAGAATTGTTTTAAAAATTCATACAAAAATTTTGAAAATGTCTCCATATTTATTATATTTCCTTTCTATATTTCTATAATATTGTTTTTCACTTCTTGATTAAATTGCATAACTTGTCCATATTGTTTTGACTCTCTATTAAGTATGACATATTTAAACATTTTTAAATTTTCCATATTTTTATAATTTGCTTCAAAAGAATTATCTAAAATAATAGCAAATCTATATCCCTCTCTCATAAGTTCATATACAGCTTCTTTATTTTCTATAAAATATTCATGTCTTATTTTTAAACATAGTTTATCCTGAATCGCTGCATTGTCTATAACATTTAATATACTTTTTATTTTTTTGGGTTTTGCCAATAATGTTTCTGCAAATTCAACAATATATTGTTTTTTAAAATTTTGCTTAATCACATCTCTTATAATTTGAACAGTAATTAAGTAATATTCTATCACTAATTTGTCTTCATTTGTAATTCCTGAATTAAACACTTTATGAATGGCCATTTCACTATATTCCATAGGAAATTTTAATTCGAATTTTAAGTTTACTCTATATACATTTGCAATATTCTTATAGTTTGATATCTTTAAGAAAAATTGATTTGTGTTAAACTTTGTTAATAATCTTTCTTTTTCATCACTTATTTTTGTCATTTCATTATATAAATTTTCTTCAAAACCATCATTTTCTCTATTTAAAAGTTTTTTTCTAAGTTTTGTTATTTGAAATATCTTATTTCTTAAATCTTTATAATATACAACATTGTCAAAATATAAAACATAACAGAAAAAAACATGTAATTTATCTAAAAAATCTTTATCATTGAAATTTTCTGAGATGGCATATTCATATGTTTTTTTCAATTCTTCTAGTATTGTTCTTCTGATTGTCGCATTTTCACTTCCTTTAAAGAAATTATAATATCTTGCATTTATGTATTTTTCAGAATACATATCATCATATCTTTTATCATATGTGTTTTCAAATACAAGTTTTAAATATGTTGTAATTTGTTTTTTCGTTAGTGTAATGTATTCATTCATAATATTGATTGTCATTTTATATATTTCCTTTCTTTAAAATCATTATATCTCTTTATTGCTAATAGTTATAATAGATTTATCATTACTACCATTAGGATATGTATAATCTTGATTGACATCCACCTTATAAAATCTAATTTCTCTACTAGAGATAGCATCTATTTTGATAGTAAACCCATTTATATATGTTTTACCATCTATATTGGTCGTTGTTACATTTGTTGCATCTGAATAAACACTATTTGTTACATCAAACAACACTTCCCTTGGATTAAATTCAATTTTAACTTCTGCAGAATAACATTTTGCTTTTTTATCCTCTGATAATGATAAATAGGTATCTATATCTATCCTATCTCCTACATGAAAAGAATCAAATGCTTCTTTAATCATATAATAGGTTAACGTATTTGTGATACTTAATAACATATATGGATCTTGTGATTTGTCTGTGATTTGATAAGTAAGTTTCTCTTTTCCTACAACAAATGTAAATCTTCCTTTTAAAGTCTTTTTATATGGTGCAGTTGAATGAACAACTACATCAACAACGACTTTGTCTCCATCTTTTAATTGTGTATTTGGCGTAATGGTTAAATTAAAAAAATCTGAATTGGTATCTGCTTTAATAATTCCTTGTGTTTTACTTAACTGACAAATGGCATTATCACTACATGTATATGAAATATCATATCCGATATCATAAGTTGCAGATTCTATATTATTTAAACGACTATTCATATTAATGGTAATTGTATAATCATCTACACCTGACCAATTGTCAACTTGATAAACAGAATTATCTTCTGATAATTTATCACTGAAAAAATAAAATTCTTTACTCCTTACAAAAAAATTGCTGACATTACTTGTTAAATATCTACCAAAAATAATCATAAATGACAAAAGACTAAGTGCAATGAGTGTAGCAATGATTATTTGATTTTTTTTATATTTTATATTTTTGCTTATAAAATTTCCTATTTTCTTTTGCATATGACTCCTCTTTTTATTTTTAAGATGTTATTTGATGTGAATCAACTTGGATTTCTAAAGCTTCTATAATATTTTGATAATTTGTTGTATTATAATTTTCTGGAAAATGGATAACCAATTCATATATATTTGTTTTTGGTTCTTTATAATATAAATTTTCTTCTTGTGTGGTCATATTTCTAAAATATGTACCATATTCATCTGGTTCTACAGTATTTGTTTTTATAATATTCCCTGCTCCTGAATCTGTATATTTTTGATTTTTATATAATTCATATGTTAATGGTAAATTTGTCGTTGTTCGAATCGTTAAATTATATGCTAAATCAATTTCAGCTGTTTTTTCTCCATCTTGATTTCCTATTGAAAATGTATATACATATGCATCATCTTGTGGAAATAATGATGCTAGATTTAATGTCATTGTTTTATAATCTTCGTTTAATAAGTAAAATGCAATATCCACATTAGCTGTTGAATTTGCTATACTTTCATATTTTGATAAAACAAGAACGACGATCCTAATGAGAATTAATAGACATAATATAAGAATGACAAATTTTGCATATAATCTTTTCAGTTTTTTATTCATTCGTTTATCATTCCTTTCTTTAGTCATAATTTTAATAAAATTGCTGTAATTGTATTTCTTATTTTTCATCCTCTTTATTTGCTTTATCATTTTTAGAAATAAATTGCACAACAATTCCTAAAAGGAAAAGCAAAAGTAAAATAAGTCCTATGATTTCTGGTGACAAAAAGATTTTTCTCCACACTCCTAATTTAGGAAGCATATAAATTACTCTTCCTAAAATCTGATCTTCTGTAATAGGTTTATCTTCACTATTATTAGCATCTCCCTTTGCTACTAAGTGATTAGCATCTTTTTCTACTAATCTATGTGTAATAAAATTGTCTCCTTCTTTATATACAATGACTTCTCCTTTATTTACATCTTTTGTAATTTTGACAATCACAACATCTCCTACTTCTATTGTACCTGACATACTGCCTGTTGCTACTTCAAAAAACGTATATCCAAATAGATTCGCATAATCATTTTGGAATACTTTAATTTGTACTATATAATAAATACCTATCATGATTAAAATAAAAACGATAAGCAATAATACATTAAGAATATGTCCTATTATGATACTAATTGTTTTCTTTTTCTTATGATTTGACATTTTTTCTCCTGTTATTCACTAGTGTACTGATTTAACTCTTCTCCTAAATATTGGCAAACATGCACAGTAATTGAAATTTGATATTCTGCCTCCCATGTTGTTCCTAATTCAATATCTTCTTCATGATTATTTTCATTTTCCATCCATTCTACTTCTACTGTAATTTCATTTGTGGTTCCCTCTTGTATTTTTTCTAATGGTATGATTCCTGTATATGTATTTTTATCTGTTTTTACTAATTCATTTCCATTTAATGTTTCTTTTATGGATTTTATTTGTATATTTGGATTTGTAAGTTTTTCTTCATCTAAATGGATATCATATCTGGTTGAAACATTCGTATTTTTAGGATCAATATTGATTTTAAAAATACCGGTTAAACCAGGTGCTATATTCCCTGGTTTAACATGTTCATTTTCTTCCACAGTAACATTGTTTACATCAAATTTAATATCTGTTCCTTTCGTTATGTCTGTTCCATTGACATGAATATTCCATGTTCCATTTTCAAGCTGAACGATTGCTCCTAGTTCACTATGAAAAAGTGCATATATTCTTATAACTCCATATATAATTAGTAAAATGATACATAAACACAAAAAAATCAATGCTTTTTTTGTGTTTTTTTTACCTAAATCAGTCATTTTTTTCCTTTTCCTTAGTTTCTTTTTTATCTTCTTTTGCTTCTTCTTTAATTTCTTTTTTTGCTTGTTTTATTCCAGTAGCAACAACCATGATTTGATTAACAAATGCGATTAATGCTGGTAATACAATTAAAAATAGAAATCCCCATCTTGATTCTATAATTCCTAAGACTGTTCCTACATTTTGCATTACTGTTGCTGTTGATGTAGGCCCTATGACATATTCATCTGAAATTTCATATTCTCCATCATCTATTAAGTATTTTACATCAAATTCATTTGAATCATCTATATCATTAACTGTTCCTAATCTTATAATAACTTGTTCATTATATACATCATAGTATAGAAATTTATCTCCTTTTTCTAATCTGTCCGCTTTATCTATAATTGCTAAATCACCTTTGTTAAAATCTGGATTCAATTTATTATCTGGTACAATAACAAATGATATTGTTCCAAACTCTGATACTTTATAGTCATTGTATGACAATAAGCAAACCGTTACAAATATTGCGATTACTAAATAAATCATAAAAATGATATTAAAAAATACTCTCTTCATTTTTTCCCCCTTGTATAACAAAAAATTCTAGTGCCAATATATCATACTAGATTTTTTTTTTCAACTTTTTTTTATTAGTTTCGATATTTTTTTTATATTTTCATTTACAATTTTTCATGCTAATGTTATAATAAAATAAATTTACTGTGGAGGATACAAATGATAAACTTTTCAGATAAAGAAAATATGAAAAAATTAATTGAATTAGAAAAAATTTCTTTAACATCTACATTAGAAATTCAAAAAAATCTAAATAAACAAATTTTAATGTTTATTAAAAATTTTATGTCAGATGTTACTTTTTCATATGATATTAATCCTAATGATAAAGCGTTTTATTATTTAAATGAATCAACAAATGCTTTAACAAAGTCTAATTCCAATATTACCATTTTAAAAAATTTATTGAAATCTCTAGATAAAATAAATGATAATACTGAAAATATAGAAGGACAAATAAATGAATATAATCAATTTTTTAAAGATAATATAAATTCTATATACGAAAGTACAGAAATAATAGAAAACTTTGTTCATAGAATAACAACAATAGATTTATCAGAATTAGCAAAAAATTTAACTACCAAAACCGAAAATAAACAAACAAATATTATTGACAATGAAATTTTATCAAACTTTTATCTTGAAAAAAGCTTGATAATTTCAGAATTTCAACAAAAAGTATTCCTTCCTTTTACAATAAATGAAATTAAGGAATTATTATTAAGTAATCGCTCTGAATATAAAACAATACAAAGTGTTATTGATCATCTTTATACAAAATCACTTAGCGATTATAAATTCGCAGCTATTGCAAGATTTAGAGAAGCTTATAAACTTGTTACAGAAAAAGAAAAAGGTTCTAAATTAAAAGCGATAGGTCTTGGTATAGAGTTGTTTTTCAATTATAATTTGCACCCTGCTATTATTACAGCTTGTAAGTCTTTAAATGAATTAGACATTTATTTGGCTTGTTTAGAAGATAATACCTTAGATGATTTTCAATTTTTTGATGTTAAATATGAAATTCCTCCTGCTGTAGTAAACCCTTCTAAAAGTTGTATAAACTAAAAAATATTAATTTTGAATAAAAATATACTTAAAAAAACAAAAACGTGGAGAAAGGATTTTACACCTTCCTCCGCGTTTTTGTTTCTGGAAATTTTACTGCAAAGACTTGTAAATTCTATTAACTGCCTTTGCTACTTTTCTGTCTTCATCTTCTGTCTGCACTGTATTTTCCAGTAGCTTTTCGAGCTCATGTATAATCATAAGCCTTTTTACGTTACTAGAAAGTGCCGTATTTTTCGAAAACAGAGCATTCAGTTCCTGTACATTAAAGATGAAATAGTATTTTACCAACTTTATTGTACTTACTTCTCTAACAGCAAGCATTTCCAATATCTCATCTTTCACAGATTTTCGTAAATTCTCCAAAAACTTTTTCTGATTCATTGCCTTATAGTAGGCCTCCTGAATCTTTTCAGGAAATTCACAAAGTGTGGGAACTCCAGTTACACAGGAAATTACTATTCCTACTTCTTCGACTAAATCTGCATTCCGGCAAATTTCCTTTGCGTATCTTTTTACTTCTTTTGTATTTGCTCTTTTCATAATAGAGCCTCCTTTTCGTAATGATACTGTATTTACAGTTCACTTTTTATTATACCACAAATTAACATAAATTTCAAAAAAGAGAGAAATCCTATGTTTCCCTCTTTTGATTTATTCAACCTCATCATTATCTTCTGTTCTAGATGTATTACTAGGTGTGCTTGTATTTGTGCTTGGTCTTGACGTTGTTGTATTACCTGATGTATTTGTACTTCCAGCACTATTGGTCGTATTACTTGTAGTAGAATTTGTTGTATTTGATGAAGTTGTATTATTTCTATTTGTATTTGTTGTATTGGTTCGACTATTATCAGTCGTTGTATTTGTTCTACTATTATTTGTTGTTGTATTTGTTGTGTTTGCTTGTGTATTTGTTTCTGGAATTTCATTTTCTAAACTTGGATCTAATGTTAAGTCTTCATTAAATACATTTTGATTTGGTTGTTCGTTTTGTCTATTCTGATTATTATTTGTTGTAATTCTATTTCCAGAATGCTCTGTACAATTATCTGGTTTCGTTCCTAACAAGAAATATTCTTCATAAGTATTTGTACAACCACTATTTGCAATTTCTCCAGAATCTGCACATATAGTTTCTGTTTGTATCCAACTAGGTTTCTCAAATGTTGCATTCCCTAATCCAGAATGAATATTTTTCATAACATTTGCCCAAATAATTCCTGCTGGATTTTGTCTATTAAAATATATTGTTTCATTTTGATCATATCCAAACCAAGTTGCAGCTGTATAATATGGGGTAAATCCACATAGCCATCTATCATAGTTTTCATCTGTTGTTCCTGTTTTCGCTGCTACGTCCATTCCTGAAATTGCACAATATGTAGCTGTTCCATTACTTCCTGTAACAGGTTGTGTTAATATTTCCTTTAAAATATAGGCTACTTGTTTTGAAAATACACGATGTGATTCAGGTTTTGCTTTTACAACTGTTTTTCCTGCTTGATTTGTTATTTCTGTATAAAAAGTAGGTTCTATATATTCACCGTCATTAGCAATCGTTGCATAAGCTGCAGCCATTTCTAAAGGTGTAATTCCTTTATCTAATCCTCCTAAAGCTAGTGATAAACTCTCATCTTTTTCTGTTAAAGAAGTGATTCCCATATCTTTTAAATATGATATAGATGTTTTTACTCCTATTTGTTCCATCATTTCCACAAACGGAATATTTTGAGAAGACTCTACTGCTCTTCTAACTGTTATATCTCCTAAATATCCATCATAATTTACAGGTTTGTAGTTTCCAGCAAAAGTTGTTTCTTCATCTGCATATATAGTTGCCGCTGTAAATTTTTTCTTATCAATTCCAGGTGCCAATACAGCTAATGGTTTGATAGAAGAACCTGTTTGTCTTGTACTTTGTATTGCTCTATTTAATCCTCGTGCTGTATCTTTTTCTCCTAAGCCTCCAACACAAGCAACTACTTGACCTGTTTGATGATCTATAATGACCATTGCTGCTTGGGCTGGATCTCCACCTTCTCTTGAAGCAATTTGATATTGACGTTTATTAAATTCTGTTTCTGTTTCATCTTGAATGCTTGAATTCTGTGTACTATTAATGGTTAATCCACCTAGATATAAATAGTTTGTAGCAAAATCTTCTGTTATATTTTTCTTATCTGCTATATCTTGGGTTATCTCATTAATTAACGCATCTGTGTGGTAAGAATAGATTCCATCATTTGATTCTACTGTTCCTTGCTCAAATTTTAATCCATTATTAACTTCTGACACGGCTGTATCATATTCTTCTTGAGTAATATATTCTAATTCTAACATCTTATCTAATACCGTTATTGTTCTCTTTGTAATTTTCTCTGTATTGTCTGTTTCATTATCAAATGGATTATATGAATTTGGTGAATTATTAATTCCTGCTAAAAATGCACATTCTGCAAGTGTCAAGCTTTGAATATCTTTACTAAAATAATACTGACTACCAGCACCTACACCATATATATTTGGTCCAACATAGATAATGTTAAGATACATGTCAAGTATTTCTTCTTTTGAAAAATAACATTCTAGTAAATATGCTTTCCACCATTCTTTTACCTTTCTAGTAATCGATCCACTATTATCTCCTGTTAAATTTTTTACCAATTGTTGTGTTATGGTACTTCCTCCAAAAGAAGAATTTCCTAGGTGTATGACATAATTAATAATGGCTGAACCTGTTCTTTTTATATCTACGCCGTGATGCTTATAATATCTTTCATCTTCAATAGATACATAAGCATCTTTTAAATTTTCAGGCATATCTTCATTTTCGACTTTTATTTTCTTTCGTTCACTACCAAGTTCTGCAATGACATTTCCATCAGAATCCATCACAATAGAATTTTCGTTTAAAAACATATCTGTTGTTATTTGTTTCCAATTATAGGCAGAAATCCCCAAAATAATTGCTAAGATAATAATGACAATAATAACAACCGTAATAATGATTTTTTTCACTCTCTTTTTTCTAATGGCTTTTTTATAATCGACATCGGTTTCTTCATTCTTTTTTTTACTGTGTTTGCTTTTTCTATTTCTTCCATGTTTATTTCTAGATTTCTTTTTATTTTCTTCCTCCATGAATTTTTCTCGTTCTTCTTTTTCCTTTTGCATTTTTCTCATGGCCCTAGGAAGTTCTTCTTCATCTTTATCAAAATTAAACATATATTCACTTTCCTTTATTATGAATTTCATCAATAGTATATCACAATATCTAGAAAAATCAAAATAAAAACTTTGCGCAAAACTTTTTAATTTCTATTTCTTTTTTAAATGTATTGAGATATAATACTATATATACCAAAGGAGTGTGAATTTTATATGTTCAAAAGAGAAGAAAATCCTGACTATATCAATTCTTTTTTAGATTATAGTGCCACGATTTTAAATAAATCCCCAAATAGTATTAAAGAATATAATTATGATTTAGTAATGTTTTTTCGATTTATAAAAATTCATTTTCATATGACAGATGAAACCGATTTTGCAAAAATTGAAATTAAAGATATTCCTATTAGTGTTGTTAAAAAAATTACTTTAGAAGATATTCATGCATTTATCAGTTATATGGCAATAGAACTTAGAAGCAAAGCTGCTACAAGAGCTAGAAAGGTATCGACTATTAGAATCTTTTTTAAATATCTTTCTCAAAAAGCAAATTTAATAGATATCAATCCTGCTCAAAATTTAGAAACACCAAAAGCAGATAAAAGACTTCCTAAATATTTAAATTTAGAAGAAAGCAAACGATTATTAAATGTTACAGAAAATGAAGACAATCGTAATTATCAAAGAGATTATGCCATTATCACATTATTTTTAAATTGTGGCCTTCGTTTATCAGAATTGGTTGGAATTGATATTAAAGATATTGATTTCAGTGAAGCAAAATTAAATGTGATTGGTAAAGGAAATAAAGAAAGAACCATTTATTTGAACCAAGCATGTTTAAGAGCAATTAGTGAATATTTGCAAGTACGCCCTAAAGAAGGTGTTAAAGTGGACAAATTAAATTCTCATAAAGCCTTATTTTTAAGTGAACGCCGTGAAAGAATTAGTAAAAGAACCGTACAATATATTGTTAATAAAGAATTACAGGCTGCTGGACTTGATACCAATAAATATTCTGTACATAAATTAAGACATACAGCTGCCACATTAATGTATCAGTATGGCAATGTCGATATTAGAGCCTTGCAGGTACTTTTAGGACATGAGAGTATTTCTACCACAGAGATTTATACACATGTTGATAATTCTCAAGTAAGAAATGCAGTGGAAAGTAATCCTTTAGCAAATTTATAAAATATTATTATATAATAATCTCCAAGCTATTCTATAGTATTTTTTATTCATTACTCGGTTGCATTGCAGAATATACAAATTCTTCCATTTACATTCGTAATTTCATAAAAAATACTATAGAATAGCTTGGAGATTAATTTAAAATTTAATATTCTTTTAAACATCGTATTCTTTTTATAGCTTCTGGAATCATTTCAATTGTATCAGATGCTTTCATACTAATATCTGTATATTTTTCTTGAGCCAATTCTCCTGCCATACCTGCTAAATAACTACCTGCTGCTACTATCTTTGCATTTGCTTCATGATAACCTAACATACCTACTAAGGCACCTGATAATACATCTCCACTTCCTGCTGTTGCCATTCCTGGGCAACCTCTTTTTACCAAATAGGTAGTTGTGCCATCTGTAACAATGGTTGTATTTCCTTTTAATAGTAAGATAACTTGATATTTGTTAGCAAAATTTCTAGCAATTTCAATGGAATCTTTCTTTATATCTTCTATTGGTATTTTCGACAATCGTTCAAATTCTTTTAAATGTGGCGTTAAAATCACTTCACATTTTGTTTTTTGTAAAATATCTAAATTCATTTGAGATAAAGTATTTAAGCCATCTGCATCAATCACACAAGGAATTGCTTTTGTCTGTAATATATATTCTAAAATTTTTTCATTATCTCTACCTTTCCCCCATCCCATTCCAATTGCGACTGCTTTTAATTTTTCTAATGCTTTATCAATTTCTTCTTTGCTAAATTTCATTTTTTGTTCTTCATCATTTTCTATTGGGAAAATAGTCTGTTCTAGCAAATATGGAGCAACACTAGTTTCTATACTTTTGGGAACAATGACTCTTATCACACCACATCCTGCTCGTAATGCGGTCGAACTCATATTAGCCAATTTAACAGCTCCTGTATATTCTATACAACCTCCTATGATGCCTACATATCCATAAGTTCCTTTATGACTATCTTTTTCTCTTTCTTTAAAGATTTCTTTTAAATCTTCATCTGTTAATTCTAAACAATTTCTATCCATACTTTCCTTCTTTTCTATATTTTCTTTTACATAAAAATTCCAATGAATATGAAAATAATTTCAATAAAAATGGCAACTTGTGCAACTCCAGCTAGAGTTCCTGTTATAAATCTTCTGATATTTGTTGATTCTTTAATCTTTTTATATTGGATATACCAATCCAAAAACATAATCAGTAGAAATATGCAAGATATATAAATAGGAATTCGAAACTGAAAAATATATATTAAAATTCCTAATAACTGTCCAATTAATATTCCTGTACATCTACTACAAATTGGAAATTGCCACCCTTCTATTTTAAAACTTCTATCTTCTCTTTGATGACAACCACATCGATTTCCTAATCTCATGAAAAACGCCCAAATTTTTATTTTTGTACTCTTTTTCATTAAAATCTTCTTCCACAATCATTACAAATATTGGTTGTTCTGGTTTCTGTTGTTGTATCTCCTGTGTTGCATAATCCACATAAGATTCCTGGCCATCCAAATAATAAATAGCCACAACAAGCATCTCCTCCATCAAAGCCTTTTGTCTTGGTTTTTGTATCAACAATACTAGATATATTATTACTTCCACAATTTGGACATCTCATAGAATTCCTCCAACTTTTTCTATATTTATTCTACTAATTATATATCATAACATAAGAATTTTATCAATTAATATTTTATTAAAGTTTTTATATTGTAATAAAATTGATCATATTGTGTGCCTAATTTTTCGTTTCACCATTACTTACTGGTCCACGCATGTCTATATACCATGTCATAAAATCACTTGCTAAAGCCATATATGGATTATTAATTGAAGAAGATTGGATTTTTTGAATTCCTTCAACATTTACTAAACTTTTTTCTATTTTTTCTATATCTTGTACAGATTTCGTTTTTATAATAAACTCTGCTGGAAATATATTGTTTTCTCCTTCATATCCTGCTAATAAATCTTGATTATCGTTAAATCTTTGTTTCATTTTTTCTAATTGTTCCTCTGGTGAAACATATGTAATTTCAACATCTTCAGCTTGATTTTTTATCTGATTTTGAATATTTGTCATTTGTTCTTCAGATATATCTTTATTCATAAAAATTTCCATGGTTGTTTGATCATGATAATAACTAATAAATGCAATAATATGTAAAATAACAAGTAATATAATGAATACACTAGAAATCACGATTATGATTTTTTTTCTTTTCAATTTTTTATTGACTCTTTTTAAATAGTCAATTTCAATTTTATCATCATCTTCAATTTTCTTGTCTTTTTTGATTTCTTCATAAACCTTTTTACACTCTTCACATTTTACTAAATGTTTTTCTACCAGTTCTTTAGAAGCTGGATTTAATATTCCATCACAATATCCAAAAATTAAATCTTGCACAATTTCACATTCCTTTTTCATTTTCTCTATCTCCTTTCATTTTTTGCTTTCCACGAAAAAAAGTAACTCTAGCCCAATTAGAGGTTTTTCCCATTATCTCCCCTATTTCTTCATATTCTAAATTTCCTAATATTCGTAAATACATCACATTTCTAGTTTCTTCATTTAATTTTTGTATGTTTTTTAATAATTCCAATTTTTCTTCTTTTTGACTAACCATTTCCTCTATGGATTCTTCTGTAAATAATGTATTTTCTAAAGTGTCCATTGAAATTTCTTTTCTCTTTTTTTCCTTTTTATATCGATTAAACCAAATATATTTCGCTATCTGACATAGCCAAGTAGATAGTTTACATTTATATTCAAATTTATCAATATTTTCGATAGCTACTAAAAATGTTTCTTGTACGATTTCTTCAGCTATTTCTTCTTTTCCTGTTAAGCAGAATATATATTTATATACAATTTTTGAATATTTATTATATACTTCTTCCATATTCTGCATAACCTTTCCCCCTTTCACTTTATTAGTGTAAAAATCTTTCTTTTTGTTACAATTATTTTAAAAAATTATATAAAAAGACAATACATAATTTTTGTATTGTCTTTTATGCTTTTATAAAATGATATTCACATGCACGAATTAATCGATTCATAATGGCAAGTCCTATTCCATCATTTTTAACCCCTTCAATAATGACAATATCTGGTTTGAATGAATCTACTTTTCTTAAATCTTTAAATATATTTTGTGCAATTTCATTTAGATTTTCTTTAGAACCATATAGAATCTTGTTTTTTACATCATAATATTTCGCATTTTCATTACAAGAAATGACTAATGGATTGGTATACTTTTGGGTAATCTCTTGGATTTTTTTAATCATTTTTTCATTATCTTCACTATATACTAATATACAATCTGCTTTTGGTGCATAATGTCTATATTTCATTCCTGGAGATAATACTTTTTCATCAGTTTCAATATCTTTTAAAATATGTTCATCTATTTTTACAGTTCCTACTGCTTTCTTTATATCTTCTGGGGAAATCTTACCAGGTCTTAAAATATTTGGAATACCATCAACCACCCTTACTACAGTTGATTCTAAGCCAACTTCGCATTCTCCTCCATCTACAATATAATCCACTTTATCAGATAATTCTTCAAAAACGTCTGAAATATTGGTTCCACTTGGTCTTCCTGAAACATTGGCACTTGGCGCAGCAATTGGAACATCTGCATAAGAAATTAATTTATTAGCAATGATTCCACTTGGCATACGAATACCTACTGTATCTAATCCAGCAGTAACAATATCAGGAACAATGTCTGTTCTTTCTAAAATAATCGTAAATGGTCCTGGCCAAAATGTTTTCATTAATGTATATTCTATATCAGATATATTTTGAGCAATTTTAGGTATCATATCAAAATTAGAAACATGCAAAATCAAAGGATTGTCTTGTGCTCTTCCTTTTGCTTTGTATATTTTTTTTACAGCATTTTCATCTAATCCATTAGCACCTAATCCATATACAGTTTCTGTTGGAAATAAAACAAGTCCTCCATCTTTTATAATTTCTCCTGCTACCTTTAATTTAGAATAATCTGTTGTATTTTTTAAATCTAAATAATTCTCCAATGTTTTACCTTCTTTCTTCGATGTATATTATAATGTATTTTTATCATTTTATCAAGCTTTATGTAAATATATCATACAAAAAACTGCCCAATAAAAATTGAACAGTTTTATTTTTTGTTATCTTCCACCCATTCCGGCCTCCGGCCTCCTCCGCCGTCCGCCACCTCCAGAGAAGCCTCCGCCTCCTCCAGAACCGCTAGATGCACTATGGATTGCAATTTGTGCAACTGATGTTGAATATGCTCTAGATACACCTTGATCTAGCATAGATATGGTTGATATGGCAATTGGATGTGTTGAATAGTAAATCGGATTTGCTGAGAAATAGATAATTGGATAATTCTTTTTCATTTCTGCATCCCAAGTGTCTTCGAGAAATACTGTTGGATATTTTGCTTTCATTTGATCAATTACTTTATTGGCAATTCCAAAAGCAGTTGCGTAAACAAGATATTTTTCCCAAATAGCTAATTGAGGCACTTCTTTTTCATTTAATAAAGAATACTCTTCTAAAAATCTTTTTAATGCTCTCCACTGTATTTTTTCATCATAGCCTTTTTGTGTGATAACTGCTATTTTATCTTCTATTTTAGATTTTAAGTGTAAAGAATATAAGATAACAATCATTAATGGTAATATTCCAATTGTAAATACTGTTAAACTTTCCCTCCAGCCGACAGCTAAAGAAATATCAACAGGTATTTGGAAACTTGGAATATGGATGATTGCTACAAAAGTTAATAGAAAAACATAAATGCATAAAATTCCATTGAAAAACATACTTGCAGATCTAGATTGTCTATATGTTTTTTCTTCTTTTTTATCTATATATTGCATATGATATAATTCATCTCTAGTTTCATTTACCATTCGGTTTATATATACACTATAATTTGAATAATGTTCTTTCGCATAATCATTTAATTCTTTAATTTCTAATTTATCTTTTCCTTTACTTGCTTCTGATAATAATTTATATACTTCATATTCTTCTTTCTTTAAAGATTTTCCATCTCCTATTATAGAAATATAGATATTTTCTCCTTCTGTTTCTAATGTAATTATCTTTTTTAAGCATAAATTTAGTATAGTAGAAGCAACCATTTGTGACTGTACAGTTGATGTTTCTAATTTTTCTTTTTCAAAATGATAAAGGTAAACAGCTTCATTAGGTGTTGAATCTCCTTCTCTAGGAATTTCTCTATAATATTTTAAGTCTTTTTGAATAATACCATCATTTTCTTTTTTATTAATTTTTCTGTATTTTACAATTTTTACAATATAAACAATTAATATAATTCCATAAATTGCAATTAAAACAATTTTGGTTATCATAGATTGTCTATTCGTTTCATTTGACCATTGTGTTTCTTCTTCTATAATTTTGTCTATATTATGATATCTTCTTTCTTTATTTTCTGATACATGAAATATATCCTCTGTTGTTACCACTCTGACTTCTAACATCGCACCTGGTCTAAGATTATTAATTTCAAATTCTACTATATCATTAGAAGTTCTTTCAATATTTCCGTTAACTTGACCATGTCCCCATACTTTTAAATTCTCTATATCCTGAACACTTTGTGGTAATGTGATTTTTCCAGTTAAAGATTTTACAGGAATTGCATTTTTACCTTCCTCGATAAATTTCCAATAAAATTCTTGACAATCATAATAACTTGTTATAACATCTTCAATTTTATATGAAACTTGATATTTTCGAGTTCCTGAAGATGTACTCATACCAGTTCCCCAGGCTATTTCAAATACATTTCCTCCAATATCTAATGCATAAAATAAATTATTTCCCACATGATATGTCTCTTGATACATTTCTGTCAATTCTAAATTATTTTCTAAATCTTTCACTTTTACATCTGTAATGTTTCCATATAAATAATTAGAAAGTGAAAAGTTCTTAAATAACGTTCCTGTATTTTTAACATATACGTCCCATGTTTCTATAACATTAATACTTCCATCCTGATTTAATGATACATTATAATCTAGATGATTTAAGTATTGTATTTTTTCATTTCTGCTATCCCCTGTCATTGCCATAACAAAAAATATAGAAATAACAGCTGATATAATAACCATTATCAATATTTTTTTCAAAAATTTTTTCATCCTTTTCCCCCTTTGTCTCATATCATATCATAAAACCAAAAAAAATATATATATTTTTTACATTTTTTCAAAAATACTGGACATATTTTCCATGTTTGTGATATCATAGAAAAGAACTTAAGATAAATTTTTTTGTTTTTAATGGAGGTATAAAATATGATTAAGAATTTAAAAATATTTTTTATTATAGGGATGTCATTAATCTTATTATCACTCACAACAAATGTTTTTGCTGTAGATATGAATATTACTGATACAAGTACATTAAATACATCTAATAGCTCTAATACATCTAATAATTCGAACACAACAAATACAACAAACACATCTAATAGTACTAATACATCTAATACGACTAATACCGCGAATACATCAAATTCAAGAAATACTTCTAATACGAGTAGTTCAACAAATACATCTTCAACAAGTACATCTTCTAGTAACACAAACCCAGTAACTGTGCAAGGAGGATTACCTGAAAGTAGTTTAGGAATTTCAAATATTTTGTCAATTATTTTAATTGCAATCGGTGTATTATTAATATTATTAGCAATTGCAATTTTAATTAGACTTGGTAAATAATAATTTATTAAATTTTCAGATTTTAACTTTTTAGTTAAAATCTTTTTTTGTTTTATAAAAAAAGATTTTATATTATCTTAGTTTTGTAATTTTTTCATGTATAATTCTTTAACTTTTTTAGATAATATTAATGAGAATATATTGTCTAATAATATTTTCTAATATTTTAAAGGAGGCGTTTTAACTATGCAAAAGAAACTATTTACAATATTTGCAATCATCATTGCTATTGTATTTTCATTTTCTGTATGTTTTGCAGCAGAAGATCTTTTAAAAGATGCAACAAATACAGTTAGAGATGCTGTTAATAATACAGAAGACGCTGTTGAAGGTGCTATGCATAATACGGGTGAAGCTATACAAGATTCTACCGAAAAAGCAAAAAATACAATGGAAAATGCAGGAAATAAAATTGAAAGTACTGGAAACAATTTAGAAAATGATATGAAAAATACAACTTCTAGAGTTACAAACACTAATAATGATGGGTATACAGCAACAAGAACATCTACTAATGGAAATGCAACCTTCATGGGAATGAACGCAACTGCTTGGACTTGGTTAATCTTAGGTATTGCCGCAATTGCAATTATCGCAGTCGTTTGGTATTATTCAATGCAAATTACTTCTGAAAATAATCATTCAAGAAGAGACTAATTTTTATTGAATAAAAAATTACACATAGCAGATAGAAATTATGAATATTTCTATCTGTTCTATTTTATTATTAAATAATCTATGATATAATATTCAAAAAATAAAGAGGTAATGATATGAATATAAAGTTAATTGCAAAAAATCCAACAGCCTATCATAATTATTTTATTGAAGATAAAATAGAAACTGGTATTGTCTTATTTGGAACAGAAATTAAATCTATTCGATCTGGTAAAGTCAATTTAAAAGATAGTTATGCCAATATCAAAAATGGTGAAGTCTACATATCTGGTATGCATATTAGTCCATATGAACATGGAAATATTTTTAATAAAAACCCGCTAAGAGATAGAAAACTTTTATTAAACAAAAGGGAAATTAATCGATTAATTGGTCTTACCAAACAAAAGGGATATACCTTAATTCCTATTAGCATCTATTTTAAAGGAAATTTTGTTAAACTAGAATTAGGTATAGGAAAAGGTAAAAAATTATATGATAAACGACAAGATATTGCTAAAAAGGATGCACAAAAACAAATCGCTATCAATCTAAAAAATAAGCAATCATTTTGATAATATCTTTTTGCAATTAAAAAAGGACTGGCTTATAACTCCAGTCCTTCTTTTTCACTTCTTTTACCTTGTTTGGTTAAAGCTACTTTTTTAATTGTATTTTTCCTAACTTCAGTTAAAATACCTTTATATTCTTCTTCTGTCAATTGCTTTTCTTGAATCAATTGCTCAATCATAGTTCCTACTTACTTCCTTTTTTTGCCTAAAAACTTCTTCATCTTCATTTGTAACTTCTCCTGATTCTATTGCTTCCTTTATATATTTTCTTATTGTAGTAATAGAATTAAAATAACCACTATGTCTCCATATTTCCATAGGTGTCATGGATTTTGGTTTCTTATATAAATTAATAATTTCTTCTCTAGACAATTTTGCCATATTTTACGCTCCCATTATATTTTACCAGCTGAACCAAATACATCTCTCATTTTATGTGCAACTGTTTCTTTTATTAAATCTCTTGCTGGTGTTAAGTATTTTCTAGGATCAAATGCACTTGGATCTTCTACAAATACTTTTCTAATTCCTGCTGTCATAGCTAATCTTAAATCTGTATCTACATTAATTTTAGAAACACCAGATATACTTGCTTCATGTAACATTTCATCTGGTACACCTTTTGCTCCAGGTATATTTCCTCCATATTGATTACACATTTCAACTAATTCTGGTATAACTGTAGAAGCACCATGTAATACAATTGGTGTATTTGGTATTCTTTCTTTGATTTCTTTTAAAATATCAAATCTTAATTTTGCTTCTCCTTTAAATTTATATGCTCCATGGCTTGTTCCTATAGCAATAGCTAAAGAATCACAACCTGTTCTTTTTACAAATTCTTCCGCTTGCGCTGGATCTGTATACATAGCATCTGATGCTGATACATTGACATCATCTTCTATGCCTGCTAATTTTCCAAGTTCAGCTTCAACGACTACACCTTTAGAATGTGCATAATCTACTACTTGTTTTGTCAATGCTATATTTTCTTCAAAATCATATTTTGAACCATCTATCATAACAGATGTAAATCCATTGTCAATACACATTTTTGCTGTTTCGAAGTCTGGTCCATGATCTAAGTGAATGGCAATTGGAACTTCTGGATATTCTTCCACTGCTGCTTGTACCATTTTCATTAAATACCCTATTCTTGCATATTTTATAGCGCTTGCTGATGCTTGTAATATAACTGGTGATTGTGTTTCGTGAGCTGCATCTGTGATTGCTTGTACAATTTCCATATTATTTACGTTAAATGCACCTACTGCAAACCCTTCTTTCATTGATTTTTCAAACATTTCTTTTGTTGTAACTAACATATCTTTTCCTCCTTTTTGGGGATACTCCCCTATTGATTTTGCTAAGGCTATTTTATTTCTAAATCACAGATATGTCAAGAAAAAATGAGAAGAAAATTATTCCTTCCCATAAATATAACTTGAACACATAGATTCTTCTGGTTGTTTTGTATTACAATTTTTAGTTGGCTCTACTTGGATTGCTTGTAATTTACATAAGTTTTGATTTGTTTCATTATATTTACAAGTACCTACAGTACAATGTATCTTTTGATTTCCTTGCATTTCATTACCTCCAAAAATTTGTATATGAACATCATTTTTTGTTCATACTATTATTATGTGAAATTTTTTTATTTGTATTCTATTTTTGGAGAATATATTCTTTTAAATATTTGGCAACACCTTCATTCATATTGGTATCTGTTATAAAATTAGCAGATTCTTTCATAAGTTTTACTGCATATTACACATTTTTTCAAAGAACTTTAAATTTATCAAACTTACTTTCTTAAAGTTATGTATCACATGTATCATTTATACAATTCTGGGGTGGTTCTTTAAAACTCAAGTACCAACTAATTCCATTTCTATTATTCTCTATCTCACTTACACGTTCTACAAGTTCTTCATAAGTTTTTGGTGGTGAAACAATGACTGGTTGATTAGGAATCCAATTGGCTGCCGTTGAACCTTGTGCACAATCTGCCATTTGTAATGCCTGCACAACTCTGATAATTTCTGGTATAAACCTTCCCACATTCATTGGATAAATTAAAATAGTTCTAATAATTCCTTTATCGTCAATAATGTAAACATTTCTGACAGTTTCTGTGTTACTAATATCATTTGAAATCATCCCATATCTTCTGGCAATTTCTCCGTTTCTATCAGCAATGATTGGGAAAGATATTTTTATGCCTGTTCTGCAGTATATATCATATACCCATGCTAAGTGTGAAGAATTACTGTCTACACTTAAACCTAACAATTCTGTATTCAATTGTTTAAAATATGTATGTGCTTTTGTAAAAGCTATCATTTCTGTTGTACATACTGGGGTAAAATCTCCTGGATGAGAAAATAAAATTAGCCATTTTCCTGCATAATTATTTAAGGATACTTTTCCCATTGTTGTATTGGCTTCGAACTCTGGTGCTCGTTGTCCTATTTTGACATTTCCATTCATCATTAACTCATAATCCATAAAATATAGTCTCCTTTCATTTTTATATATTTTATGGATTATGGTTTTGTTTGGTTACTGCTAAATTAAGTTTATTTATTTTCTTTACATGCTTCTAGAAAAGCTTTAAAAATATTATTCATATTTTCATCTTTTTTATACAAACTTTCTGGATGAAATCTTACACCTATATAGAAACTCTTGTTAGAATCCTCAATAACATCTGGATATCCATCTTCACAAAAAGCTACTTTATTTAATCCTGGACAATTTTTTATGGAATTCTTATGTCTTGAATTTACCATAATTTTATCCTTTTGTATAATGGAATAAAATTTTGAGTCTTTATCAATCTTTATACTATGTACATATTTATCAAAACTTCTATCATGTTTTTCTGGATTATTGATTTTAAAAGTTGTACCACCTAATCCTCTAGCAATATTATTTTGTCCTGCACATATTCCAAGTATGGGAATATTATTATCATAACAATATTTTGCAATCCAACTTTCATATGCTTCACAAGTAGTTCCACCTTGTAAAATAATACCATCACACAAATTTAATTGAGCAATAATCTCATCTTTTCTTATTTTTTCTTCATAATTTTTCCAATCGTTTCCTGTATATAGAATATTCTCATTTGGGGATAAAATTCCAATAGCTATTCCATCATTATCAAATATGGCTTGTTTTACTTCATCACGAATCAAAGAATCGATTTTCGTTTGTCTATTTTCTTTATGTTTTGCTATGATTCCTATGATAACTTGACTCATCTTATTTCGCACTCCCTTAAATTATATGGATAATATCCAATACCTTGTCTTATTAATTTAAAATGATAATCTTCATATATCTGATTCAACTTTTCATTTGTACTTAAACATTCCAAACGTAAATAATTTTTATCATTTTGTTTTGCTAATTCTTTACATATATCAAAAATAATTCCCCCTAAATTTTTAAATCCTACTTTTGTTACCAATTTATATACATAATATGCTTTTGTAGTTTTATCTTCCCAAAAACTAGTTTTTTCAGATAGTTCAAAAGCTGCAATTATCTGATTATCTTTTATAAGCATAAAATAATTTTCTTTTTCTATTGCTTCTATAAATTCACTTTTAGGATGATTTTTTAAATATCGACTCCATTGATCAATCTCATTTTCTTTGAACCATTGTATTCTTTCTTTATATAATTCTATAATATCTTCTAAATCACTCATTTTAGCAATTTTTAATGCTATGTTTTCTTCTGTTAATTTTCTTATCATTCCTGTGCTTAAATTTTTATTCAATTTTATATCTCTCCTTTATTCTCACCTTTTTTCTTTATAAACTTAATTTATATAATCTTTGTATTCTAGACTCTTCACTATATGTATCAATATCAGAAATGTTATATGTGGTAACCAATTTCTTTCTTCATCTTTAACTTTATTTTCTTTTAAATAGTTCTGTATATTTTGGATAAATTGTTCTGTATCTTTGTCAAATCCATATTGTAATACATAATCATACATATACAAAAGCCTCCTATTAATCTAATACAACTCTTTATCTGAGTCACTCTCTTTTTCTATTTGTATTTTTGAAATATCTGCATGAAACAAATATTGAATAACTTCTCTTATGTTCTTTACAGAGCCATGTAGATTATTTTCTTGTAGTTCTTCATATTTTCGTCTAGCTGATTGTAATAATTTCATTTTTTGCTCTTCAGATAGTTTAGAAATTAAATCTTGCATCATTTGCATTTCTTCTTTTTCGTCTATTTCTATTTGTTCTAATACAATACTATATAATGGTAAAGAATCTGAACCAGCTTCCAATAACATTAAACCAGAAAAATAATCTTCATTACTGATAACAGCTTGCTCAAATGTTCTTTGATTATTGGTTATAATTCTTCCTTTTTTCCAAGAGTCTATATCTACTTGATTTTTGATTTCATCTGGTAAATAATAATATAACCTTTTATATTGTGTACCTGATATATCAAATGAAAAGCCTTCAAAGTTTTCTTTTAAAATCGAAGCATAGACTGACTCAGCCTTAACTTTATAAGATTCTGTTAATTTATCAAAATAATCTTGTAATTCTTTTAAGCCTTCTGTTTTTGGAATATATCTTTCTTGCTGTTCAAAGCTGGTACAAGCTTGTTCAAATTCTTTTTTTCCAAATGAACCTCCTTCTGTACAGCATTGAATAAATTGTTCTTCAAACATTTCTGTAAAATTTTCATCATCATCATCTAAAATGACAAATTTTTCTATTTCTTTATGAAGTAATAAGTATAATTGTATTTCTAACATTCTATTTTGCAAATCGTCAGTCATATCATCTAAATCCAAATCATATTCCAATCTTAATTTTTCATATAATGTTCTCAAATTTGCATAATCTTCTGTTATTTCATCTTCTGTAATTGGATCCTCTTTGATAGATTTTTTAAACTTGTCTATTGATATAGATTTTCCCCACTTACGCCAAGTAGAAATTAAAACGATTTTAGCATTATATTTATTTTGAAGCTTTTGAAGATAATTAAGTGCATTATCATCAATATTTTTATATATTCTTTCTTTTTTTGTTTGCATTTCTTTATATCTTTTGGTATAATTTGGACTATTTAAAACACCATCTATATCTAGAAAAATTACATTCAATAGTTTGCCCTCCTGTTTTTTACAATCTTATTAGACTCTATACTTAAATCTCATCATATCTTTTCTTAAAAAAATCATTTATATTTTCTTTTATTTTATCTAGTTCATGTCCTGTTGCTAAACAAGTATTCCATCCTCTTTTTTGTGCTGCTTCTATATTTTCTTTACTATCATCAATGAATAAGATATTTCTAGGCTTTATTTTACAATCATTTTCTACTATCTCATAAATTTTTTCTCTAGGTTTTCTACAATTTAATTCAAATGAAAGCCATACATAATCAAATTGTTTTAAATCTACTTGTTTATCTAATCTTTGTTTATCTAAGGAACCTAGATTAGATAAAATTCCAATCTTGCATTTGTCTTTTAAACTGTGCGCATATTTTACGACACCTTTGTAATATTCAATCTTATCAAACTCTTTTATGTAATAATCATAAAATTCTTCTGTAGTACATTTTAAATTAAATTCATACTTTATTTTTTGAAACCATTTATCATTTTCTAAATAGATATGATAGGTTATCTCTTCTATTGATTGTGCATAGTATCTTTCTACAATTGTATTTTCATCTTCTTTATTATTAAAATGTTTTATAAGATTTATGATAGCTCTATTTATGGAATATTCCCCTTCTTTATGGCTTTCTATAACGCCTCCCCAATCAAATATAATAATTTTATCTTGGTCTCTCATATCTATAATACTCCATTCTTTCTACATATTTCTAAATTTCTGTATTTTCATATATATATCATACCAACTAAATACTCTTGTCATATTATCTAATTTCATATCTCTATTATATCTGCAATCATAGCAAAATACATGTGTATGATTGACAAATGTTGGTATGGTTTCTGGACTATCTTCTATCATAATATCAATTTTTAAAGAATCAATTTCTTTTGTTTTATCTGGTGAGAAATATAAGTCGTCATATGGAATGTCATTCTCTTTTAGCCATTTTCTTGTAGTCTTTCTTGTTTTTTCTCCTTCTTCTGTATCTTTTGTAGTATTATGTCTTGAAGTAATAATATAGATATGGTTTCCTTCCTCTTTCAGTTTTTTTATCACTTCACTTGCATATTTTCTTGCAGGTTCATTTTCTATATAATTCCAAAAATATTCTTTTCTATAATCGTCTAAGATTTCTTTGGTCCAGTTAAATTTGCGACATTCATATCTATAAGGATCTTCAAAACCTTCTAATTTATTTTCAAATATATATTTTGTAGTTGTATCCATTGTATAATCATCATCATTGGTTAATACTCCATCTATATCTATTCCTATATTCATATTTTTCCTCCTACACAATTTTATTATCTTCGTCATAATATCATAAATATTATAGAATTTTATACTCTTAACTTAAATGTTTTAGGTGCATACTTATATGCCAAGAATAATGAAATTAAACAATATGCTATACAAAAAACAATTGTTGCTATACCAAAAGAAAATATTGGTAATCTAATTTGTATCATATACCAACATACAATATACGTTAATCCTTGAACTACTTTATATGTACTACTTTTCATTTCCGTACTCACATTATATGGTTGTAATAAATAATACATTACCAAATAATGAACTGAAAAGAATATACTCATTGCTATAATTGATACAAATAAAATTGCATAATTAATTGGATTATCTGTACCTCCAGATAAATATAGCAATAATACTAAGCCTAATCCTATTAATGTTGCAGGTAACAAATTAATTGTTATCAAGGTTTTTAATCTTTCTTTAAATATTCCCAAAATAACTTTTGGTGTTCTATATATCCTATAAGTTAGCATACTATGATCGCAATTCATGAACATTGCTTGTGTAACTGATGAACTCCTGTTTATGCAATACATGATAAATACAAAGTATGGTAAATATACCATCAATATTTCATTTGTTTTACTTTTAAAATCATTATTTACAGTTATTCCAATAACCATTGCAATAAATATTACTAATATAATAACTGATTGTTTTTTTACAGCTGTTGTTAATATCTTTCTATGTCTTTTTACAAATAAATCGTGAAAATATGCAAATCCAGATTTATTACTTGTATAATTTTTATCTAATTCTATTTGTTTTAAACTTGTATCTTTCAACACTTGTGTACCGGTATTTCTTTCTTGCACATATACATTTGATTCTGTTAATAATTGTTTATACATTTTTCTATACTCTTTGAAATGATGTATTTTTATCAAGCTATATATTCCTAATATGATTGCAACAATAAATACACATAAGAAAATAGTTTGATTTATTGTAATATGAATTGCAGGTAAGCCATAAGCAAGTAATAAACATACTCCTACAAATCCCCAGACAAATTTCGTTGGTAGATTTTCATTTGATGCTTTATTTGTTTTCTTAAAATCATATATACAATAATTCATTACAATTAATTTTATTGCTACTACAAAAAATGGTATTGCTATTTGAATCCATAATGAAACACCTGCTATCATTCCAAAAAGTATTGTAAATGGTAAAGATCCAACAACTAATTTTATTAATTGATAATAATAATTAGATAACCCATATTCTCTAGCATTTATATTCATTAAAATGATTGCATAATATTTATCCTTTGTAGAATTTAACATATATGTATTTAATACGCCTCCTGCAAATGTTAGAAATACAAATAGGTGTATAAATGTATCTGCTTGATTTGTATGATACCAAGATAATGCCATAAATATCATTGCTGAAATATATATAATTTTTCCTATAAAAACATTAACTATTTCCCACAAGATACTAATGATATTTGCAAATATTTTTAATCCCCTATTTTTGTACAAACTATTTGGCAATATTCTTTTTATAATAGGTAATTGTTTTAAAGAATAAATAATACTATTTGTTCTATATGTATTTTGCAATTTAAAGGAAGTTATAAATGTTTCTATCATTTTTCTATTCCTCCTTTAATGCTTCTATGATTTTATTTTTGAATTGTTCATTATCCAAATTGTTTTTATCAACCTCTTCTAGAATACCTTTATTTAAGATAACAATTTCATCACATAGGTCTAATGCTAGTTCCATAATATGAGTTGAAAATATGATAATGTGGTTTTGCTTTATTTCTCTTAACATTTGTTTCATCTCTTCTGCAACGACTACATCAAAAGAAGTTAAAGGTTCATCAAGTAACAATACATTTGGATTTGCAATAATATTCACTAGCATTTGCATTTTGTTCTTCATACCATGTGAATAATCTTTTAATAATCTATCTCTATCCTCTTCTTCAATTTTCATAAAATCAAAATATTCATCTATTGTTTTTAAGTCTTTGATTCTTTTTTTATTAATGTCTATGAAGAACTTTAGAAATTCTCTTGCTGTTAAAAATTCTGGAACATTTGGTGTTGATAAAACATATCCTATATCTTCAGTTTCCATTTTTCTTCTATTGTTATTGTCTTCAATATAAAATTCTCCTGCATCAATATCTAAATCTTCATTTAAGCAATTAAAAAAGGTGGTCTTTCCTGCTCCATTTCTCCCTAATAAACCATATATTTTTCCTTTTTCAAATTCAAAATTAATATCTTTTAGTACTTCTTTTTTCTCAAAATTTTTCTTTAAATTTTTTACAACTAATTTCATATCAAACATCTCCTTTGTTTACATTTAAACCTGCCTTCTCCATAATACTATAAAATATGTAAATAATCTACTTTTAATTGTTATTTTATTAAAAATATGATAAAATATATGCAAATTTTCTTATTTATCCTGTTCTGATTTATGGACAGTTTATATATATGCAACTATTGGAAAATGATTAGATATGTCAAATGACAAGGAGGATAATATGATAATTAGACGTGTAAACATTGGAGGTTATAATTATTCACTTTCAGATTTTACGCAAATTTGTGAAAAAAATTCAATCATACTTATTAAAAATGCTGAATTAGCTACATTTATAAGACTAAAGTCAAAGCCTATACAAATAAAGTTAATTGAAATCAAAGATTCTATTTTCTTATTGGAATCCTTTGGAAATCAGTCTATGATACCTTCTGATCTAAAAAATTGCTCTACTATTTACTATATGGATAGTGACAGTTGTGGACTTGGAGATGAAAATCAGATTGTAAATAGCATTTCAGAAAAACAACTTTCTGCTTTTTTGGAACAGATTGATCACAAACATGCAAAATGGCAGGTCCTTTCCAAATGTTTTATAGATGGTAAACTGTATGTTAGAATGAAATCTAAAAGTACCAGAAACCGTGAAGTAGAGTATTGGTTTAGTGACTTGCATACCTGCATATGGGATGTTGATTACGAATGGGTCAATTTCTTGTATAACAAAGTCTTAAAAAAATGGCTGAAAGAATATTATAATAAAAAATGATTGATACTGTTAAAGAGGTTGTGAAAGCAACCTCTTTAAATCTTAAATTTATTATGCTTCATTAAATACAAATTTTTGAATTGCTTTTGCAACACCATCATCATTATTACTTGCTGTAATAAAGTCTGCCTTCTCTTTTAATTTTTCATCAGCATTTTCCATTGCTATTTTTAATCCTGCGCACTCAAACATTGACAAATCATTGCTTCCATCTCCCATTACAATAATTTCCTCTTTTTTTATTTTTAATTTATCTGCTAAAAAATATATAGCATTCTTTTTACTACAACCTTTTTTCATGACATCTATAAATTTAGACTCAAATGAGTATGTTTCTGTTTTATGTAAATAATTACCAATACCAGGTGTTTCTAGCCCTTTTATTTCTTTTAATCTGGAAATAATGTTTTCTAATACTGAAGTATCTCCTCCTATCATACATAGCAAGCTTGAAAGATTAGGATTGTTTTTTATTGCATCTTCTATATGTTTAAGTTCTGAATCTTTTTTATTGACTATTATTGCTGAATCTTTTAACGCCTTAGCGTTTCTTGCTTCTCTCATTATTTGTTGCGTATCTGTATAAACTATCATATAATCTGCATTTTCCTCTGAAAAGATATTCTTAAGGTCTAATAATTGTGCATTTGTAATAGAAGCTTTATAAATAACTTCATTATTTTTATTATCTTTTATAATAGCACCATTACTTGCAATTATATAATTAGTCAAAAAGCTATCAGATGAATTGCATATTTTATTTACATATTCTAATGGTCTACCAGTTGCAAATACACATATAATTCCTTTTTCATTACATGCTCTTCTGATAAGATTTATATTCTCTTTACTAATTTCTTTGCAATCATTTAGTACAGTACCATCTAAATCTAAACAAATCATTTTATACATATGATTCCTCTCCTTTTATTTAGTTTATCCTTAAAGGATTTACTGTATTTAGTAAAATTTATATATATTCTCAATTTAATTTTTCTAAAAACTTTGCTACACCATCTTCATTATTAGTATCTGTCACTTCGTCTACAATTCTTTTTATATCTTCTGGTGCATTTCCCATAGCTACAGAATGTCCTACAGCTTCAAACATGGTTATATCATTATAGCTATCTCCTATTGCCACACTATCTTTCAAATCTATCTTTAAATATTTACACAATTTTTTAATTGCTTCTCCTTTACTTGTACCCTTACAAGTAACGTCTAGGAAAAAGGGCCTTTCTTTTGGTAGCTCATTATTTATTAAACATTTTGATAAATTGACAATTCCTAAATTTTTCAAGTTTATTTCTTCTTTAATGCTTTGTATACTTTCCAATTCCATACTTGAAAAAACACATTGTGTAACTGGATTATCTATTACAAAATTTTCTATTGATTCTTCTAAAATAATATCTGTTTCATCATCTGTTTGTTTTCTTACAATTCTTTTTCCATTAGAAACCATGATAAGCTGCACATCATATCTTTCAGCCATATGCCATAATGTTATTACTTCTTCATTTTCTAAAGCATTTACATATATCATTTTCTTTTCTTCATAATCATAGATTTCTCCACCATTACAACCAATCACATAACTACTAGCTAATGCTTCTTTGCTTACCTCTTCTACATATTTCCCTGGTCTTCCTGAACAGATGGCTACATGCATTCCTTTTTCTACAACTTTATGTATTGCTTCTTTAGTTTTTTCTGTTATTTCCTTTCTATCATTTCTTAATGTTCCATCTATATCAATAAAAATAATTTTATACATATTTTTCACCTTTCTATTGTTATTTCAAAAAAATTCTATCATAACAATTATTGGATTACAACAAAAAAAGCACAATAAATTACATTATTGTACCTTTTGCTATAAAACAATTTCATTATAATCCTCTTCTTCTAATTGCTTTAAATACTCAATATATTCTTCTAAACACATATCATGTTCTTTCATATATGTTGCATTGTCGACTCCAACGTATCTGTAATGCCATGGTTCATAATTTATCATTGTAATGTCTTTTTTATCTGTTGGATACCTTAAAGCAAATCCATATTTATATGAATTATCTATTAACCATTTTTGTACATCTGTCTGTTCTTGTTTCTCATCTAATATTTGATAATCTCTAGATACAATATCAACTGCCAGTCCTGTTTCATGTTCTCCTGTTCCTGGAATTGCTACCCAATAAGATGCAAGTTCTTCGGCTTCTTCTGAACTACATCCCCATCTTTTATATTCTCTAACTTTATTATTATATAACTTTTGTTGTTTGGCATTTGTTCGATAACTTGAACAAATAATAGGAGATAATCCTTCTTTTCTAGCATCAGATAACATTTGCTCTAATGATTTAGCAATTCTTTTGTCTACTTGATGACCACTTTCCACTTCCTCTAATTCTAGAATATATCCTTCTGGGACTTCATGCTTTTTATTTACTAATAATAATTCCCAATCAGATGTATGACTATCAATATCTCTTTTATTTTCCTCTTCTATTACTTCTGCTTCTTCTATTTTTGATGTATTATATAACTCTTCTACATTTACACTTGTTTCTAACGATGCCTGTATTTCATTTTTATATGTAATATATTTATATACAATGGTAAGAACCAACACAATAAGTATCATTAATATGATACAAATATTTGTATGTATGATATTTCTTATTCCATCTTCTTTTATTTTTTTCATATACTTTTCCTTTACTCTTCACTTATCATTTATTCATTCGTTGTTCTTTACCTCAAATATATTTTAGCATAACTTTATAAATATTGGCAACAACAGTATTTTCCATTTTATCTATTTATATATTACCATTTTTCCCAGAAAGGTTACAATATCATATTAGACTATATTAATATAGGAGAAAATCAATATATAGATTTTCTCCATTTTTCACAACTTTTAAAGTTACCTTATTTGTATACTTGCTTTTCCATCCTTGGCTTCTATTTTGGCATATCCTCCAATTGGGAATGTACAAATTGGTGTTGTATGGCCAAAGTCTACATTAGCTATCACAGGTATACCATTTAATTCTGCTTTATTTTTGATTAATTTTATCCATTTCTCATCTGCCATATTGCAGTTTTTCTGTGCTCTTCCTATCACAATTCCTTTTACATTTTTTAATGTGTGTAATAAAGATTGTAAGTTTCTATCAAATTCCATTAGAAAAGTATTGCCTGCCATTCCATCATCTTCTAAAAATAAGATTTTGTTTTCTACGTCTGGCATATATTCTGTACCTTGCAATAAATTTAATGTGCATAAATTACCACCAACAATTTCTCCTTCTGCTTTTCCTTCATTGATAGTTAAATAACCTTTATTTTCAATAAATTCTCTATTTTCTTGGTCAATAAACCAAGCATCGTCACTCCATTCTTTAGATGATAATATATCAATTTCTTCATTTTCTTCTATGAACATTTTTCTAAAATATTCTAAAGTATATTCAAATCCTTTTTTCATACCAAAACTTGAATAATGTGGTCCATAATAGGTTACTAGTCCAGTTTTTGCATAAATAGAATCTAATAAAGCTGTAATATCGGAATAACCACATAAAATTTTAGGATTTTCTTTTATAATATTATAATCTATATATCGTAATAATTGATTAGAATTGTATCCACCAATAACCGTTAATATGGCTTTTACATTTTTATCTTTAAAAGCATCTTCTAAATCTTTTACTCTATCTTCTATTTTAGCACAATTATAGTCATCATCAAAAGAATCCATGACATGTTCTGCAAATGTAACTTTAAATCCTTCATCTTCTAAACGTTTTGTTGCGAGTTCTATACAATCCTTTCCTAAGATTGTCATACTTCTAGAAGGTGCAATTACTCGAATTTCATCACCTTTTTTTAATTTCTCTGGTATTAGCTTTTCCATACTGATTCCTCCTTTATATTATTTTTATATTTTATCCTATTCTTAATAAAACATGTCTATCTACTTATCTACTCTCTATTTTTTTTTGATGTTCTTCTTCTGCTTCGTCAAATATGCCTAATAATTTGTCTCTTATAATTTCTTGTGAATATGTATTTTTTGTATATTGTGCAATTTTATCATTATTAAATTCTAATTTTTTATCACAAATATCAATAACAGAAGCACTTAAAGCATTTACTGTTCTCATATATTCACTTAGATATTTCTTCAACACACTTTCTTTTATTTGTAATTCTTTGGATTTTTCTTTTATAAACATCATTTTTTGATCTTCATCATCTATCATAGAATATAGAGTAGTTATTTCATCTAATTTTTCTTTTCCTTGATTATCTAACTCATTTGGTCTGTCTGGCAATGGTGGTATTAAAATTCCTAATTCTGTTACATATGTTTTGGATTTGTCAGAAATATCTTTTTTACCTACATTTAATATTCCTGGTATTCCACCTGAATTTGTTGCAATAACAGGGTGCCCACAAGCTGTTCCTTCAATAACAACTAATCCAAATGGTTCGTTTCTAGATGGTATTAATGAAACATTTGTTAAATTTTGTAGTTTGCAAATCTCTTTATGATTTTTTCTTCCTACAAAATGCGTATTTTTCAATTGTAAAGTTTCTGCTTGTTGTCTTAATTTTTCATCTAATACTCCAGAACCAACAATTACTGTTTCTGTTTTTTTACCTTTATAATGACTATCTTCCTCATAAATTTTTGCTGCATCTAATAAAGCATCAATTCCTTTAAAATCTGCAAACTTTCCAACGAATAATACCATATTATCATAATCAGCATTTTCTTTTCCGATTAAATCTGAAATAATTTCTTCTCTTTTAACATCTTTATCTTGATAAAATGTTTTTGTATCATAACCATTTTCTAATAATCTAACTCGCTCTTCATTTCCAGGAAATAATTCATTAAATTGATGTTCTTGTGCATCAGAAATCACAATAATTCTTTCTGATTCTTTGGCTGATTTTTCTGCTTCTCTTTTATATTGTTCATATATAGTTTTAGAGTCATATAAACTAATAAGTTCTGCTAATTCTCCCTTTGTAATATCTATCTTTTTTGATTTTATTGCTTCTTTTAATTGTTTCATAATTTCGGATTTTGAAGTAGATCTCATATATATTTCTTCAATATTTCTTATATTATTTAATCCTTTTTTATCCCCAGATTTCTCTAATTGTTTTTTCTTTTCTGTAATTTGTTCTTTAACTTTTTTTAATTCTTCTCCTGCTTTTATGTATCCCATTAAATCTGTTCCATGAATTGTAAGAGCAACTGGTAAATTAAAATTATTACAAATACTACTTGTTAACCAGTTGTGTTGTGCATGTATAATATCTGGATGAAATTCTCTTATCTCTTTTCTGATTGCTTTTTCAAATGCTTTATTATATTCTTCTAATTGTTCTAAACTAATATTCCAAAAATTTGCCGTACTTTCTGTATGTGTAGTAAACATTAAATAATTAAATGGACATTGCCCTTCTATCTTTTCTGGATTTTCAGTTTCAGCTGTAAACGGTACGACATGGTATCTAACACCATCTAATTTGTCAAAATTCGTTCTATTATTGCCAGTTATGATGACAACTTCATCTCCATTTTCTACATATGATTTTGCTTGTGTTGTAATTAATGCACCACTTCCTGCTCCATGTGTTGGAAAAGCTGTTACAATTAAAATTTTTTTCTTATTATTACTATTCTGTTTTTTCATAAAACTCTCTCCTACAAAAATACTTATTATATGCCATATTTTAACATTTTCATATAAGAAAATCAATGTAATTTAAGTATTTATTTCCTATTTATATAGAATAATATAAGAAAAACGGGTAAGGAACTCTCCTCACCCTATTTTTCTTTCAAATCACTTGCGCTTTTTCCTTCTGTCTAAAAATACTAAGATGTTTGATAACACAAAAATCAATATTGTAAATACCCCAATCCACTTGATAACTCCTAGATAACCTATTTGTTTGTAATCTAAGAAACTATATGCATATTCTCTAGAACCTCCTATTCCAAAGAATCTTCCTCCCAAAGCATGATATATGTATACATATATTACATACCCCCAAGGAATACACATCCAGATAAATGGATAAGAATATTTAAAATTACCTTTTTCATCAAATAATAAATAATCTCCTACAACCATAATGGGAGAAATAATATGAACAAATATATTTGCCCAATATCTTTCTGGTCGTATGGTATAAGATATTTCCATTTGAAAGTTATTGGGAGCTAATGATACTTGATAGGTAATTGCTGTAACTAATATCGCTACTACTACAGCTCCTTTTAAAAGATAGTATCCACTATTTGACCGGTAATCTATCTTTCGTTTTATGGATATCATGATTTCTACAAACATTACTAAGCAAATCACATTGCTTAGAAGTGTATAATAAGATAATATCGCACTGATTGATATTGTGTGAATAACATTTAATAGTATTCCTGTAAGAAGGCTTAATATCACAAGCAATTTAAAAATAATAGAAACTTTTCTTTCTTTCATAACGCCTGCCTCCTTTTCTATCCTCATTATATACCGCTTTTTTCAAATTGTAAAACAAAATCACTGATAAATTCAGTGATTTATAAATTTATTATTTACTTTAATTACATTTTACATACTAACCAGTAATAGAAAAAATGCTGTTTGGAATAGAAATATTGTTCCTAACATACATATAATTGTTAATACTTTTCCTATTTTTTTCTTTTTATATAATCCGATAAATATGCTTACTATTCCAGGAACAAATGTTACAGTTTCCAATGCCATTGCTAGTGTATGACCTATTCCTGGATCAAATA
Organism: uncultured Eubacteriales bacterium; assembly: GCA_949287075.1. GTDB lineage: Bacteria > Bacillota > Clostridia > TANB77 > CAG-508 > CAG-269. The sequence continues at coordinate 27,520 of CASEEU010000012.1, read as the reverse complement.
TATTATTCTTTTGGGCATATATATCTCCTGCTAAGTATCCTAAAAAACTACCCAATATTAGACATACACTATATAAAATTAGTATTCCAAATATGACTGCTATTTTTTTTACACCTTTAAATTTAGTTGTCAATGAAAACAAATAAACTAAACTAACAACGAAAATTATCAAATAAACTAGTCCGTAACATTTATCTTTCTCCTTTGTTTTATCATTTTATTTTCTTATATAGTCTTAACCACTCTACATGGATTTCCATGTGCTACTGTATTTGACGGAATATCTTTTGTCACTACACTTCCCGCTCCTATTGTTACATTATCTCCTATAGTCACACCTGGTAATACAACCACATTTCCACCAATCCATACATTATTTCCCACTTTGATTGGTTTGCCGAATTCTAATCCTTGATTTCTTGTTTCTACATCTAGTGGATGTCCTGCAGTATAAAAGCCACAATTTGGTCCAATAAATACATTGTCCCCAAATTCTACTTTTGCCACATCTAATATCACGCAATTATGATTTACATAGAAATTTTCTCCTACATGTGTATTATATCCATAGTCACAATAAAAATTGGATTCTACTTGTAAATTATCTCCTGTACTTCCTAATATTTTCTTGATAAATTCTTTTCTTTCTTCTATTTTATCTGGAGTTATGTGATTATATTCGTAACACATTTTTTTGCAGTTTCTAATTTCTAACATCAATTCTTCGCTATTTGCTAAATTATATAATTCTCCTTTATCTCTCTTTTCTTTTTCTGCCATAATTTCCTCCTTTTTCATTATCTATTCTTATTATTAACTATCATATCAAAATTATCATTTAAATGCAATTCTTATTTATTACCTTTCTTGCAAAATTATGTTAATTGTGATATACTTTATACACAACTCTGTTAGGGTTGTATGCATTGTTGCCCCCATTTTGTTTGGAGGTTCTTATGGTATGTTTAGGTATTCAGCAGGTGTGTGCTGAGCTTAAAAGGCTCAACAACTACAGGGGACATCTGTTTCCCTGCACAACTGACAGTGAGTTCTTCATCGTAAGCAATCTTGCTTTGGAGACCACTGTATTTCCGGAAGGATACCTTTATGACTCCGAAAGGAGGATTATTACCAACGGGATTGAGAGGTTTCCTGTCATCTCTCTTGAGGACTTGCGGTACAAATCTCTCAAATGAGAAAGGCCCCTCTTCGGAGGGGTCTTTTTCAGTATATAGATTTCTTATAGTTGACTAATATATTCATTATATTGATTTTGCAATGTTTCATTATTAAATACAATATTTTGGTCTTGAATTTCCCAACCATTTTTATTTTCTGAAAGAAGATTAATTACATGTGTTTCTATATCTAATATTCTTGCTACTTCATTTAAAGAATCTTCTAATTCGGCATTATCCTCTTCGATTGCTGTATCCTCTGATAGAGCAATTTCTTTATATAAGTCTATATAGTATTGATCTAGATTTTTATTTTCTATATATGACATAGCACCTTCATTTGATAATAGTTTTAATACTTCTGTTTTATTTTTCTCAATCTCTCCTTTTGCTTCTTCTAAAAATTGTTTGGTTTGAACAAAATCTGGTCCATCTTCCATGTAGTTTTCAGGTGTTAATGCATTTACAATTTTTTCATCATTTAGTACATCTGCAATGCTAACTGTAGCATTGACAACATCTGCTAAATAATCTTTCATTGCTTTTTCTAAAACACCATAATCTCCTGTTGTTTTTATTTCTCGTATTTTTTGATCTATTTTGTCAAAGTCAATATTTTCTGCGCGTGTTAGATTTTCAAATTCTAACATTTCTTGTCTTAAAATGTCCTCTTGTTTAAAGTCATTGACTACCAAAATACCAATACCTACAATTGCTACTAGTACAATGGCTATTATCACTCCAATAATTGCTTTTTTCATATTAAATTCCCCTTTCTTTATTTTTCTATTAGCTATATCAAAGATAGATTATTTATTCCATTAATTACTCTCTGTGTTCGTATATTTTAATAAATCTCTACTATTATTGCTTGGTTTTGTGCTAGAAGTTACGATTCCAACAATAGTACCAATGACAATACATGCTATGATAACTATAAATATAATGCCTTTTCTTTTACCTTTCGTTTTTTTAATGTCTGTATCTACTTTTTCTAATATATTTCTGCTTTCCTCTTCTGTAATGAATCCATCAATAGCCATTTCCTTTATTCTCTTTTTTAATAAATCTAGTGTATTTATGTCTGCAATAATGCTCTCTAAAATCTTGGTTTTTCTTTCTTCAAATTCTTCTTTTGTTATTTTATTTTCTTTAAACTCATTATTTAATTCTTTTAATCTATTTTCATGGCGATTTAAGATTTCTGTTTCATTTGCAACTGCATTTGAATTTGATTGATTACTTATAAATGCAAAAATTTCTAATCCTATTCCTACAACTAATAGAATACCTCCTATTACTCCCATATTATCTAATTCTTCTTGTGCTTCTTCTCGAGATGTTATTTTCCATCCATCACTTGATTCTGTAGTTGGTTCTGCCTCTTGACCAGATGCAATTAAACATGTTATTCCTATAATAATAACGACGATTCCTACGATTGCCCAAATGACTGCATTACTTTTTCTGTTGCTACTTGATTTTTTCATATAAAATCCCCCTTTATAACTGTTTTGCGTATTTTCAACCTGTTTTTCTACAAGTGTATCATATAAAATTAATTTTGTGAACATTCTGTGAAAATTTTTATCTTTCCCATTTACCATCTTTATGTTAATTTAAATTTATAATTATTAATAATACTATATTCTCTTTTTTTCTCTTTATTATATTTTCTTAATTTTCCTTTGTAAACAACCGTATAATTTTTAATATTTTTAAAATTTTCTGGTCTCACAATTATTGGTAAATCAATTGATATATTTGCTGATTCTAGAATATGTTTTACAAATTCTGCACAATAAAAAGAATGGTCTGGTTGTATTTTTTTATGAAACCCTACAGCTAATAACCCTAATATATTAAAGCGATATTTCTCTTTATGTTTTTCTATTTTTTTGATTTCATTTTTTATCATGATATATTGTTTCTGAGTTATATCTAAAGAATAAATAAATGCTTCTGTTTTCTTAAATCTCTTAAATGTTCCTGTATATATCCCTTCTTTTACAAATCCTCCCCAAAAAGGATTATATGCATTTAATCTTCCAAAACTATACATTTGATTCAAGTCCTCATCTAATGCAATTGAAATATGCGTAAATTCATCTTTTGTCCATTTTCTAATAATCTTTGAAAGTAGTGTTCCTGTATGTGTTAAAATAATATATATCTTTTGCATAACATTTCTCCTTCATTTATCTTACATTAGTATATCATGTATTTTATAATATGTATCTAGTTTTGTATAAATTTTATAAAAATTATCGATTTATAGTTGCTGTTCATGTATAAATATCTGTTTTTAGCATATACTATCATTAACATTTAATTTTACATTAAATGTAATTATTTCGTTTTAATACGTTTTAAGACCTCTTTTAGAAGAGGTCTTATCTTTTTTCTTTCATATTTTCTTTAATCTTAAACTATTTAGGGTAACTGTCACACTACTAATCGTCATACTAAAAGCTGCAAACATGGGATTCATGGTTATACCTAATGGGATTAATACACCTGCTGCAATTGGTATCATACAAATATTGTAGAAAAATGCCCAAAATAGATTTTGTTTAATAATTCGCATCGTTTTTTTACTTATATTTATCAAATCATTAATTTTATCTAAATTATCTTTCATTAGAACCACATCACTACTATCCATCGCAATATCTGTACCACTTCCAACAGAAACTCCAATATCTGCTTTTACTAAACTAATACTATCATTAATACCATCTCCACACATCATGACTAATCCGTTTTCTTTTAGTTTTGTAATTTCTTCTGCTTTTTGTTTTGGTATAACACCTGCAATCACGTTTTCTATACCAATTATTTTTCCGATTGCTTTGGCTGTTTTTTCATTATCTCCTGTTAGCATAACTGTTGATATATTTTGTTGTTTCAATTTATCAATCACTTCTTTTGCATTTTCTTTTATAATATCTTTTACACCAATTAAAGCAATTAATGTATTTTCTTTTGCTATGAATAAAAGACTATTTCCATCATTTTCTAATGTTTCATCATCATTCATTTCATTTTCTTTTATGATTTTATCAATATGGATATGATTTTCTAACATTAGCTTTTTATTTCCAATAAGGTAATTTATTCCATTATATTTTGCTTGTATACCATATCCAGAAATATTTTTAAACTCTGTCACTTTTTTAGAATCTATTGGTATATTTCTTTCTTCTGCATATTTAACAATTCCTCTTGCAATTGGATGTTCTGAATGATTTTCTATGTTGGCTACTACTTCTATAATTTCATCTTCTTTTAGAGCAGAATAATTAAATATTTGAGATACACTTAAATGTCCTTTTGTTAATGTTCCTGTTTTATCAAATACAATTGTTTTTATTTTATGTGCATTTTCTAAGGCTTCACTTGATTTTACTAATATTCCTTTTCTGCTTGCCAATCCTGAAGCCATGACAATCGCAAGTGGAGTTGCCAATCCTAAACTACAAGGACAAGCTACCACTAATACAGTAATAAAGATATTTATAATGAAGCCAATATCTTCTCCTAATATTGCCCATATGATACTTGCTAAAACCGCAATTAAGATGATACCTGGAACAAAATACCCACTGATGGTATCTGCAATTTTCGCAATTGGTGCTTTGGTATTGGTTGCTTCCACAACCATTCTGACAATTTCTGATACAGTAGATTCTTTTCCTATTTTTTCTGCCTTGTATTTTATCATACCATCATAATTCATACTTCCAGCAATCACTTTATTTCCTGTTGTTTTCTTTACTGGTACACTTTCTCCTGTGATAAAAGATTCATCAATATGTGTTGTTCCTTCCATGATTTCACCATCTACTGCAATTTTCTCTCCCGGTTTGCAAATGACGATATCTCCTTTTTGAATCTCATCTAATGTCACTTGCTTTTGTTTTCCATCTTTTTCAATAGTAGCCAAATTTGGTGTAATCATCATTAAATCTTGTATGGCTTCTTTTGTTTTATCTTTATTTCTTCCTTCTATATATTTTCCAATTTTTATAAAGAAGAGGATGATAACAATAGATTCATAATATAAATGATGAACAGCTTCCTCATTTCCTATAAAAATTTGATAGGTATTATACATACTATATAATAAACTACTAATAACCCCTAATCCAACTAATGTATCCATATTAGGTGTTTTATGCACTAAATTTTTATATCCATTTCGTATAATATCTTTTCCTAAATATATAGCAATGATGGATAAGATAAATTGCACAATGGAAAAATAGATTGGATGATGATGCATATTCAAAATTTCAAAAATAGGTAATCCTATCATTTGTCCCATAGAAATATATAAAATTAAAATAGCAAGTATGGTTAAACCAATCAATTTGTATTTTTCATTTGATGCTTTCTTTTTTTCTTTTTCTAATTTGTCAATCCCTAAACTTTCAAATCCTGCTTTTTCGACAAATTTTTCTATTTGTGGAATATCTAACAATTTTTCATCATATTCAATACTTGCATTATTCATAACGAGATTGACAGATGCTTGTTTAATGCCTTCTTGTTTATTTAAATACTTTTCTAGTCCATTTGAACAAGCACTACAAGTCATTCCATCTATTTTTAAGAGAACCTTTTTCAAGCTACATTCCTCCTTCTGTGTATCGAAATATTTAATTTTGCTAACGCATGCCTTTCTTATTTTACAACTTCAAATCCAGCATCCTCGATTACTTCATAAAAGTCTTCTAGTTTTGCAATTGCCTCATCATACTCTATATGTGCTAATTTATTTTCTAAACTAACATCTACCATATTTACTCCTTCTACATTACTTAATACTTTTGTTAATCGTTTTGAACATCCTTCACAATGCATTCCTTCAATTTTAATTTCTACTTTCTTCATTTTTAATCCCTTTCCTTTCTTTTTTAATGGTGTACTTTTATCAAAATTTTATTACGTCTTAGCAAAAATTGTAAAAACTAACATTCTGCTCGCTTACTTCTCTATCTCATTTTTTTAAACAAGTTCATAATCTCTTCTGTTACTTCTACATTTCCCTCTTTAATCTGTTTAGCTATACATCTTTCTAAATGTTTTTCTAAAATAACATTTTCTAGACTTTCTAAAGCTTTGTTCACAGCTAACATTTGTGTTAAAACATCATCACAATATCGGTCATCTTCTATCATTTGCTTAATTCCTCTAATCTGTCCTTCAATGATATTTAATCTTTTTGTTAATTGTTTCTTTTCTTCTTTATCCCTATATGTTTTCTTTTTAGAATCACAACAATTCTCTTCCATTTTTCTCACCTCTCGAAGATATTATATACCCCACAGGGGTGTATGTCAAGATGAAAAATTTCTAAAAAAATGAACCTAAAATATTAAACATTTGTCTAATATTTTAGGTTCTTACTTTATTTCTTCATTCCTCTTTTTAAAATTTCTATTTGTTTCGATAATTCTTCTTTTCCGTTTTTCTTTTGACACTTTTTTCTGCATTACATCCATAATTTCGGCTCTTAAAATACATGTTAATATTCTTAACATATATTGTATATCCTCTTCATTTTCAATTGCCAATAAACTTGTATTTATATAACAATTCCTTTTTTCATTATCTTTTAAATCCGTAAATTTCTTCAACTTTATGTTTTTATAAATATTTACATTTTCATTTCTTAATTTATTAATAATATTTTGAAATAATTTTACTTCTTTTTCATGATAATTTTTATCCACAAAATAAGAATATAAATCCAATGTTGTTAAAAATATATCTCCTTTATTCTGTATTAACAATTCTTTGATTTTTTCCTTTTCATCATTTACGAAATCTTCTATAATATATTTCAAAGCATCTTCTTTGTCTTCAAAATATTGATAAAAACTTCCTCTCGGTATTTTGGCTTCTTCTATAATATTACTAATAGATGCTTTTTCAAAAGTATGTTTTGTAAATTCATTTTTCAATGCTTTTTCTATTTTTTCTCTTTTTTCTTTATTTAAATTATAAAACGTAGATTTTGGCATCACACACCTCCATATACATTATTAAATAACAAAAAATAGTACTTCTATAAAGCACTACTTTCCCCTTCATTATGCATCTTTATTTTCTTTTTTAGCAATTACTTCTTTTCCATCATAATATCCGCAGTTTTTGCATACTCTATGTGGCATTACTGGTTCATGACAATGTGGACAAGTAGTATATGCTGGTTGTTCTTTTTTCCATGTTGATCTTTTAGCATGTGTTCTTGCTTTAGACCATCTTCTTTTTGGTTGTGCCATCTCAATCCCTCCTTGCTTAAGATATATGTATATATCTATTGTTTATTTTATCGATATTTTAGTCACTATAAGATTATACAAGCATTTTCATTTTTTGTCAACTATTGCCACAATATTTTTTATACAATTCTTGTACTTTTTTCTTCGTTAATACCCTATTTATTCCCTCTATACTGATCTGGGTAAAAAAATCTGTTAACATATCTTTTAATTTTTCATTGATTAATAATTTTTCTCTTTCTTTTTTCCAATATGTGTGTCTTTTCTGGTGCATTCATATCTACCCAATATTCACTATGATGCTTATTTCTCCCTTTGTGATGTAACCATGATTCAGAATATCCTTTATCTTGTTTGCAACTTACAATTGGTGAACGATTTCCTTCATAATATTTTACACTTTCCCAAAATTCTGTTGGAGAATATTTTGATAAATCATGTACTAATCCTCTCCAAAATAATCTAAGCTTGCAACATAATTTAAAAACTACCCATTTATGTTTGGTAATTAATATGAAATGTTTTATTACATTTTTTATTTTTACTTTTCGTTTCATTTTATCTTCAGTCCTTCCTTATCAAAGTATCCGAAATCTAGTTTTTCTTTTATAATAGTAAATTTTTCTTTGTTAAGTCTACTATACTTTTTTTTGAAAATCAATAAATTTTATTTCTTTTTTTGCATATGATATATAGATTGGAGGTACAAAATACATGTGTGGTTTTACTGGATTTGTGAATATAAAAAAAAAGTTAAAAGAAATTTCTAAAACAATTTTGGAAAATATGAATGATACATTATCAAAAAGAGGACCTGATGAAGATGGTTACTTTGTTTCAGATAATGCTTATTTAGCACATAAGCGATTAATTGTCATCGATCCTGATGGTGGTAAACAACCAATGATAGAACATACATCCTATGGAGATTATGTTATTTGCTACAATGGGCAGGTATATAATACAAAAGAACTTAGAGAGATTTTAATTCAAAATGGGTTTACCTTTAAAGGACATTGTGATACAGAGGTTATTTTAAAAGGATATATTTATTTTGGAAAAGAGATTGTGCATTACTTAAATGGTATCTTTGCTTTTGCTATTTGGAATACCAAAGATAAGGAATTATTTATGGCAAGAGATCATTTTGGTGTAAAACCATTATTTTATTCTATATTCCATAACACCTTAGTATTTGGTTCGGAAATAAAAGCTCTATTCCAATATCCTGGAATTGAAAAAATCTTAGATAGTCAAGGTATATCTGAGTTATTAGGTATTGGTCCTAGTCATACACCTGGTACAACAATTTTTAAAAACATCTATGAATTAAAACCTGCCCATTTTGCAGTATTTAATGAGTATGGTCTAAAAATCAAACGATATTGGAAATTACATTCAGAAGAACATATGGATAATTTAAAACAAACTTGTAATAACGTTCGTGACTTACTAAAAGATGCCATCGAACGTCAATTGGTTTCAGATGTTCCTTTATGTACATTTCTTTCTGGCGGTTTAGACTCTAGTATCATTACAAAATTTGCTGCTGATTATTACGAAAAAGAAAAATTACCACTTTTAGATACTTATTCGATTGATTATGTAGATAATGATAAAAATTTTGTTAAAAGCGATTTTCAGCCAAATTCGGATAATTATTATATAAACTTAATGTGTAAAAATTTGCATACCAAACATCATAGGATTGTGATTGACACCCCAGAACTTGCTTCTTATTTATATGATAGTATGATTGCAAGAGATATGCCTGGTATGGCTGACATTGACTCTTCCTTATTATTGTTCTGCAAAAATGTAAAACCAGAGCAAACTGTCGCATTAACTGGTGAATGTGCTGATGAAATTTTTGGAGGCTATCCATGGTTTTTTAGAGAAGATGCTTTAAACAGTGGTACGTTCCCTTGGTCAATTGCTATTAGTGAAAGGCAAACATTGTTGCATCCTGATTTAAGTAAAAAAGTACATTTAAAAGAATATATTGATTATCGTTATAACGAAAACTTAGAAGAGGTTGAAATATTAGATACAGATTCTAAGGAAACTGCTGAAAAACGAAAAATTTCTTATTTAACTTTAAATTGGTTTATGCAAACATTGCTAGATCGTTCTGATCGAATGGCTATGTATAATGGATTTGAACTTCGTGTTCCTTTCTGTGATTACAGATTAGCACAATATGTATGGAATATTCCTTGGGAAATGAAGGCTTTAAATGGCAGAGAAAAAGGATTACTTCGTTATATTTGTAAAGACTTTTTACCTGCTGAAATTGTCGATAGAAAAAAATCACCATATCCTAAGACACATAATCCTACGTATTTAGCTAAAGTAAAAGATATGCTAATAAATATTATGCAAAATCCAAATGCACCGATTAATGATCTATTAAATAGAAAATATATTCTAGAAATCTTAGATACAAATGGTTCTAGTTTTACTAGACCTTGGTTTGGTCAGTTGATGACTCGGGCCTCAACTTATGGCATATTTGTGCCAGGTTAATATGTGGCTTGAGAAGTATGAACCTAAAATTGAGTTATAAAATGTTTCATAGGTCGCTAATTACGACCTTTGCTTTGTTACCTAACCATTAAATACACTCTACTTTTTCAAAAAAGAAAGAATAATAGATATATCATTATTATAAAGGAAAAGAAGCCATTGCTGACTTCTTCTCTACTTAATATAGAAAATAATCCGGAATCATCACATCTAGCTTTCTTATAAGCTGCCAAGGTGTTACAGGACACCATTGACCAGTGGGATCTTCCTTTTTTAGCCATAATACAGATTCTGTATATGCCTTTGCATATAAGTTCAGAACCATATATTGCATTTCTACAGTATTATCAATGCAAAAGTTTTTAGAGGTTTTAGTAATATAATCAAAGTACGTAATTGTATTATCTTTAAAATATACTTTTTCATATATTGCTCTTATATGCTTCAATTCTTTAGCTTCTTCAGCATCATAGACATCTGTAAGGTGTCTATATCCTATTTGGTCATATTTGTGTCCTAATGCTTTTATGGCAACATGGATAAAGTTCTCAAACTCTTTATAAAACCTTTCTGTTTCAAATTTTTCATTCGGTTTTATATCATCTAGAGCTTGTCTTCTTATTACTTTTCCCATATTTAAAAGCAAAGAATCTATCCTTCGAGTATATTCCTTTTTCCGGATTCTTCGGATTATTTTTTTGCATTTATAATACAAAATACCGTAGAAGCTCATTATCGCCAACGCATATATCATTTCATTTTCTTTGACTCTTCTTCCAATAGGAATGACTCCATGTTCACAACGAAATTCTATCATCCCTTCTGCATCAAGTCTTGTGTCCAGATGAAAATAATCTAATTGCCTTACAATTTCATGGATTCTGAAATCTTCATCTACTAAATCCATTAATTGGTTCCGCATATCTTCTATATTTTTTGATAATTCTTCTGATTTTCTCATTCGTGTACCTCCCCTTAATTGTGGTTGAGTTATTATAGTTACTTATCTATTATTATATCATTTTATGCGATATTATGTCAATTTATGGTTGTATAAATAAAACCTATCCAATCTTGGATAGGTTTATATCATATTACTTCATCTTTTCTTTTATTCTTACCAATGTATTTAATGCATCAATTGGTGTTAACTCATTCAAATTGATTTTATCAATTTCATGAGCAATTTCTGCTAATTTGAAATTGTACATATCAAATTGGCCTTCTACTTGTTTTTTATCTTTCTTTTCTTCTTTTTTACCAGTTAAGATATTTTTTCTTTCTAAAGATTTTAAAATCTTATTTGCCTCTTCTGTCACTAGTTTTGGAACACCTGCTAATCTTGCTACATGAATACCATAACTTTCATCTGTTCCGCCTCTGACAATCTTTCTTAAAAAGATAATATCTTCTCCTTTTTCTTTAACAGCAATAGAATAATTTTTAACACCTTCTATTTTCTCTTCTAGCTCGGTTAATTCATGATAGTGTGTTGCAAATAATGTTTTTGCACCACATTTTTCTTTATTTGCAATGTATTCTGCCACTGCCCAAGCAATTGATAAACCATCATAGGTAGATGTTCCTCTTCCGATTTCATCTAAGATAACTAAACTATTTGGAGTTGCTTCTTTTAAAATCGTTGCTACTTCCATCATTTCTACCATAAAAGTACTTTGTCCCATACTTAAATCATCAGATGCCCCTACTCTTGTAAAGATTTTATCGACAACACCAATTTTAGCCTCTTCTGCTGGTACAAAACTTCCGACTTGTGCCATTAAGGTAATTAATGCAACTTGTCTCATATATGTTGATTTACCTGCCATATTTGGTCCTGTAATAATAGATAATCTGTTTTCATCTTTATCTAAATAGGTATCATTTTCAACAAACTCACCTGCACCTAACATTTTTTCTATAACCGGATGTCTTCCTCCCTTAATATCAATAATTCCTGAATTATCTACTTGTGGCATACAATAATTCATATCTTCTGCTACTTGTGCAAATGATGCTAATACGTCTAATGTAGATACCATTGTTGCTGTTTTTTGCAATCTAATAACATTTTGGGCTATTTCTTCTCTTATTTTTGTAAATAAGTCATATTCTAGGTTGACCACTTTTTCTTCCGCACCTAAAATTTGGTTTTCCAAGTTTTTTAGTTCTTCTGTAATATATCTTTCTGCATTTGTTAATGTTTGTTTTCTAATATATCTTTCAGGAACTTGCTCTAAGTTTGATTTGGTAACTTCTATAAAATATCCGAATACTTTATTAAATCCTACTTTTAAGTTTTTAATTCCTGTTTTTTCTTTTTCTTCAGCTTCTAATTGAATAATCCAATTCTTTCCTTCTGTTGTTGCTGTTTTTAATTTATCGACTTCTTCATCATAACCCATTTTAATGATTCCACCATCTTTTACAGTCATTGGTGGATCATCTACAATCGATTTTTCAATCAATTCATAAATGTCTTGTAATTCATCTAAATTTTCATATATGTTTTTTAACATTGGAGATTCTGTGGTTTGCAAAACAGTTTTTACTTCTGGTAATCTTGCTAAAGAATTTTTTAATGTAATCATATCTCTTGCATTGGCATTTCCATAAGCCATTTTTCCTGCTAGTCTTTCAATATCATAGACCTTTTTTAGATTATCAATGACGTCTCCTCTTAACATGATATTTTCTTTTAATTCTTTGACAGCTTCTAATCTTCTATTAATTTCTAATGTATCGATTAATGGATCATTTAGCCATCTTCTTAAATGTCTTCCTCCCATAGAGGTTGATGTTTTATCTAATACCCATAACAAAGTTCCTTTTTTAGATTTATCTCTCATCTTTTCTGTAATTTCTAGATTTCTTCTAGCATTCATATCTAATGACATATATTTAGATATTTGATAAATCGTAATTTTATTAATATGATCTAAACTAGTCATTTGTGTTTGCTCTATATATTCAATTAAAGCATTAATACTTGCTACTGCAAAACTTCTTTCTTCTATATTTTCAATCGGTTTTTGATTGGTGTCTACTAAGTTAAATCGTAATTTGATAATGTCTGGTTTACTATCAAAAAATTTATCCTGAAATCTTGTGATATATGTATTAAAACGTTCTCTAATTTTACTCATTTCTTCTGTGCAATCTGCTAAATTAGAATTAATCACCAATTCTGATGGTGTATATCTTGCAATTTCATCTAATAATTGTGGAAAATTATTATTGTCTTTAATTTCTGCTGCATAAACTTCTCCTGTTGATATGTCACATACACTAATACCAAAATAGATTCCAGATTTAAAAATAGACATGATATAATTATTTTTTCTTTCTTCTAGCATATTACTCTCTACAATGGTACCCGGTGTAACGACTCTAATAACGCCTCTTTTGACAATTCCTTTTGCATTTTTAGGGTCTTCTAGTTGTTCACATATAGCAACTTTATATCCTTTGGCAATTAGTCTTGAGATATACATTTCAGCAGCATGATGTGGTACACCTGCCATAGGTGCTCTTTCTTCTTGTCCACAATCTTTTCCAGTTAATGTGATTTCTAATTCTCTTGCTGCAGTAATAGCATCATCAAAAAACATTTCATAAAAGTCACCTAATCTATAAAACAAAATACAATCTTTGTATTGTTCTTTGGTTTCAAGGTATCTCTGCATCATAGGTGAAAATTCTTTGTTTTTATTTTCTGACATTTATATTTCTTCCTTCCCTTTCCTTTTGTTTTTATGTTATATATTTCCTTTTAAATACCACATATGTTCTGACACAATTTTTAAATCTATCATTTGGTTAATCAAGCTTTTATCTCCTTCAAAAATAACCACTTTATTGCTATCTGTTCTTCCTGTTAACATATTTTCATTATTTTTACTGGTTCCCTCAACCAATACTTTTTGAATGGTTCCTACATATTTTTGGTTATTTTCTTCTATTTGGCTTTCCACCAATGCTTTTAGTCTATCAAAACGTTTATGTTTAATTTCTTCTGGAATTTGATTTTCCATTTTATCTCCTGGTGTTCCCACTCTTCTTGAATAAATAAACATATATACTTGTTCAAATCTCACTTTTTTGACAACATCTAATGTATCTTCAAATTCTTCCTCTGTTTCTCCTGGAAATCCAACAATAATATCTGTTGATAAAGTTAAATTTGGTATTTTTGCTTTCATTTTCTCTACCAAATGTAAATATTGTTCTTTTGTATATCTTCGATTCATTTCTTTTAATACTTTTGTATTTCCAGATTGTAATGGCAAATGTATCAATTTACATACTTTATCACAGTCGGCAATTGCTTCAATCACATCATCTGTAAAATCTTTTGGATGTGGTGAAACAAATCGAATTCTTTCTATTCCCTCTATTTTGTTAATTGCTCTTAATAATGTTGCAAAAGAATGAACTCCTTCATATTCTTCAAATGATTTTCCTTTTTCTTTTTCTACTCTCAAATAGGAATTGACATTTTGACCTAATAACGTAATTTCCTTGTATCCTTGTTTTGCTAATTCTTTTACTTCTTTAATAATCTCTTTTGGTTCTCTACTTCTTTCTCTTCCTCTTACATAAGGCACGATACAATAGGTACAAAAATTATTGCAACCATTCATAATCGTAACAGATGCTTTTATATTGCTATCTCTTTTAATTGGCAACCCTTCATAGATCTCTCCATCAATATCTAGGATATCTTCTTGTTTTTTCTTTTCGATTAATGCCTTATATAAATCTTCTGGAAAACGATATAATGTATGTGTTCCAAATAAGATATCAACAAATGGATAGCTTTCTTTAATCTTATCTGTTATATGTTTTTCTTGCATCATACAACCACCAATTGCAATAATGGTTCCTTTTTCTTCCTTTACACGTTTTAATTCTCCCAATTTTCCAAATAGCTTATCTTCTGCATTTTCTCTTACACAACAAGTATTAAATAAGTTTAAATCAGCATCTTGAAATCTATCTGTTCTTATATATCCCATTTCTTCTAACATTCCACAAAGTTTTTCTGAATCATTTTCATTTAATTGACAACCCATTGTTAAAATATGATATTTTAATATCTTTCCTTGATTTAATTCTTTCACTTTTTTTATATATTCTTCTTGCTTTTTTACTTCGTTTATTGTATCCACTAATCAATACCTCCATCATCTGCATATTTTATTATATTTTGGGGATTTTTGCAAGAAATTTGTTAGTAAAATCTTTTTTTATCTTATTTTTAATGGTATAATATATTAAAAGATATACGAAGGAGGATTTTAGGATATGAATGATTTTGATTCTTTATTAAAAACAAAAACTTCTAAAAGAACTGGTCGTTCTAATATAGTTGAAATATATAGACAAGCAAAAAATGAAAACAAAAATTTCTCGTTAGAAGATTTGCAATTATTAAACACCAATGATTTATTAAAAAGAGATATAAAACATAAAATAGATAAACATATCTTAGCTTTATGGGGAATGTTAGATATGAAATCTTTTGTAGATGCTTTATCAGGAAATACCGTAAATCCATATTTTTTAACCACAAAGGATTTAAAACCTATAAAAGATCTCCCTGAATACACATATCTTTCTGATGAAGCAAGATTTTTAAATTTATTAGATATAAAATATATTAAAAGTTTTGAATTAGAAGGTATCTCTTTTAGTGAAGTATTTTTGGTAACTTATGAAATTGCAGATAAAAATAATAATTTTAGACCATATGTAACTTTTTTAACATTAAATCCAGATAACCAATTTACCGAGTTTGGATATGGATATGATACAAATGATAATGGAAATGTAGAATTATTCCTATCTTCATACAATTATTTGGTTTATTTAACACCAAAAGGAGCTATTCATTCTCCTTTATCTGGTAAAATGACAAAGTTAAAAGTTCAAGATATATTAACTTCTGAAGAAATTGCAAAATTATATAGATATATTTAAAACCACTCTGAAAAACAGAAGTGGTTTTTTTATGAAACTATCTATAAAAATTTTTTATAAAAAAATAAAAGTAGAGTTTTTCTACTTTCATTTTTATGCAAGTCCATATTTTTTCTTAAATCTATCTGCTCTACCACCAGCTGTTTCTTGTCTTAGGTTTCCTGTCCAGAATGGATGACATTTAGAGCATATATCTACTTTAATATCTTTTTTTGTTGAACCAACTTCTAAAACATTACCACATGCACATGTGATTGTTGTTTGGTTATAATTTGGATGTAATCCTTCTTTCATTGATTGTTCACCTCTTTCTTAATTTGAAATAATATGACTGTTTTTTATCATAACATATTTTTTTATATTTTTCAAGTCCTAATTTGTGTTATTTTCATTATTATTTGTTTCATTTTGTTGTTGGTCATAAATATATTGTGCAGATGACAACATTTCACTGTTTAGTGAAAGTTTATGTACCAATTTATTCATGATATTAAACACACAAGCTACTATTAAAATAACCATTCCAATTTTTTTCCAATATTTAGCAAGCATATGTTTTCTTCCTTTCCATAATATCCATATATAATTATATATATTTTTTCTTGAATTGTCAATAATTTTTAAACTTTTGGTTACAATAAAATTGGTGATTTGAATGAATAAAAAAGCACGAATCTTTATTATCCTTGCTATACTTGCATTAATTGGAATTGGTATTTATTTTTATATGCAAAATAGGAATCCAAATAATGAAGACTCAAATTATGAGGCTAATAGAACTTCTGCCGAAAATAACACATCTAATAGTGAAAACGATACATCTAATGAAGAAAATACATCTAACAATGAATCTACTGCTGAAACCACAAATACAACCGCTGAAAACACATCAAACGTAGAAAATACAGCAAAAGCATTTGAAAAACAACTCTCTGCCTTTTCTACAAAAATTTATTCTAATGATGCTAATAGAACAAAAAACATGGAAATCACAACATCTACATTAGATGGAACCATTGTAAAAACAGGCGAAACATTTTCTTTTTGTGATACAGTTGGTCCTGCTACAAGTAGTAAAGGATATTTAAAAGCCGATATCTATGACCATGATGGAAATAAGAAAAAAGGCTATGGTGGTGGTAATTGTCAAGTTAGCAGTACCTTATATAATGCTGTATTAGCGGTTTCTAATTTAACCGTTATCGAAAGACATCCACATAGCAACCATGTACCATATGTACCAGATGGTAAAGATGCTGCTGTTGCTCACGGTAGTTATGATTTTAAATTTCGAAATGATACGGGAAATGATATAAAAATTTTATCTTCTGTTACAGAAGGTCTTGTCAATGTCACATTAATGTCGCATTGAGTTCGTTTTTCTGTGCGACATTTGTCCCATAGAGTTCGTTTGTTGATGGGACATAATTTTTGTTTTTCCTTAATATCATTTAAAAAGGTGATATTTTGAGAAAGACAAAATTATTTTTTATTAATGGTATTATTTTAACTATAACCGCACTTAGTATGCGTGGTATTGGACTAATTTTTAATATATATGTAGCAAATAAAGTAGGTTCTGAAGCAATTGGTATCTTTAGTTTGATTATGTCTGTTTATAATTTTGCAATTACAGTTGCTACTTCTGGAATTGGCATTGCTTGCACTTGTATTGTTTCTGAAGAATTTGCCAAAGGAAATTATATTAATGGCATAAAAGCTGTAAAAACCTCTATTATATTTGGATTATTATTAGGGGTTTTTTCTTCAATTCTCGTAATTTTATTTACCCCTATTATTTCTGCTACTTGGTTAAAAAATATGGTATCAAGAATTCCTCTTTACCTAATTTCACTTGGGTTACCACTGATTTCCATTTCCTCTGTGATTGGTGGGTATTTTTCTTCTGTTGAAAAGCCTTATAAGAGTGCTATTTCACAAATTTTAGAAACCAGTGTAAAAATCATTGCTACTGTTTGTTTGCTATATTTTAATTCTTCAAAAGATGTAGAATCTATTTGTATTTTTCTTATTTTGGCTGATGTTATTTCAGAAGTATTCTCCTTTAGTTTAAACATCATCTTTTATTTGATTGATAGGAGAAAATACATATCTAAAAGAAGTTTACCAGTACAGATGAAGAAAAAAATTTTTACAATTGCTTTTCCTATTAGTATCACTTCTTGCATCCGCTCTGGACTTTCTTCTTTAAAACAATTCCTAATTCCCATTCGATTAGAATTATCTGGCATTTCCTATTCTTTAGCTGTTTCTAACTATGGTTTAATTAGTCGGAATGGTTATGCCTGTTATTATGTTTGCAAATGTTCTCATCGGTTCTTTTAGCGGATTATTGGTTCCAGAATTTTCGCGATTGCTTGCTGGTGGGAATTATAACAGGTTAAAAACTGTTTGTGATACGATTTTTAAAGTTACTTTTATTTTTTCTATTTGTGTAACTGGTGTTTTTATTATATTTGCAAATGAAATTAGTCTTATGGTTTATCAATCTATTGAGGCAGGTAAATGGATAAAAATATTAGCACCTCTTATCTTTTTTATGTATATAGATAATATTATTGATAATATGCTAAAAGGTATTAATGAACAAGTAAGTGTTATGGTTTGCAACATCATTGATTTATTAGTTACCATTTCGATTATCTTTTTTATTGTTCCGATCATGGGAATGTATGGATATATTTTAAGTATTTTTGTAAGTGAACTTTTAAACTTTACCATTAGTAGTATTCAATTAAAGAAAAAAATTAACTATTCTGTAAATTTAAAAAAATTTGTTGTAAGACCTATTTTTGCTTGTCTAGTATCTTATTTACTAATTAAACTATTACCTATCACTTTTTCAAATTTTTCATTAAATACCATTATGCAAATTGCTTTATTTATTTTATTTTATTTGATTTTTATGATAGTATTTGATAGAAAACACGTTTATATGAAAATGAAAAAATTCCTCTAAATTAAATTTTTTTTAATAAAATGCGTTCAGGCAGAGACTTTAGCAAGTCTCTGCCTGAACTTATGACAATGAACTTATAACTTATCTTAGCAAATTGTTGAGAGTAGAGTAAATCTCCTCCCATGCTTCTAGCTCTCTTTTCTTTTCAGAGATTGCGACCTGTAACGGTTCAGCTGAATGATAGAAGGTTCTATTTTCCTGTATTGTATATGACATTCTCGTCATTTTACTGACTTCATCTTCTACATTCTCAAGAATCGCCTTGACAGCTCCCCTCATTTCTTCGACCGCCTCGTAATCCCGCCGAGTCATCTCCTGCTCTTCGTACATTAATCTCCGCAGATTACTTCTCATTTCCTCCAAATAATTCATCATCATCCTTTTTTACCTCCAAATTTTTTTTACTATTGTCAACAAGTTCCTATGCAAACACGAGGTTTGCTACACATGAACATTGCCATATGTACCTTTTATTATACCATATTTTACATAAAATTTCAATTTTATTCTACACCTGTTGCGATTACTGTAACCACGATTTTATCATCTAAAGAGTTATCTGTAATGGTTCCAAATACAACATTAGCATCTTCACTAATTAAATCATTAATTTTACCAATACCATCATTAATTTCACTTAATGCTAACTCAGAATTTCCTCTAACATTAAAGATAACACCTTTGGCATTATTAATTTTATTTTCTGTTAGTGCATTGTCAATAGCTTGGTTAACGGCATCTATCATTCTACCTTCTCCTTCTGCTTCTCCGATTCCCATATATGCCATTCCTTTATATGTTAACATAGTCGTGATATCTGCAAAATCAACATTAATATCTCCTACCGATGTAATTAAATCTGTAATACTTTTAATTCCTTGTTCTAATACGTCATCTGCCATTTTAAATGCATTAATGACACTCATCTTTTGACTTCCTGCAAGTTTTAATAATTTATCATTTGAAATTAATATTAAACTATTAACATGTTGTCTTAATTTTTCAATTCCAACATCTGCTCTACTTGATCTTAATCTTCCTTCAAAAAGAAATGGTTTTGTGACAATGGCAATTGTTTGAATTCCCATTTCTTGAGCAATTTCTGCAACTACTGGAATTGCTCCTGTTCCAGTTCCTCCTCCCATTCCTGCTGTTAGGAATAATAATTGTGTACCTTCTAATAATTTTTTGATATCTTCTTTACTTTCAATGGCAGCTTTTTCTCCCATATCTGGATTAGCTCCTGCTCCTAATCCTTTGGTTGTCTCTTTTCCAATTTGTAATACATTTTCCATTTTGGTTTTATTTAACATGGCAAGTTCTGTATTAATAAAATAAAATTCAACATCTTTTACTTTATCTTCCACCATTTGTCTAACAGCATTATTGCCACCTCCACCAATTCCAATAACTTTTATTTTTGGAATCGATGTTTTGATTTCTCCATATATATTTCCATAATTGTTTCCATAATTGTTTCCATATTTGTTTTCTATTTGTATCATTTTTACAACCTTCCTTTTCTAATTTACTTTTGTATGTATCGTTTAGTATTATATAGTTTCCTTTTAAAATTTTCAATACTACATAAAAAATTTTTAAAATTATAATATTATTAGCAAAAAGGGAAGAATAAAGCTTCCCTCTTCCGCTTTATTCTTCCCTTCCACTTTACTCTTCTACAAAAAATGTTCTTTTGATGGAGACTTCATAAGCTACCCTTTTTTCTTTTTCTCCATCTGGGCGTTTTTTAAAATATTCCCTGCTCTGAATTCTTCCGATTATTCTGATGTAATCACCAGGTTCTAAAGCTGCTGACCACCTTGCAGTTCTATTCCACGCAATACACGGAATATAGTCACTTTCACCATCGGGCCGATTTACAGCTACCATCATATCTGTAATCTCTCTTCCCAATGGCGTTTCCCGGTAAAATGTAGGTTTGCATATATATGCATTCAAGCATATATTGTTTTCGTCCATTGCAAATTCACTTGCCAATTCTATTGTGTTAACAAAAAAATATAGTAAAAGGTGTGTATTTCCATCATCATCTTTTACATTTTCTGAACGAAACTCTCCTTTTATTTTTACTTTTTTACCTACAGTCATGTCTGGATTAAGGATTTTTTCCGGGATAAGCATATTAATTATATCCCTAGCGCCACTTATCCTCTCTGTTGAAATTCTAGTTGCGCAGAATGTTTCTTCAGCTATTTTTTCAGTTACATAGCTTTGTTCAATAGTACCTACAATAAAGGCATCATTGTTTCCAATCCGTGTTTCTTTTGTTTCTTTCATTTTTTATTCCTCCTGATTCTTTTCTTTTGTTTAATGCATTTTTATAGAAGATTTTTTCTTTTGTTTATATACTATAATATAGTATATTTTCTTTGAGAAATAAATTCTCTATTTATTCTGCATAAACAGTAATACTATTATATCATATTTTTGAAATTATGTAAAGTTTAGTATTGTATAAAAAACCGAAAATTTGTTTTGAAAAACTATTGCATTTTTGTTTTCGGAATGATATAATCGTACATATGTTTGGAGGTGTGTTATGGACATTTTTGATAAATTAAAAATACTTGCTGATTCTGCTAAATATGATGCTTCTTGTAGCTCTAGTGGCAGTGATCGAAAAAATACAAACAATGGAATTGGGAATGGTCATGTTTCTGGTATTTGTCATAGCTGGGGTGCAGATGGCAGATGTATTTCTCTTTTAAAAATTTTATTTACAAATGCCTGTATGTATGATTGTAAATATTGTATTAATCGCTCTTCCAATTCTGTACCTAGAGCTACCTTTACGCCTCGTGAAGTTGCAGATTTAACCATTCATTTTTATAAACGAAATTATATAGAAGGACTATTTCTAAGTTCAGCAGTTATCAAATCTCCTGACTATACAATGGAAAGACTACTTGAAACAGCCTCTATTTTAAGAAATGAATATCATTTTAACGGATATATTCACTGTAAAACGATTCCTGGTTGTAGTCAAGAATTAATCGATAAATTAGGTATTTTAGTAGACAGAATGAGTATTAATATAGAACTTCCTTCAAATGATAGTTTGAAATTATTGGCACCTCAAAAAGAAAAAGACGGAATTTTAAAACCAATGACCTATATTTCTAATACACTAAAGTTAAATAAAATGGATAAATCGAAATATAAAAAGAAATTTGTTCCAGCAGGTCAAACTACACAATTAATGGTTGGTGCTACACCTGAAACAGATTTAAAAATATTAAAACTTTCTGAAGGGATGTATAAATCTTTAAAACTAAAAAGAGTTTACTATTCTGCTTATGTTTCTATTAATAATGATAAAAACCTACCTACTTTGGAAAAGCCACCTCTTTTAAGAGAAAATCGATTATATCAAGCAGATTGGCTACTTCGATTTTATGGATTTCAAGCAGATGAATTATTAAATGAAGAACACCCAAATTTTAATACTTTATTAGACCCTAAATGTGATTGGGCTTTAAGAAATTTAGATAAATTCCCAATAGAAATCAACACGGCCAATTATTACACTTTACTTAGGATTCCTGGTATTGGTGTTATTAGTGCCAAAAAAATTATTACTGCAAGAAGAGAATTTTTGTTAGATTTTGAAAGTTTAAAAAAATTAGGTGTTGTTTTAAAAAGGGCACAATATTTTATTACCTGCAAAGGAAAATATTTTTATGAAGTCAACAAATTTAACAAAAATTTTATCGAAACCAATTTACTATATACTGAGAGAAACACTATTCCACAAAAGAAATACGAACAATTATCTATGTTTGATACATTGTTACCTACAAAGGAGGATAAAATAAAATGTCTAACTGGAAGCTTGTAAATACGACTTATTTATATGATGGCACATTTGATGGATTATTAACTATTGTATTTGATAGTTATTCTCATAAAACATTACCACAAAAAATTGTTTCAGAAGAGGATTATACACAAAATTTTTTAGATAAAACGCAATATATAGATACCAATTACGAAAGAGCAAAACGTGTTTTTGAAGGAATTAATAAAAATATTTGCTATGAAGCTTTATATAATAGTTTTTATGCTTTTTTATCAGATGGAAAAGAAAAAGAAATCAAAATTCTAAAATATTTATGTGATGGATTTGACATCGGTCCTAAAATCAACACCATGCTTACTATTTCCTATGTCTTTTCTGTTATCAATATGAGAAAAAGAGCTTTATCAGAATGCCATAAGTTAAAAGGATTACTTCGATTTATGGAAATTGGAGAAAATCTATATTATGCTTCTATTCACCCCGATAATAATATTATAGAGCCTTTAGGACATCATTTTATAAAAAGACTACCTACTCAAAATTTTATGATTCATGATAAAAATAGAAATATTTGTTTTTTATACAATACACAAGAATACAAAATCATTGATAGTACTAATTTAACAATTCCTGATATTACCAAAGAAGAACAAAAATATCAAGAACTTTGGAAACTATTTTTCAAAACCATTGCCATACAAGAAAGAAAAAATGCTAGATGCCAAATGCAATTTATGCCTAAGAAATATTGGCAAGATCTAATTGAAGAACCATAATGTCCTTTTGGGGACGTTTCTGTTTGGGACAGAAACATCCCTAATTTGATATTTTTCTTACAACACCTGTTGTTCCATCTAATTCAACCATATCGCCAGTTTTTATATTGTCTAGCAATCCTGTAATGCCAACTACTGCAGGTATACCAAGTTCTCTTGAAACAATTGCTGAGTGGGATAATAAACTTCCTCTTTCTACTAAAATTCCACTAGCAGCTGGAAATAGCATAATCCAACCCGGATCTGTATATTCAGCAATTAAGATTTCTCCTTGTTCTAATTTTGCATTTGCCGGATTATCTATCACTTTTACTCTTCCAGTAACCTTTCCTGGTGATGCTCCGAATTCCTTTTAATTGTTTTTCTTCTGATTTATTCACAGGTACTTGGTTTTTATGTTGTTTATTTCTATCTACTTCTTCTCTATTTGTTTCATCTTCATTTTCGTTTTTATCTGTTTTGTTTGTATGAATTTCTATTTCCTTTTTAAAGTTATTTCCAATATTGACAGCTCCATAAGTATAAAATCTTTCATCTGGGTTATTTTCTTTATATGTTTCATATTCTTTCTTTCGTATAGCAATTAAATCTTTTAAATTGTTGGTTGTTGATTTGCCATCAATATAGTATAAAATTTCATCTACTTCTAAATAAAATATGTCTCTTTTTTCTTCTATAACATTTAAAGAAGTTAATATATATCCCATTCTTAAAAAGATTTCTCTTACTCTTCCAAAAAGTCTTGTCCTTTCAAATCTAAGATTTTCTCTATTTTTTACTGTATATCTTGCTTGTTTTAATAAAAAATTAAATTTAGTTTTTTCCAATGGTTTAAATTTTAAGGCTTGTTTTACTTTTCTTTCTGCCTGTTTTCTAGCTTCTACAGAATCTAATGCATTTACTTTTGTTTTTTGCATTCTTCTTGCAAATGTCAATATTGAATGGTATAAGCTAATAGGATTGTCTTTTAGTGTTAAAGTTTCTAATTTTAACTCTTGCAAACATCTATCTGAAAATTTATCTAAATATGCTTGTATTTTTTCATAAAACTCTGGATATTTAGGAAGTTCTTTTTGGATA
Source organism: uncultured Eubacteriales bacterium (assembly GCA_949287075.1). GTDB lineage: Bacteria > Bacillota > Clostridia > TANB77 > CAG-508 > CAG-269. The sequence continues at coordinate 2,885 of CASEEU010000012.1, read as the reverse complement.
TATAGCATATCCTCATTTTCTAATAGCTGTAAAAGTTCTTCATCATCTTTTGCTATCTCTGCCATTTCTCGAATTCTTTTTGCTGGCTCTGCACTAATGATATTTCCCTCATCACATAATAAATCATTATGTATCAAGTTTCCATCTTCTTTAAATAATTTTTCACATTGTTGTTTTAATTGTCCATAAAAAATCATCGCCAAAAAGTCATTGACTAATGGTGCATCCCATTTGTGTAACAATTTTCCTTCTAATTCATAGTAATAATCATGTAATTCATATAAGTCCATATGCTGGATATCTTTATCTTCTAATGCTTCATTTAATCTTACATAGAATTTATCTGTCATTTTTCTTATTTTCATAAATCCTTTTAATAATCCATATCCAGTTGAAATCAATCCAATTTTATCAGAAAATGTAGCTTGTGGTACTGGAAATAAGTCATCTGGCAAAGATTCTTTCACACCCATCATTTGCTCCATAAATTTCTTGTTTTTTCCTAATCCTGGAAACATGGAAAGTAATCCATACCAACCATATAGATTGTAATACACACGACCGTCTATTAAAGCTAACATGTTTTTAAACATTTGTGCATTCATTTCTATTTTTTCTGCTTTTACATGAAATATTTTACACAATTCTAAATATACATTTTCATAGACAGTTCTAATAAAAGAGAATGTTAAGGGGGTTGTAATTCCTCCATAGCTCTCTACAATATTACTATTGTCAAATACATTTAACTTTTCTTCTTTATTTTTTACTGTTCCTAATGTTGTAATTGGTCTAGATTGTAATAGATATAGATTCTCATCTTCATAAGCCCATTCAATATCTTGAAATCTTCCAAAAAACACATTTGCTTTTTCTACTAGTTCTTTAACTTCTAATATCTGGTTATCTGTTAAAACTGCTTTATCCTTTTGTTTTTCGTTTACTGTTTCTTGCTTAATTTCACCATCTACATAAATATGACAATAATCTTTCTTGGCTATTGTTTTGGTAATTTTATCATTTAAAATGGTATAAGTATCTGCTGTTGCAATACCATCTACTAAACTACTTCCTAATCCATATACAGCATTAATGACAATCTCTTTTATATTAGATGTAATTGGATTTGCTCCAAATGCCACACCTGCTTTTTCTGATTTCACCATTTTTTGTACAATAACAGATGGCACCATTACCTCTTCTATATGATTTTCTTTTCGATATGTTTCAATTCTTTCTGAAAAAGCAGATAGATATACTTCTTTTATTTTTTCGATAACCTCTTCTTTGGGAATATATAAAAAAGTATCGAATTGTCCTGCAAAAGATGTTTCTTTGGAATCCTCGTTTCCTGCTGATGAACGAATGGCAAAATAAGTATCATCTGGAAACATTTTTAAAAATTCTTCTACTTCTTTTATTGCTTCTTCTTTTATGTTTTTTTCCTTTTTATCAAAACCTTCATGAGACACCACAAACCACTTTGGAATATTATCAATTGCTTGTCCAATTTTTGCCAAAGCTGTTGCTTTTCCTCCCATAAATTCATATTGTTTACTATTTTGTTCTAATACATATTTCATCATCTGTTCTCCTATAAAATTAATATTACTAAACTACAATATACAATGGCTATATAGATATTTGCCGAAAGTCCTGCTAATTTTGCCATTTTTTTTGTTTTCTTTTTTGCAAATAAAATATTAGGAATATTGGCTAATATGTATAAAGCAAGTATCCAGATATAATTTTTCTGTCCTAGGATTGTACCTTGTACAAGCATTAGCAAAGTTTCCAATACAAATATTAGTATCATTGCTTTACCAATGCCTAAAACAGCTGTATAGGTTTTTACACCCTCTTCTTCATCCTCTTTGCATCTTATTTTTCTAGCAACTTCTACTATCCAAGATATGATATATGCCATCACTAATATTTTCCAAACATTTGAGTCTACAAATATAATAGAATTCGTTATGGTAAAATCTGCTGATGAATTATAATTAAGATAAATTTGTGGGATAAAATTTGCTAAATATAGAACCATTATGGGAAGTATCAATTCATCTGAGGTGACTTCTAATAATAAATGTTTATCTAATATCTTTTTTATAAAAAATCCTTTACTCATAAGTGCAAAAAACACCCACAATATGATTAAATATGAAATTCCATTTTGTGAACACGTAATTGTTAAAATTAGTTGAAGGATTATACAAATAACAAATAATATTTTTAATTCTTTTAATTTTATCAGACCTCTTGGTACTGGTCTATAAGGTCTATATTTACAATCTTCTTCATAATCCTTAAACTCATCTACAATTCTTACCATTAGAAATTGCAAAAATGTTACAATAAACATAGGAATCAATTTTATCCATTGTATTTGATATTCTGGTGGTCTTCCGCATTAAATCCGTATATGCAACATCACTAAAATTGTTCATCCATTCATAATAATACATTTCTCCATAATAATTAAAGAAACAAAAAGTAGCAAATACAATACAAAACACATATAGTCCATATATAAGTACTGGAAATCTCTCTTTTTGGTATGTATACCATTTTTTTATTTGATTCATCATTTACCCCTTTATATATTCAATATTTTTCTTAATTCATTATAATCTACCTTTGTGCTATGTCTTTTATCTACTGGTATCTTTGGAACATATTTGATTTCATCAATCTTTTCAAATGGAATGGCTTTTTTAATTTCTTCTATTGATGTTTTTTCGTGATTTTCCAATACCAGAATCAATTTTGAATCATTTTCAAATACAGCTGTCTTTCCAATTGCAAATTTTGCATGTAAAGCTGCTTCAATATGAAAATATGGTTCTTTTACTCTTCCTCTTAACCATAACCTTCCTTTTTCA
>CASEEU010000011.1 GCA_949287075.1 uncultured Eubacteriales bacterium | reverse complement strand
TGATTTAGGAACATCTGAACCAACATTTAATTTTCTATCTATAACTAGATTACCTTTACTATTTGTGTGATAAGCATTTGGATTCCATTTTCTATATGCTAAATCACTCATCTCTGATGAATAAGATAATTCTTTACTTGCCTCAATATGTTGTTGCTTTACAAATTCATATAGTTGCTTATCAGCTTCATTTTGTCTTTTATTTCTAATCCATTCTCTTTTTGCAACTTTACGATTTTCTTTACTAATTTGTGTTCTGTATGCTTTTTCTTGAATATATCTTGTATCATTTTTTATTATTTTTGTGATATAAGATGGATTAACACCTATTTCTTTAGCGATAATAGATGGTTTTTCGTGTTCATTATAATATTTGTCGAGAATATAGTTCTTTGTATCTATCATAATCACAACCTTTCAAGCAATTTGGTAAAATTTTTGTCTACATATTTTTTATACAGTTGTAGCTCTTGACATTTCATGTTAATTATTGTAATATATTAGTATATTACATTTATTAATATTTAACACTATTATAAAGTAATAACTGTAATATGTCAATATATTACAATAAAGTTTTTTAAAAAAATTTAAGGAGAATAAAATCATGGAATTTAATTTTAAAAGTAATAGTGCATATTCATATATGAAATATGGTGGATATCAAGGAAAATATAAAGGAAAAGAATACTATATGGTTCCAAATCCAGAGGCTAGTATAAATATTAGAGATTTATATGATATGTTTAGTAAAATGGATTCAATATTAGTTGATTTATTAAATATGGGAAGAATATGTATAGATGCAGAAGATGATCAAACCAAATTTACTTGTGCATATTTTTTCGTAGAAAAATATGGTTTATTAGGTTTTATGGTGGAAGCACCAACTAATCCAGATTTTTTATTGAATGAAGAAGTAACATTAAAAGAAAATAATTTTATTAATAAAAATTGTGTAATGAAAACTAAAGACTATTTTGATTTATTCTTTCCATTTGCTAACAATGATGAAATGAGTTACACAGTAACAAATGGTAAAGTAGAAATAGAAACAAATTCTGATTTACAAAGAATGTTAAATCGAACATCAATTAACGATCAATTAATTTATTCTAGTTTTTATTGTGAAAAAATAGATTGGATTATTGAATATGCAAAAAAAATGTATAAAATATTTAAAAAATATGTAGATTTAGCAAATAATAGTATGGATGATTATGATGAATATAAAGCAAGAGAAATTATAAATGATTATTATTTTTCTGGAATACCATATAAAATTAATATGTATGGAAATATTCCAGAAATATCTTGGCAACCTAATTCTTTAAAACAAGCAATAGATATGGCTTTTGGATTTATGCTTTGCAGTGAAAAAAATCCTTTAAAGATATGCAAACATTGTGGTAAAGTTTTTTATGCTAAAAACCCTAAAGCTGAATATGATAGTAGCAAATGTAGAAATCAAGCAAATGTATATAAAAGTAGGAATAAAAATAAAGCTGAATAAAAATAATTATTGAATTGTAGAAAAAGCATTGTTTTTATTAGAAAATTAAAGTATAATAAATCCATCCTTTTCCAAAGGAAAACTTTGAGAAAGGAGGTGAACATCTTGAGTTCTTTCGATTTAATTTGGCGATTAATCGTTTTGTTATTACTTAGTAATAATAAAAATGATGAAAACCAAAATTCTCAGGATTAGTACAAACTAATCAAAGGCAGTCTGGTCAACTGCCTTTATTTTTGCACAAAAAAAAAGAGATATGTGGTCAACATATCTCGTGAACATTTGAGTTCTTCGATAATTCTCTTGCTTAAGCTAAATATAGTATACTATATTTTTTATTATATGTCAAATGTTTTTCAAAAATTCATTTTTTTAAAATTTTTTACTAATATCTTTTAATAAATCGTTTACATCTATACCAAGAACATGGGCAATTCCAAATAATTCATAATCTTTAACAGTTCTTTTGTTATTTTCAATATCATATAAACTTTGTTTGTGTATGCTAATTCCCATTAATTCTAGTTTTGCAGAAAGTTTTTCATAAGATAAGTCTTTCTTTATTCTATATTCTTTTAATAATCTACCAATCACATTCATATTTCCATCAAATCTTGCAATCAATGACATATTTATTCCTACTTTCATTTATATATATATATTGATTTTAATATTTTTCTATGTTATATTTATAAGTGTTAACACTTTAATATATTTATATACTTAAAAATATTCAAAAAGGAGCAACACAAAATGGAACAAATAAATAAAGAATTTAATATACCTTATTATATATTTGAAGAAATTACAGATTATATTGAATTAACGGCAAAAGGTTATTCAAAATGTATGAAATGGGAAAATATTAAATCATTATTAAATTTAGCAGTAGTTAATAATAGAATAACAAAAGAACAAGCACAATTTTTAGAAAAAGAATTTTGTAGAGAATAAATATTGCAGAAATATTACAAAAATATTATTTTTTTGTAACAAAGATTGTTTGGGATTATATTTATTGTAAAAAATAACATTTTATGATATAAATTAGAAAAATATATAATATAAATAAAAGGAGAAATTTATGGGAAGATATGCTTATCATGGACAAGAAGTCCTAGAAAGAGATGGTAAATTAGTTGGATTTAATGCAGGATATGGATTTTATGCTGAACACGAATCACATTATTTAGGCGAAGAACAAAGAAAGCCAAAAAAATTAATAGATAAAAATAAAAATCATCCATTTAATGGAGAAATTGTTGAAAATCCTAATGCAGTTCATATGATGGAATTTAGTGATGGAAATGTTTGGATAACTAATGATCAAATGGATTACTACAGATTAATGAAAAAAACAGAAGAAGAAAGAAATGAGATTAAGGAAAATTACGTGCATAATGAAGATAGAAAAAGATTAGAAAGAGAATTTTTATCATTTGCAGAAGGAAAGACAAATGCCCCTGAAATAATTGCTTTATGGAGTGCTGGTTGGAATGGCGGTGGAAATTTTGATTTAATATCAACTACTGAACAAAGTAGCGAAGTATTAAAAAAATTATATGAAGAAATGCAAAAAGGAAATGTAGCCATTTCAAGTGATTATAGCTTTATGTTTAAGGATAGAGGTTTATCTTTTGTATTATTAGACCAACTAACTAAACAAGATTTGATGATGAAAGAATATGTGGATCACAAAGAGGAATTAGGAAGGAAATTCCAGAAGGAATATAGAGAGTTTGTTAACAGTGAAGGATTAGGAGAATTTGAAGTAAAATACCCAGTAGGATTTTGGAATCTTCAAATTTCTGGATTAAATCAAACTGACAAAGGATTGGTTCCAGAATTTTATTTGGAACTATATCATACAAATCATGGAGATTGGGATAATGATAGTTGCCTATTCAATGTACCACATCATATGTCAGGTGACGAGATTAAATTTTTAGTACCAATCGCAAAGTCAGAAGAATTTATAACTTTTGCAGATAGTCATTCAAAAGAGGAAATAGAAGAATATATAAATACTCAATTAGAGAATTATCATGAACAACAAAGATTAGCACAAGAACAAGAATATCAAATTGGAGCAGACTCATTAGAAGATATTGCTACAGAACAAAGGACAGAAACCGTAGAAAAAAGGTCATCTTCATTGAAAGATAAAATAGGAAAATGGTTACACCCTGATAGAGAAAACGATAAAGATAAATCAGAAGAAAAAGGAGAATAATATGGAAAATATTGAATATTCAAATTCACTATATCAAATAAATGAAATACTAAAATATGTTACACCAAATTTAAAGGCTAGAATACCTAAAAAAGTTATTAGTTATATTGAAAATAATAAATCAAAAGATTTTAATTGGAAAATTGATAAAACAATGTCATTAGAAAAACAAAATTTATTACCTACTACAAAAGAACTTCTAACAGTATTATATAGAGATTATATGTGTGATGACATAGAAAAGAAAAAATTAAATAAAATTTTAAACGAAAACGAAATAAAATATCAAAATTATATGAGAGAAAAATATAACCCTGATAATATTTTCAAAAATAGACAAAAAACTGTTGAATATACTGAAAAACCAAAAGAGAATGCAGAAATAGTTGCTTATAAAGAGTCTTTTTTTAGTAAAATTATTAGTAAGATTAAATTAATCTTTCATAAATAAGATACGGATTTTAGGAGAAAATTTATGATACTAGCAATAACAGAAAGATATGGATTATCTGAAAAGGGTACTGAAAAATATTATATAGATAAAGAATTCAAGGATATATTTGAAAAACTTAATGTATTATTATTTCCAGTTAGTTCATTAACTAATTTAGAAGAAGTCGTTGATATTTGTGATGGACTAATTGTTATAGGAAGTGCTATAGATATAAATCCTAAAAATTATGGAGAACAACCTATTAAAGAGATACATAAGATGACAGAAGAAATCGATACATTAGATTTTGCAATGATAAAAAAATTTAACGATGTCAACAAACCTATTTTAGGTATTTGCAGAGGAATACAAGCTATAAATGTTTTCTTTGGTGGTAGTTTGTATCAAGATATTTCAAATCATAAATTACCTCGAAATGAAAGACATAATGTGAAATTTGAAAAAGATTCTCTTTTATATGATTGCTATAAAACTGAACAAATGCAAATAAATTCACTACATCATCAAGCAATAAAAACAGTTGCAAAAGGTTTTAAAGTAGTTGCAAAAAGCGAAGATGGAATTGTAGAAAGTATAGAAAACAAAAATATAATTGCTGTTCAATGGCATCCAGAATATATGAATGATATGAAATTTTTTGAGTATTTTGTCAACAAAATATCTAACAAAGACCATTAATTTGAATAATGGTCTTTATTGCTATATTTCTAAATCCCATTCTTTTTCTCTTTCCTCATTTTCAATTTGTTTTACTGGATCAATAAAGGTATGAGTTTCTTCTTGAAAATTTTTAATTAATTCTTTTGATTCGCCAATACCAAATTTATGACAAATCCAATGTATAAATTTTTCGACAGTTTCATAGAATTTATCGATGATTTTGAGTAAATGGTTATTTTCTTTTTCTAATGACTTAATTTTATTTTTATATTTGTATTCAATGTCAAATTCCTTATCTTGAAATTCTTGTTCTAATTCAGCTTTTCTATTATTATATTCAAAATCAAGATTATTGCTTTTTATTTTATATTCATTTTCCAAGTCCCTAACTTTATTATTTAATTTCTCATTATCTGCAATTATAGAATTTCTTTCTTTTTGATATTTTTCTGCTTCATCAACCATTTTAGATTGTTTCGATAATTCTTTATGCAATGATAAGTTATCCTTGTATAATTCTTTAATTAATGCATCTTTAGGTTCTATAATTTCTTCTAATATTTTCTCGTCTCTTTTTCGTGTGAATTTGCTAATATCAGTTATGTCTGGAACTTTGGGTAATTCTAATTTTATTTCATTTAAAATTTTCTTAGTATTATCAAAATTTGTAATTTTTTTATATTCTTCTACAGTATAATGCTTTCTATTAGTATCTTCTACAAACATACCTCTTTCTAAATCAAAACCTTTTGATTTTACATGATTAAAATAAGCATCTTGTAATTTTCTGTAACTATCTCGACCTTTCCAAAAGTCTCTTGCACAAATTTTATCAATGTTTTTCCCTTCTTTATCTTTTGTGTGAACAACAGGAACAAACATTAAGTGCATGTGTGGTGCTCCTTCATCTAAATGTACTACTGCTGATATTATATT
>CASEEU010000010.1 GCA_949287075.1 uncultured Eubacteriales bacterium | reverse complement strand
TCTGATAAGGGAATGGTTGCTTATAATATTGGAAATGAAGAACCTGCAATAATTTTAAAAGACAAAAATAAATTTGAGAATTTAAAGCCTACAATATGGTTTGAAGTAGAAGATGTTGCAATCTTCTATAAAGAAATGTTGAATAATGGTATAAAATTTTTGAGTGAGCCTTTTAAAATTGGAACTGGTAATGCAGTCGAGTTTGAAGATCCATTTGGAAATAGACTTGGCGTTACAGATTATATTAAGTAAGGAGTAGAGATTATGTCAAATATAGATTTGGTATTATTAGGACTTATTAAACAAAAATCACAAAGTGCTTATGATATTAAAAAAAATATAGAATATCGTAATATACCAAGATGGGTAAAAATTAGTGAACAGTCTATTTATAAGAAAGTATTACAATTAGAATCAAAAGAATATATTGTTAGCCATAAAGAGAAAGAGGGAAATATGCCAGATAAAGCAATATATACTATTACTAACAAAGGTAATGATTATTTTAATAAACTTATGAATGATATTTCAAATTCTGATGTTAGTCTATATTTGGATTTTAATGTTATTATCACGAATTTAGATTTAGTAGATGATGAACAAAAACAGATTCTTGTTTCTAATATAAAATCAAAGATATTAGAATTAAAAGAATTACTAAATGAAAGACGTTCTCATAGACAACATATTCCTAATGTTGGAAAACAAATGTTCAAACAACAATTAGCATTAGTAGAAACATTAGAAAAGTGGATAATTGATTTTGAGAATAGTTTAAAAGAACAAAATTAGCAAATATTGATTTTAAGTTAAAAGATAAATTTGTAGGGAGGGAAATTCCATGAAAATAATCAACATTGGTATTCTTGCTCATGTAGATGCAGGAAAGACGACTTTAACGGAAAGTCTGCTTTATACAAGTGGAGCGATTTTAGAATTAGGCAGTGTAGATAAGGGAACAACAAGGACAGATACTATGTTTTTAGAACGTCAGCGTGGAATCACAATTCAGGCAGCAGTTACTTCTTTTAATTGGAATGACTACAAAATCAATATTGTAGATACTCCTGGACATACAGATTTTATAACAGAAGTGTATCGTTCCTTATCTGTTCTTGATGGAGCTATTTTAGTAATTTCTGCTAAAGATGGTGTACAAGCACAAACCAGAATACTATTCCATGCACTTCAAAAAATGAATATACCAACAATTATTTTTATAAATAAAATAGATCAGTATGGAATTAACTTAAATAATATTTATCAAAATATCAAAGAAAAACTTTCAAATGATATTATTGTTATGCAAAATGTAACATTAACTCCAGAAATATCAATTAAAAGTATCATTGATTTAGATGATTGGGATCCTGTAATTTCCAGAAATGATAAACTTTTAAAAAAATATATTGCAGGAGAAAAATTGACTATACAGGAATTAACGTATGAAGAATATAGGTGTGTTAAAAAAGGTTCGTTGTTTCCTATATACCATGGAAGTGCTAGAAATAATATAGGGACTCAACAACTCATCGAAGCTATTTCAAATCTTTTTTGTCCTGAAATGAATGAGAATGATTCAGAACTATGTGGAAGGGTTTTTAAAATTGAATATACAGACCATAAGCAAAGATTAGTTTATTTGCGTCTTTACAGTGGAACATTACACTTACGAGATACAATTATGTTGCCAGAAAAAAAGAAAATGAAACTTACAGAAATATATATTCCTTCAAATGGAGAAATGATACAGACAAAAACAGTTTGTTCTGGAGATATTTTTATTATACCTAACAATACATTAAGATTGAACGATATTATAGGAAATGAAAAGCTTTTGCCATGCAATGTATGGAATGACAAGACTGTACCAATACTACGAACAAGAATTGAACCGATAAAAATAGAAGAGAGAGAAAAATTATTGGATGCTCTTACAGAAATTGCAGATACTGATCCTCTTTTACGTTATTATG
>CASEEU010000009.1 GCA_949287075.1 uncultured Eubacteriales bacterium | reverse complement strand
TAAAGTTGGAAATATATTAGAAAATAATCCTGATGATAAATATACAATCTCTGATAAATTATGGGCTGGACATCAAAGAAGAAAATTAATGCATAAAGAAAAAGGGAATGGTTTTGGATATGGATTATTTAATGCAAATAGCCCTTATACTAATACTATTTCAGCACGTTACTATAAGGATGGAAGTGAAATTTTAATAGAGCAGGAAGGGAAAAATCCACGGAAATTAACCCCAAGAGAGGCCGCAAGATTGCAAGGTTTCCCAGAAGACTATAAAATTACAGCGGTATCAGACAATCAATTATACAAACAATTTGGTAATAGTGTTTGTGTCCCAGTTATAGAAAAAATAGCAGAAAACATGATAAAGGCTTTTACAAAAAAGGAGATTTCTGATGAAAAATATTGATGATGAAAAAATGATAGCAGAAGAAAGTAGTCTTTCTGAAGATGATATTGATGATATATTTCCTCCAGAAAATATTTTTTCCTACACAGAACAAAGATCTTGTTTTGACATTTCTAGAATGGTTGATGAAGGTATATTAGATCGGGACCCATTTTTTCAACGAGACGATATCTGGCAAAATGTTCAGAAAACAAAATTTATAGATTCATTATTAAAACGGCTTCCTATTCCTAGCCTATGTTTTAGTATTGATGCAGATGAAAGGTACCAAGTTATAGATGGTAAACAAAGAGTAAAAGCTATTATAGATTTTCTTTCTGAAAAAAAAGAATGGAAACTTTCAGAACTAAGTAGTGTAGACAATAAAATTTCTGGAAAAACAAATTTTGAAATTAGGGAATATTATCCTCAAATAATAACAACTATAAAAAATGTAACATTACCTATAAATATGGTGAAATGCAATTATGAAAGAGAAGATAATTTAGAATATATATTTAAAATTTTTCATAGATTAAATTCAGGAGGAACAAGTCTTAATAACCAAGAAATTAGAAATTGTATCTATAGTGGTTCTTTTGCAGATTTATTAAAGACTTGTAACAAAAACTCAAACTGGACAACTTGGGTTCCTAAAATAGCATCTAATAATAGAATGAAAGGCGAAGAACGTATTTTACTATTTTTTGCTTTGTTTGATAATGCTCATTTGTATAATGGGAAATTATCTTCGTTTTTAAACTCATATATGAGTCAAAATCGAAAAATAGAAACAGAAGTTATTAGTAATAAATTAACTTTATTTCAAAAGACTTTAGAAGTAGCTTCGAAAATTAAAATTACGCAAAGAAATGTATACATAGATTCTATATTATATGCAATTGCTAAAAATTATGATAATTGTAAAGATAAAACAGATTTGCAATTAAATGAGTTATATGAAAAAGTTTTATCACAACCCATTTTTGCCCCAGAAAAAGTTCAGGAAGGTACTGCACAAAAAAGTGAATTATTGCAGCGTTTAGATTGTGCTAGTTTAATTTTTGGGGAATAAAATGATTTCAGGTAAAGATATTCGAAAAACATTTAAAAAATGTGAACTAATATATAACTGTTATTCACATGATTCTATGGTACAGGAATTAATGCTAAAATTAGTATTATTAGATTTATGTGGTTGGATTGAAGCGTCCTTTGACCAGATATATTATAGTTCTGGGAAATCTGCTGAGGAAAAAAAACTTATTCAAAGTAAAATAGAAAAATGTTATTCTTTTAAATATAAACAGTTTAAAGAAGTATTATGTTTTTGTATTGGTGTACATAATTTTAAAATTATAGAAAGCAAATTTTCGCCTCAAGATCTTCAACTATTTCATAGTTCTCTTAGTGATTTATGTCAAAAAAGAGATACTATTGCTCACAATAACCATAATACATCATCATCGACACAATATTTAGGAATAAACGATTTGAAAATTAAATTTTTAATTTTGTTAAAAGCGATAAATTTAATTGAAAAAAAAATTAAAAATTTAATTTAAAACATTATTTTTTATAAAAATAGTATTAGTTATCATTGTTTCTCTTTTGACACAATTTATTGATATTAAATCCTTTCAGAGCGATAGATGTTAAAAAGAAAGGATTTACAATATGGATTTAGCATTTGGAACAAAGATTTTAAATCATAAGACAGGTGAAATCGGATTATTAATTAAAACTTGGAAAAACAAGTATGCCGATGCAGAAATTGATTATGCAACTTGTGTTGATAAGCACGGCAAACGCTACAATATCAAACTTGATGAGATTTTACCGTTGGAGGAAACTGATGATTTTGAAAAATAAATTAACAAG
>CASEEU010000008.1 GCA_949287075.1 uncultured Eubacteriales bacterium | reverse complement strand
TTAAAATCGTGTAAAATATTTTCCATAAGATACCCCTTTCAATTGGTTAAATTTTGTTTGTTTTTATTATTTTAACACAATTTCGAATTGGGTATCTTATTTTTATTAAATTAATTTTCCCGAATTTATTTTACACTAACAATAACGATTTCTTTTATTTTAGCCTTTTTTGATTATTATTTAATATATACTAACGAAAAAATTAAAAAGAAGAACCTCACCTTATCTGGAAAGATTCTTCTTTCAATTTTCGATTAAAACTAATCATTTCTAAATCTCCATTTGTGTTCCCAAAAATGTAGCTGCTGACTGTGCAACTTTCTTTTCTACTTCATTCATTTTTTGGTTTGCTTCTTTAGACATTAATATAACGGTTCCTATTGTATCTCCATTAGAGATAATCGGATATACAACCTGCGCATTATATTTTCTTTGTTGGTTATCATTTTTTGTTATTGGCATAGCCACATCACTATTTTCTTTGCTTGTATACACTTCTTTATCTTCCATTAATTGTTCTAATTCTGGACTAATATCTTGCTCTAAAAATTCTTTTTTAGAGCCTCCTGATACAGCAATAACTGTATCTTTATCTGTAATACATGCAATATGTCCTGTTGTTTTTGATAAAGTTTCTGCATATCCTGCTGCAAATTCTGATAATTCTCCTATTGGTGAATATTTCTTTAATATAACTTGTCCTTCTCTATCTGTAAATACTTCTAATGGGTCACCCTCTTTTATTCTTAAAACCTTTCTAATTTCTTTTGGTATAACAATTCTACCTAAATCATCTATTCTTCTTACGACACCTGTTGCTTTCATAATTTTCCTCCCTTTTGTTTTATAATTTTGTTATACTGTTATTATTTCTTATTGTTTCTTTTTTATTCATTTTTTGTCAAAAAAAGATTAGTTCTTTTTGAACTAATCTTCTGGTTCTAATTTTTCTTCTTTTTTAGGAAACAATGTTGGTTTATATTTGTCAATAATATATCCTAAATCTTTTGAAAATTCTCTTAACATAACCATCTTTATCGAAGGATCTTTTCCATCTAAATAATCATCAATAATTTGTTTTAATTGTTTTATATTTTTAATTTCTGGTTCAATTTGTTTTGCATATTTATCAGCTCTATTCACTAGTTTTTCTTTCATTAAAACAATATCTTCATTATTGGCACAAGAAATTCTTTGAAACATTTGATATGGATCATAATATTTAAATATGGGAATGTTCATACATTCTCGATCAAATTTTTCATAAAATACTTCCATTTTCATAGGAATACATGTAAAAATATTTTCTGCTTTTTCCTTAAACATTTTATCATGTAATTGTTCATTTAAGATATTAAAATGTTTTAAAATATCATCCATATCTTCCGCTACTTCATCAATAGCTATTTTTCCTAATTCTTCATTTACATTTGCACAATATTCTGATTTTAATGATGCTAAATTCATTCCATTAAAAAACACATTTTTTATTGTTTTTAATTCATAATCAATCAAATTCTTCTTAGAAAAATAACTAAAATATGCGTATATTTTAACATTATCAATTAGTCTTAAATTTCCTTGTTTTACATCTTCTATAATATCTGAAATTACTTTTCCAAATTCATCATCAGATATTTTCCAGTATTCTTCTGTAAGTAATCGTTTGTATGCTGGCAAATTTTCTATATCTACAGTATTTCTGATTGTTTCCATATTCTCTTTAAATATTTTCATATCAAAGATTCTAGTTCTTACATAATATTCTATAAATTTGAAAAATCTATATTCAGATTTAAAGTTATAATAATAATTGCTATCAAACTCTTTAATATAAAATTGTCTATTATCTATTAAAATTCTAGAAGATACTAGTATAGATTTATATTCTTCATTATCTCTAATATTCATAAATTTATCTTTGGTTACTTTTCCTGCTTTAATTTCAAAAGATATTGCAATTGTAAATATTAGCATAGTTTGCATTATTTTATGACTAGTATTAGGATAGGATCTGTTTACCATTTCATAAACCTTTTTAAAATCATTTAAAGCATGTTTTAAAATTCTTAAGTTTCTAGTACCACTTCTTTCAAAAGTTAAAATAATCAGTCTAGTATTTTCTCTTAAGAAATGAATTAAATCTGTATTATTTTCATAGCGCATTAATATACCATTGATAATATAATCAAATTGGGGTGCATATTCAAAAGTTTCACCAATTAATTTTTCTTTGATTCTCTCATAATCATTTGCCTTATCAAATACATTTTCTATTTTTTGTTGTATTTTTTCAACAATTGGTTTATCTGTACGATTTAATTCATCTTGTTTATCTAATAAGTAAGTCGCTATAAATGTTTTCATTTCTAAATTAGAACTTTTTAATTTTGTCGATAATTCTTTTTCATTACAAATAATGATTGTTTTGATATGATCATGCTCAACAAAGTTATTAATATATCCTAAGATATCAATAACATCAACATTTGCTCTTTCTAAATCGTCAAAACAAAGTACCTTATCATCTGTTGAAAAGAATTCAGCATAATTCACTTTATCTCCGCTTTGTGTAACGCCAAAAAAGTTTGCCATATCAATTCCTGTTTTTGCATATTCTGGAATAGTCGTTTGCTCATTAGCTTCCATATATTTTCTTAGATTTTTATCCATTAATTGTGTTGTTTCAATAAAAATTTTTTTGCTAATATCTTCTAAATTAGAAATTCCATATAAAGACATATAAATGGTAGTATATCTTCTTCCATTTAATTGCATAGATTCTATTTTTTTCCTAATTTTATGATTCCAAAAATGGGTTTTTCCGCACTCCCCATTCTCCATTTATCATAATGGCATAATCTGTATAATCTGACCTTATATAATCTAAAATACTTTCAAGTAAATCTTCCATTATCATTCCATTCCTTTTAGTCTTTGGCTAGTACCAGTACATCTACTTTCTTTGGTTTTCCTTGTTGTAATATTTTTGCACACTCGTTCACAGTACTTCCTGTTGTATAAATATCATCAATTAATAAAATTCGTTTATTGTTTAGTATTTCTCCATTTTTTAATTCATATACATTTTGTATATTTTCTTTTCGTTGTTCTTTATTTAATTTACTTTGTTCTATAATATTTTTGGTTTTGAATAAACAATTGGTTTGTAATGGAATTTTTAGATTTTGACTTATTTTTTTTGCTATTAACAGACTTTGATTATATCCTCTCTCTTTCATTCTCTTTTTACTAATTGGAACAGGAATGATTGTATCATAACTTAGCAATTTCTCATAAATTTTTTCATTTTTTAAGATAAAATTCACTAAACAAACATATATATACGGCTTTTCATGAAATTTGTAATCTAAAATTAATTTTCTTATGAGTCCTTCATATTTAAAAATATATGTTAATTCATTAAAAAGCATACCTTCTATCTCTTGATTAAGTATACCATTTTCTGCCAATTCTTCTAAATTTATTTTACATTTATTACAAAGTCCATCTTTATTCAATTTTCCACAAATTCCACAAATTTGTGGAAACACTATATTTATAACATCAATAAATTTTATAATCACCTCTTCTTTTATTATCATTCATAACTTTTATATGGAAAATAAATCGAATGTACAAATTATTTGAACTAAATTTTATTTTAAAAAAATGATATATTATGTTTTAGTAGATTCCTGAAAATCAATATTTTTTATCCTATTAAATATTGAGAATCTCTAAAACATAATATATATAATTTTGACACTATTTATAAATTTTTTAACTTGTACTCTAATCCTGTATTTCTCTTTTTACTATCTATATTTTGTATCATAAACTTCACAATCTTTTCACTTCCGATAACAATTAACAATTTTTTTGCTCTTGTGATTCCAGTATATAACAGGTTTCTAGTTAATAAAACTGGTGCTGAAGGTGGAACAACCATAATAACTACGTCAAATTCACTTCCGTTGTGCTTTATGTATGGTAATCGCATAACTATGTTCTATTTGCTCTAATTCTGTATAGTCATAATATGCTGTTTTTTCATCATCAAACTTGATTTCGATAATTTTATTTTTTTCACTGACTTCTGTTATGGTTCCAATTTCTCCATTAAATACACCTTTTCCTACTTCCACATCACCTGTATTTGTTTCTTTTTCCCAATCCATGTCATAATTGTTTTTTACTTGCATAATTCTATCTCCTGCTCGATAGATTGCTCCCATATTGGCTTTCTCAGGTAGTTCATATACATTTGGATTTAATCTTTCTTGTAATGCCTTATTCAATTCTCTTGTTCCTAGCATTCCCTTTTTGGTTGGTGTTAGTACTTGTATATTTTGAAAAAAGTCATAATCTCCATAATTTTTCAATCTTCCTGTACATAAAGATAATACTTGTTCTAATATTTTTTCTTGTGAGGATTCATTGATATAGAAAAAGTCCTCCATGGTTTCTTCTGTATAGTCTTCATCCTCTTTTGTTATAAATGGTTCTCCATTGTTGACTCTATGGGCATTTAAAATAATTTTTGATTTTGCAGCTTGTCTAAAAATTTTATCTAAATGAATGGTTTCAACATGTTCTGATGCAATTAAATCTTTTAATACACTTCCTGGACCTACTGAAGATAATTGGTCACAATCTCCTACCAAGATTAATTTTGTTCCTTTATAAATGCATTTTAACAAATAACTCATCACAAACATATCTACCATAGACAACTCATCGACAATAATCAAATCTGCATCAATGGGTGCTCCTTCATATTCTGTACTGGTTTGGTAAAAATTATTTTCATCTATTTTTCCAATTTCTAATAATCTATGTAAAGTAGAAGCTTCTTTTCCTGTTGTTTCTGTCATCTTTTTAGCAGCTCTTCCTGTTGGAGCACACAACACTACTTTATTCCCTTTTTGTTCATAAATATCAATGATGCTTTTTATAATTGTTGTTTTTCCTGTTCCTGGTCCACCAGTGATGATGGTGACATTATTTTCATTAACTAATTCAATGGCTTCTTTTTGTTTTTCTGATAATTCTATATTAGAGTTTAATTCTATCTTCTTTAAAATAGTTTGCATATTTTTTATTTTTTTTACATTAGAAGCTTCTTGTAATCGCTTTATTCGAATAGCTATTTCTTGTTCTGTATAATAAAAATTAGATAAGTAAATCCATGTTCCTGTTCCATCATTTCTTTCTTCTATCACAATTTCATCATTAGCTCTTAATTCTATTAAACCATCTTCTATATTTTCTGTCATAACATCTAATAAAGAAATAACAAACTCAATTAAATTTTCTTTTAACACACATGCATGTCCGTTATATGTTGCTCGAATTAAAGCATATTTAATTCCACTTCTAATTCTTTTATCATTGTCATAACGAATACCTAAGTCTAATGCCATTTTATCAATTTGTTTAAAATCTACACCTCTAGCGATATCAATTAATATATATGGATCTTGTTCAATTTGTTCGATAGCATTTATTCCTAATAACTCATATACCTTTTTGGCAAATTCTGCTCCAATTCCAAATCGTTCTAAGAAACCAACAATTTGCCAAACCTCCCAGTTTTCTAAAAAACTTTCTGCAATATCGATTGCTTTTGATTTTGAAATTCCTTTTACCTCTGATAAACGTTGTGGTTCTGTTTTTATAACTTGTATAGTATCTTCTCCAAATCTATTTACAATTCTTTTGGCCAATGCTTCTCCTACACCTTTTATATTTCCATTTGCCAAATATTTTTCTAATGCCCCAACCGTTTGTGGCATCAATTTTTCAAAAGTTTCTACTTTAAATTGTCTTCCATATTTTTTATGTTCCACAAAATTTCCAATCACTTTTAAGTTATCTGCACTTGCCACAAAAGGCAAATATCCCACAATCGTAGTCTGTTCCTCTTCTGTATCAAATTCTGCTATCATATAACTATTTGTTTCATTGTAATAAATAATGTCCCCAACTTCTCCTACTAGTTCCATTTATCTCTCCTAATCTTTTTTAAACTAACTCGTCCATTGCCATCTTATATTGCTCCTCATCAGGTGCTTTTCCATGCCAACCAACTTGATTTTCCATATAAGATACCCCTTTACCTTTTATCGTTTTTGCAATAATGCAAACTGGCTTTCCTTTAATATGTTTTGCAACATCAAAAGCATCTAAAATTTCTTGCATATTATGTCCATCAATTTTTATAATCTCAAATCCAAAGCTTTTAAATTTTTCATCTATTGGATATGGACTCATAACTTCTTCTATCGTTCCATCAATTTGTAAATGATTATTATCTACAATCACACATAGATTATCTAATGCATATTTTTTAGCAGACATAGCTGCTTCCCAAACTTGTCCTTCTTCAATCTCTCCGTCTCCTAATACACAATATACTCTATAATCTTTCTTATCCATTTTTCCTGCAATTGCCATACCTACAGCAGATGACAATCCTTGTCCTAATGAACCAGTTGTCATGTCCACACCTGGTATTTTGTTCATATCTGGATGTCCTTGTAAATAACTATCTAATTTTCTAAATGTTTTTAAATCTTCTACTGGGAAAAATCCTCTATTGGCTAAACAACTATATAAAGCTGGTGAGCAATGTCCTTTTGATAACACCATTCTATCTCTGTCTTCCCATTTAGGATTTTTTTCATCAATATTTAATTCATTAAAATATAGTACAGTTAAAATATCTGCCACAGATAATGACCCTCCTGGATGCCCAGATTGACCACTATATACAGCTTCAATAATTCCCTTTCTTACTTCTTTTGCCATGCTTTCTAATTCTTTTACTTCACTTATTTTCATTACACACACCTCTTTATTTTTTATTTTTTTATACTATATCATGATATCTCTGTTTTTTCTAGCTTTTTACGAATTATCTTTTAATTTCTTATTCTACTTTTCCTAAATATCCCTCTCCTCCTTATACATTTTGTATCATATCATATATATGTATTTTTTACTACAAAATTTCTTTTTTTCTTTTCTTCATTGACAGTTCTGAAAAACAATGGTAAATAATAAATATTAATAAGATATTTAAATTGTATTTATTAATAGAAAAAGCAATTTTTCTATTAAACACGAAAGGAGTTTTTTATGTTAGATGATTATATAAAAAATACTAAGGAAGAAATGATACAAAATCTTCAAGAATTAATCCAAATACCAAGTGTATATGCAGAATCTAAAAATCCTTTAATGCCTTTTGGAGAAAATGCCAATAGAGCATTAGAATATATATTGAACTTAGGAAACAAGTTAGGTTTTAGAACAAAAAATATAGATGGCTATTGTGGCTATATCGAGTTTGGAGAAGGTGAAGAAATGCTAGGCATTATTGGACATCTAGATGTTGTTCCTAGTGGTGATAATTGGACTTACCCACCTTTTTCTGCAACTATATTTGATAACAAAATTTACGGTAGAGGTGCTATTGATGATAAAGGACCAGTCATTGCTTCTTTGTATGCTATGAAATATGTATTAGATAATTGTAAAGTGAATAAACGTGTTCGATTAATTTTAGGGTTAAATGAAGAAAATGATTGGAAATGTATCCATTATTATAAAGCAAATGAAGAATCTCCTACCATTGGATTTAGTCCAGATGCTGATTTTCCTTGTATCTATGCTGAAAAATCCATTTTAACACCATATTTTTCAATGAACTATTCTACTCAAAATTCACCAATTACAATCCAAGAAATTGATTGTAACGATAATGCCATTAATGTTGTTCCTAAAATTTGTAGTACTATCTTAAAAATCGATTCTTCAATTATGATGGAACATTTTATTAAAGATATTAAAAATATATTAGATAATTATGATTTTGACATTGATATCTACAAATTAAATGATGAAGAAGTTAAATTAACTTCACATGGTGTTGGTGCTCATGCTGCTCATCCTGATTTAGGTGTAAATGCCATTTCTCGATTGGTTATTGTTTTAAATAAAATATTTAAAGCCTATCATTGTTCTATAGAATTATTTGATTTCTTTACAAAATATATTCACACAGAATATGATGGTAAAAGCTTAAGTATGGATTATAAAGATGAATCTGACTCATTAACTTTAAATGTTGGAAACATTCGTCTTGAAAATAACATTTTAAAAATTGGGTTAAATTTAAGAATCCCAATTCATACTTCTATTGAAAATATTGAAAACACATTTTTAAATTGTTTAGCTGATTATAAGAATATCACATATAAAAAAGTTGATTCTAAACCTGCACTATACATTCCAAAAGATAATTATTTAGTAAAAACGCTTTGTGATATTTATAATGAAGAAGCAAATTCTTATCTAGAACCAATTGCGATTGGTGGCGCTACATATGCTAGAGCCTTTGATAATTGTGTTTCTTTTGGAGCCAATCTTCCTGGTCAAAAAGATATGTGTCATCAAACAGATGAATTCATTTCTATTGACAATTTACTATTTGCGTGTAAAGTATATGCAAAAGCGATTTGTGAATTAGGAAAATCTTTTTAACCATTTTTTGATGTAAATTATGTAGATATATTATGAATCGACCAGTTAGTAATTATTGTTTTTTCAATATTTTTATGGTAAAATATTTCTTGACAATTATATAAACTTTATATGTATCAAAGGAGGTATACACAATGACAAAAATTATTATTAATTGTAGAGAAACTGGCGAAAATCGGATATACGAGAACTGTAGACCTTTAACAGATAATCCTTCTGTACTTCATAAACAGGTTAATTTGTTTTCTGGGGACTGGCAAGCTTCCAGTAATGTGATTCAAATTAGCATCCCTTCGAAGGAATGTTTTTATGAGCTCACAAGTTTAATTGAACTTTCTATTGAAGACACATGGATTGTGATTACAGTTGAAAACAAAATAATGTCTATTTTCAAAAAGACACCAAGTCTATCCGAAAAGTGGAAAGACATTATCTCACATGCCACACTCTATGGTGGTAAAGTTTACGGAAATACTTTCGTTTTTCAGAAATGTTCCAATGCTTCTGCATTTAATAAGCGTTTTTGTGACTTATTCATCTAGGAATACTCCTACACCCCTCAAGGCTCTCTGCCAAGAGGGGTGTTTTCTTTTTATTTCATATTTTTTATTCTTGTTCAAAGATTTGATTAAATTCTTGTTCATTAATCTTTTCTTTTTGTAATAAAGTTTCAGCAATTTTATCTAATTTATCTCTATGTTCTTTTAATAAAGTAATGGCATCATTATATGCTGTATCAATTAATGTTTTTACTTCTTCTCCAATTTTATCTCCAATATTTTCTCCAAACATTTGCATTTCATAAGGCTCTTTTCCTTGAAAATCAATTGGACCAAGTCTATCGCTCATACCATATTTCGTAACCATATCTCTTGCAATTTGTGTTGCCACTTCAATATCATTACTTGCTCCAGTAGAAATATCATCTAATACTAATCTTTCAGCAGCTCTACCACCTAAAAGTGCAATTAATTTTTCTTGCATTTCTGTTTTTGAAATATAGTATTTATCTTCATTAGATTTATACATGGTATATCCACCAGCAACACCTCTAGGAATAATAGATACTTCTTTGACATTGGTTTGTGTTGGTAGATATCTACTAACAACAGCATGTCCAGCTTCATGATAAGCAGTTAATCGTTTATCTTTATCTGATATCACTCTTTCTCTTTTTTCTAGACCAACTGTTACTTTTTTAACTGCTTCTTCTATATCGTCATTCTCAATCTCTTCATGTTTCGCTTTTGTTGCCACAATTGCTGCCTCATTTAATATGTTTTCAAGTTCTGCACCTGTAAATCCAGCTGTATCTTCTGCAATACTTTCTAAGTTAACATCATCTGACAATTTTTTATCTTTACTATGAATTTTTAAAATTTCTAATCTTCCTTTTAAATCTGGTGTTGGTATCGTAATTTGCCTATCAAATCTTCCTGGTCTTAGTAATGCCTTATCCAACATTTCAGGTCTGTTGGTTGCAGCTAATACGATAATTGTTTCTTCTGAACCAAATCCATCCATTTCTACCAACAATTGATTTAAAGTTTGGTTATTTTCTGATTCGGCACCATTATTTGATGTTCTTCTTGAACCAATAGCATCAATTTCATCTATAAATACAATACATGGTGCTAATTTTCTAGCCTTTTCAAATAACTTTCTAACACGAGATGCCCCTAATCCTGCAAACATTTCAATGAATTCTGAACCACTCATAGAAATAAATGGTACATCTGCTTCTCCTGCGATGGCTTTTGCAATTAATGTTTTTCCTGTTCCTGGTTTACCATATAAAAGAACACCTTTTGGCACTCTTGCTCCCATTTTTGTATATTTTTCTGGTCTTTTTAAGAAATCAACAATTTCAATTAATTCTCCTTTTTCTTCTTCTAATCCTGCAACATCATCAAATCTTACTCTTGTTTTTCTTTCTGTCTCATCATATACTTTTCCTTTTTCTCCAATTCCTTGCATTTTAAATATCATAATAAATAAAGCTACCATAATGATTGTTGGAAGAATTGAAAATAATGTAGTTGGTAATTGTGCAAGAAAACTTTGTGGTTTTTGAATTAATTCTATTTCATTTCCTTCTGCAACTTTTGTTTGAATTAATGTAATAAATGCTTCTGTATCTGGAATAATAGCTGTTTTTTCTTCCTCTTCATTTCTTATTTTTATTTTTGCTGATCTGCTTCCTGTTGTTAATTCAACTTTTTCAACATTTCCATAAGAAATTTCTTTGATCAAATCTGTATATGCTAATGTATCTTCATCTTCTTTCTCGTTGTTTTTGTTATAGATAATAATTCCTGCAATAACTATGACAAGCAAAATCATTAACCCTATTAGCAATATAAGTAATTTTTTGCTTTGTTCTTTTTCGTTATTTTTGTTCTTATCTTTATTCATATTCTTTACTCATTCCTTTCTCAAGTCCATTTCCATTTTATGCATTAGAACCTTCTGGTTCATCGTTTTTTACATCATCTTTTTTCTTTTTCTTTTCTTCTTTTTTATCTTTCAAGTCATCTTCTTCTTTTTTTTGTTCTTCTTTTTCTTTTTTATTCTCTTTTTCTTGTTCTTCTAATTCTTTTTTTACAATTTGCTCAGCTTCTACTATTTTCATTACTTCAGCTTGTTTTTTTATTAAATCCGTTTTTAAAATAAATATAGCTGCTAATAAATAAATCGTTGCCACTGTTATATACATAATACTAAAATATTCAATAGTAAAATTAAATAACATATTAATAATTAAATAAATAATATTTAATATTGTTGAAAGTGTTAATGCATAAATAGACATATTAAATACAGCAACATATCTCATTTTCATTTTCAATATCCACATTGTCAAATATCCAATAACACCAATAATGATTGCATACCATAAAGTATTGATAAAATACATTGCAAAACTATAAATAAATAAACTAACAAATACACTAAAATATAATGTATTAATTTCTCCATTTTCTACATAATTTATAACATCTTGTTTATTGAATTCCGTTAAATTCATGCTATTTAATGATTCTTGATAATTATAAGATACTTCTCCAATCATGGTTATATTTTTTAATACAACTCTATTTTTTAGAATCAACTCACCTGTTCCATATTCATTGATTTGATTTAAATATTGATTAATTGTTTCTTCTGTCTCTGCATTTGTATCCACAATAATTTTTCCAAATTGTCTATTTTCAATAGTAATTGGTTCCTCTGAATCTACAGTTAATGTACCATCTTTATATAAAAAATCTGGAAATTCATTTTCAAGATAGTTTGTTCCTTCATTAATCATTTGATAAGTTTGATATAGTGTCCATACACTTAAGACAACTGCTAAAACCACTACTAGTTTTGCAATATAAGACAATGTTTTTCCTATTCCTTCCGTTGCCATTTCTGGATACTTTTCTATATTAAAAATAGAATATTTTATTTTTTTGAAAAATCCCATCCCTTTTAATTCTTTGTATTCTTGTTTTTTATCTTCTACATTATTTTTTTTATCTTCTGAAGCCATTATCTGTACTCCCTTCTAATATTAGAATCTACAAACTTTGGATTAATATCAAATATTGCTTTTTCTCCTACTTTTATATTTTTGCCTGTGATATCACAAACAACATGATATGTTCCAATTCTTCCTAGTATCTTACACTTATTATCACCAATTTTTACATACATATTTTGATTTTTAAAGAAATCTTTCATATCTCTTATAATATATCTTAGCTTGTCTATCCATCGAAACATATCTCTTCCTGTTTCTACATTGATTCCATCCATATATCCTACTGGTATTAACGCAATTTTTATATTATGATTGGTTGTATATGTATTAGAATATCCAATATTAAATCCTTTTGGTAATTCCTTTATCTCTGACACCTCTGTTTCCAAATGTGCAATTCTTTTTAATCCCAAGTTATTTCTAAAAGCAATTCTTCCTAAAAAGGCAGAACCAACTCTTACAGCATTTAAATGCATATTCGGAAATTTTATAAATGCTGATGAATTACAAATATGTAACATTCCAGTTTGTATATCATTCATCTTTAATACTTCAATCACATTCATAAATCTATCAAATTGTAATTTTGTATATTGGTCATCAAAAAAGCTAACAGAAAAATGTGAAAATGTGCCTTCAATCTCTATATTTTCTATTCCTTTTAATGCCTCTATCATAGAATCTCTATCAGAATAAATAAAGCCATATCTTCCAAAACCTGTATCAATTTTTACATGCGCTCTAATTTTTTTATTTTCCTCTTTAGCAATCTCTTCTGCAACTTGTATATCTTCTTTTGAACCAATAGTAATAATAATATTATTTTCAACTAATTTTTTTACTTCTTCTTTAATTGCAGTTGAAGATAGCATTAAGATATCCTCTTTAATACCTGCTTTTCTTAATTGTAAAGCCTCTTCTATGGTAGATACAGCAAAAAAAGAAATACCATTATCTATTAACAATTTTGTAAATTCTACTAATCCTAATCCATATGCATTTGCTTTTACAACAGCAATAATTTTTACTTTTCTACCATAATCATCTGGTGCATTTGTCTCAGCATGTTTCTTTATTTGTTCTATATTATGCACTAAATCCTTTTTTTCTATAACCAAAGCTTTCATTTCTATCCTTTCCTTTTGGCACGTCTCCAACCTACTTTTGATTTAAACTTTTTCTTTTTAATTGTCTTAATGTTCTAAAAGCTTTTTCTGAAAATTTATATAACTTGTATTTTAATGGTTTAAATGGATAATATACTTCTCCTATAAATTCTGTAAATGTAGCACCAAATCCTTTTTTGAATCTATATAGTCCATATTGTGGATGGCTTTCATCTACAACACCTGATACCCCTCTAAAATCATAAACATCGTCATGTCTTGCAATTGCCATTTTAATCATTTCCCATTGTAATAAATAGTTTGGCATTAAATTTCTGTGTTTGTTACTACTTGCACCATATAAATACCAAGTTTTATTTCCATAAAAAATTGGAATCACACCTGATATTGGTTCTCCTTCATAATATGCCATTAAAACTTTCATATGTTCTGGTCCTAAGCAATCATACATTTTCTCAAAGTATTCCAATGGTCTAATGATGAAACCATCTCTTTCCCCAGTTTCCACCATAATCCTATGGAAATCTTTTAAATCTTCTTTTGTTCCATCTTTTATGGTTACGCCTTTTCTTCCTGCTAATCGAATATTGTATCTCCATTTTTGATGAAATCCTGCCATAATCTCTTCTTCTGTTTTACCTTTTATGTCTAAGCGAAATACATATCTTGGTTGTATTTCATCTTTAAAGTCTTTTGCATCATCTTTAATTTTATAGCCTAAATCTGTAACGATTTTTCTAAATTCTTGGTCATCGCTGACAATATCTGGTTCTGTTCTTAATACAAATGCATCATATTTTCTAGCCAATTCTTTTGCTCCGTCTGTTAATTGTTTCATAGCATTTTCATCATGAATATCACAAACAGGTCCTCTTGATGAGTACATCATATTACCAAATATAGGTATTTTTCTTACCCATACACATAAAGAACCAATAATATTTTTATTTTCATCTTCAGCCAATATGACTTCTGGTTTCCAATTTGGCTTTTTTACTTCTGCCCATTCTAGTGACTGTTGAAAGTTACATCTTTCATGTCCTTCTAAAAAATTTTTATATTCTTCTTTTGATTTTTCATCTGTTACAAATCTCATGTTTTTCTCTTCCTCCTAGTTATTTGCAATACATGAGTATTTTACACCAATATGTGGTTTTTTACAAGTAATTTATGTTATTTTTTGGTGAATTCTTGACGAAGATTTATTGCTTATCTTTTGTTTTTATTATATACTTTGTTATATTAATTAACTTGGAGGATTTCACTATGTTTATATTTGCTCAAATTTTAGGTGCCATTGCTTTACTTATCTTAGTTTTAAGTTTCCAAAAAAACGAAAAACAGTCTTTATTAAAATATCAAATTGGCTCTAGTATTTTCTTTGCAGCTCAATATTTATTCTTACAAGCCTATACGGGTTGTTTAATGAATCTTACTTGTGCTTTAAGAAATATTCTATTTAAAAAATATGATAAAGAAAAAGTACCTATTTATCTTCTTATCTTTATCGTTTTTATTATGCTTATTTTATCTTTATTTTCTTATACTGGTCCAATTAGCTTACTTCCTTGTATCGCTTGTATATTATATACCATTAGCATTTGGCAAAGTAATTTGAAAGTCACAAGAATCGTTGAAGTCATTTCTTGTTCTTTATATATTATTTATAATATTAAGGTTTTAGCTTATGTTGGTTTAGTTTCTACTATGATTGAATTAATTTCTGCACTAATTGCTATTTATCGATTTGATATAAAAAAAGATTACAAGTAATCATATTTACTTATAATCTTCTTTTTATTCTGGTGGAGGTGAGGAGAGTCGAACTCCTGTCCATAATACCTTCCAAATAGACTTCTACAAGTTTAGTTTATTTTTTATATTCATCTAACTCACACCAATAAACAGGTTTAAATTAGATATAGCTTTTAAAATACCCACTAT
>CASEEU010000007.1 GCA_949287075.1 uncultured Eubacteriales bacterium | reverse complement strand
CGCTAGCCTGTCACGCTAGAGGTCGACGGTTCGAGCCCGTTCCGGGTCGCCATTTTTTTATGGCTTCATAGCTCAGTTGGTAGAGCAGAGGACTGAAAATCCTCGTGTCAGTGGTTCGATTCCACTTGAAGCCACCAGAAAAAGGCTTATACATCTCTGTATAAGTCTTTTTTCGTTATATTAAATAAAAATCTCTTTATAATACTTGAAGGATACATCTACTTATGATATATCTAATATAAATTATTATATTAGAGGTGAATTTAATGAATAACATAGTAAAAATAGTACTAACATTAGTTTTTATTATCCTTTTTTCAACACTTTTAACTTTCATAAAATTAACTTTATTTGGAACCGATACAATTTATATTGCAGATTATATGCCAGGCCCTAATGTAAAAAAAAGTAGCAGTGACTTTCCTCTTGTAGCTTTAAAGGCAACATTCACGCGTGGAATTCCCCTTATTATTATTCATACAATATTTACAATTATACTAAGTATTATATTAATCAAACAACATATATTAATTGGAACAAAAGATTTCCTCTATCCTTTGCTAATTTTTATAGTTCCTCTTATTATAGTTCTTATTGGGTTATATTCACAATTTGGATATACCTGTTAAATTTATATATAACCAATTAAAGATATATTTAATCTATTTTTGCAATAAATTATTAAACTTAATATACAAAATATAGAGATGGAATTTTTTATTTTCCATCTCTATATTTATCATTTTATTAATACATTCCATCCATTCCTGCTGGCATTGCTTCATGTCCTCCACAATTGCAATCCTTCTTTTCTGGTGCATCTGTTACTAAACTTTCTGTTGTTAATACCATTGAAGCAATTGATGCTGCATTTTGTAAAGCACTTCTTGTAACTTTTGTAGGATCTACAATTCCTGCTTTTTTCATATCTACATATTCTTCTTTTGCTGCATCAAATCCAACACCTACTTTTTCACTCTTTACTTTATTAACAATAACTGCTGGTTCTAATCCTGCATTAATTGCAATTTGTCTTACTGGTTCCTCTAATGCTTTTAATACAATTTTAGCACCTAATTGTTCTCCACCTTCTAGTGTACTTACTAATTTTTCAACAGTTGGTATCACATTTACTAATGCTGTTCCACCACCTGCAACAATACCTTCTTCTACTGCTGCTTTTGTTGCAGATAAAGCATCTTCTATTCTTAATTTTTTATCTTTCATTTCTACTTCTGTTGCAGCTCCAACACCAATAACAGCTACACCACCAGCAATTTTAGCTAATCTTTCTTGTAATTGTTCTCTATCGTAATCACTCTTTGTTTCATTGATTTGTGCTTTGATTTGAGCAACTCTATCAGCGATTTGTTGTTTATCTCCTGCACCATCAACAATAATTGTATTTTCTTTTTGTACTTTTACTTGTTTTGCTCTACCTAATTGTGCGATTGTTGTATCTTTTAATTCTAATCCTAAATCTGATGTAATGACTTCTGCACCTGTTAATGTTGCAATATCTTGTAACATAGCTTTTCTTTTATCTCCAAATCCAGGAGCTTTAACAGCTACAACATTTAATACACCTCTTAATTTATTTAAGATTAATGTTGATAATGCTTCTCCTTCCATATCATCACAAACAATTAATAGTTTTCCTGATTCTTGCATTAAACTTTCTAATAATGGTAAGATTTCTTGAATATTACTTATCTTTTTATCTGTTAATAAGATATATGGATTATCTAATACAGCTTCCATTTTTTCTGTATCTGTTACCATATATGGTGATAAATATCCTTTATCAAATTGCATTCCTTCTACAACATTTAATTCTGTATTTGATGTTTTTGATTCTTCAATTGTAATAACACCATCTTTTGAAACTTTTTCCATTGCTTCTGCAATTAAGTTTCCGATTTCTTCATTGTTTGCAGAAATGCTTGCCACTCTTGCAATATCATCTTTTCCATTAACTTCTGAACTAATTTCTTTTAATCCTTCTACTGCAGTATTAACAGCTTTATCCATACCTCTTTTGATTGCCATTGGGTCTGCACCTGCTGCTACGTTTTTTACACCTTCTTTAATCATGCTTTGTGCTAAAACAGTAGCTGTTGTTGTTCCATCACCTGCCACATCGTTTGTTTTTGTTGAAACTTCTTTTACTAATCTTGCACCCATATTTTCAAATTTGTCTTCTAATTCAATTTCTTTTGCGATTGTTACACCATCATTCGTGATAAGTGGTGCTCCAAAGCTTTTATCTAATACAACATTTCTTCCTTTTGGTCCTAATGTAACTTTAACAGTATCTGCTAATTTGTTAACACCTTCTAATAAAGATTTTCTTGCATCTTCTCCAAATTTAATAACTTTTGCCATTTTAATCAAACTCCTTTCAAAATTTTGAATAAATATCTTTTTTATTTAAACTTTAATTTTTTCTCTGTTGTTCATCATCAGATATCATATTATTATTTTGCAATACCGCGTAAGCGACCAAACGAACGTTAGTGAGTGCGATTGGAGCAACTTTCCTTCGTTGAAAGATTTATCTTTCAACATAAGTAGTTGCGACACACAAGGTATAAAAAATAATAATATGATATTTGATGCTGAACAAAAAAATAGTTTTTACTCTACAACAGCTAATATATCATCTTGTTTTACGATAATATAATCTGTTCCTTCATATTTTACTTCTGTTCCAGAATATTTACTAACAATAACGTTATCACCTTTTTTTACAATCATTACTTCTGGTTTTCCATCTATGATTTCGCCAGGTCCTACTTCTATAACTTCTGCTACTTGTGGTTTTTCTTGAGCAGCCTGTGCTAGTATAATTCCACTTTTTGTTGTTTCTTCGCCTTCTTTCATTTTTATTAATACTCTACTTCCTAATGGTTTAATCATTTAAATTACCTCCTTTATTTTTAGCACTCTATCTTT
>CASEEU010000006.1 GCA_949287075.1 uncultured Eubacteriales bacterium | reverse complement strand
TAAAAGTGTTTCAGCTGTAACATCTGTTGCTTTAGATTGATTAAGCATTTTTAATGTTACTTCTGTGTAAGTTTTAGCATGGATATTGGTAAATCCTCTTTTTGGTAATCTTCTATATAATGGTGTTTGACCACCTTCAAAACCTCTTCTTACTCCTCCACCAGATCTAGCTTTTTGTCCTTTATGACCTCTACCTGATGTTTTACCATTTCCTGATGCCATACCACGACCTACTCTATTTCTTTTTACTTTACTTACAGCTGGTTTTAATTCATCTAGTTTCATTGCGGTTTGCACCTCCCTTTACTATTTGTCAGGGGACACACCTTACCATTTGGTCACTCCCACTTAGGTTAAGGAATGTCCCCTCCCCTTGTGATTGATTGTTGACCTTTGCTAAAGTTATCTCCCTTTTTATTTTCTCAATTATATAATATCTTCTACTTTTTTACCTCTCTTTTTCGCTACTTGTTCTACTGTTTGCATAGCTTTTAAGCCTTCTAATGTAGCATAAACAACATTTCTTGGATTGTTTGTTCCAATAACTTTTGTTCTTATATTTTTATATCCTGCAAGTTCTAATACTGGTCTAACACTACCTCCTGCGATAACTCCAGTACCAACTGCTGCTGGTTTTAACATTACTTTTGCACTACCAAATTTTCCTACATATTCATGAGGTACTGATGTTTCTACAACAGGTACTTCTATTAAGTTTTTCTTAGCTTCTTGGATAGCTTTCTTAATAGCATCTGGAACTTCTGCTGCTTTACCATTACCAACACCAACATGTCCATTTTCGTCACCAACAACTACTACCGCACTAAATCTAAAAGTTCTACCACCTTTAACAACTTTAGCAACTCTGTTGATAGCAACTACTTTTTCTTTTAATTCATTCTTTTCTTCCATCGGTTTTTGTTTCCCTCCTTTTTTACTCTAGAATTTAAGTCCGCCTTCTCTTGCAGCTTCAGCTAATTCTTTAACAACACCATGGTATATGTATCCACCACGATCAAAAACAACATCTACGATCTTTTTATCTGCTGCTCTTTTTGCTATTAAAGTTCCTACTTCTTTAGCTGCTTCTTTATTGGCATATTTTGTTTTTATCTCTTTATCTAATGTTGATGCTGATACTAATGTATTTCCAGCAACATCATCTATAATTTGTGCATAAATATTGCTATTGCTTCTATATACACATAATCTTGGTCTTTCAGCTGTTCCAGATATTTTTCTTCTTACACGCATATGTCTTCTTTGTCTTTCCATTTTTCTATCTGTCTTCTTTACCATTTTAATTACTCCTTTCTTAGAAATTGAGTTCTATTTTACTTTTTAATTTAAAGCAAAAGTCGTAAAATTTTTCATGAATTTTGATTCAAAGTGATGAACTTCACTTTGTTAATTTAAATCAAAAGTAGTAAGATGTGCATTTTTACGAATTAATCAAGCTGCAGGTGTACTTTCGTACATCAAGGTTTGATTAATGAAGTAAAAATGTGCAGATTGCTGCTTTTCATTTAAATTATTTTCCGGTTTTACCTTCCTTACGTCTAATAACCTCATCAGCATATTTGATACCTTTACCTCTATATACTTCTGGTGGTCTTTGTTTTCTAACTTCTGCTGCCGTTTGCCCAACTAATTCTTTATCAATTCCTTTTACGATAATTGTATTTGCGTTTGGAACATCAAAAGTGATTCCTTCTGGTGCTTCAAATATAACTGGGTGTGAATATCCTAATGTTAAATTCAAGTTGTTTCCTTGTTTTACAACTCTGTATCCTACACCATTGATTTGTAATTCTTTGCTATACATTTGTGTTACACCAATTATCATATTATTAATTAAAGTTCTTGTCAATCCATGTAAACTTCTATTTTGTTTTTCATCATTACTTCTTGTAACTTTAATTACATTTCCATCTAACTCTATAGAAATATTTTTATCAAATTCTTTTTCTAATGTACCTTTAGGTCCTGTTACTGTAACTTTTGATTCTTCAATTTTTACTGTAACATCTGATGGTACTGTAATTGGTTTGTTTCCTATTCTTGACATTTTCGGTTTTCCCTCCTTCTTTACTCTTTATCGATTACCAAATATATGCTAATACTTCTCCACCAATTCCCAATTCTCTTGCTTCTTTATCAGTTTTTAATCCTTTTGATGTAGAAATAATCGCAATTCCTAAACCATTTAAAACTTTTGGTAATTCTTCTTTTGATGCATATACTCTTAATCCTGGTTTACTGATTCTTTTTAATCCATCAATAACTCTTGTTCCTTTTTCATCATATTTTAAAGTAATTCTGATAATTCCTTGTGTATCATCTTTGATTTCTTCAAAAGATTTTATATATCCTTCTTTAAACAATATCTCAGCAATACCTAATTTCATTTTTGAAGCTGGTATATCAACTGTTTTATGTTTAGAAGTATTTGCATTTCTTATTCTTGTTAACATATCTGCTATTGGATCTGTAATGTTCATTAATTACTTACCTCCTTTTCTTTTTTTATTGTCAGGGGACTTAAGCTTACCTTTTGGTCACTTCCACTTGGTTTAAGGAATGTCTCCTCCCTTTGTGATTTACTGATGACCCTTGCTAAAGTTATCTCCTGTCTCTATTATCATTTCAAAATTGATTCAAAGTAGTAAGATGTGCACATTGCTACTTCAGTAATCAATTGTTATTTTCTTAATTAATTTTGATGAAATTGATTATATTGTGCATTTTTGTGATTAATAAAAAGCTGACGTCGTACGTTTGTACGTCGAAGTTTTTTATTAATTGCAAAAATGTGCAAGATGATTGATTTCATCGAAATTCTTTTACCAGCTGGCCTTTTTAACCCCTGGAATCTCTCCTTTATGAGCTAATTCTCTAAAACATACACGACATATTCCATATTTTCTAATATATGCATGTGGTCTACCACATATTTTGCATCTATTATATTCTCTTGTTTTATATTTTTGTGGTCTTGCTTGTTTTACTTTCATTGCTTTTTTAGCCATAGTCTTACTCCTTTCCTTTGACTAATTTTTGAAAGGCATTCCCATTAATTTTAGTAACTCTTTTGCTTCTTCATCAGTTTCAGCTGTTGTTACAAAAATTATATCCATACCTCTTAATTTATCTACTTTATCATATTCGATTTCAGGGAATATTAATTGTTCTTTTACACCCATTGCATAATTTCCTCTTCCATCAAAAGAGTTTGCTGATACTCCTCTAAAATCTCTAACTCTTGGAAGTGCTACATTAAATAGTTTGTAAGCAAAATCATACATTTTATCTGCTCTTAATGTAACTTTACAACCTACATTGACACCTTCTCTTAATTTGAATGCTGCAATTGATTTTTTTGCCTTTGTTACAACTGGTCTTTGACCTGTAATTTGCATTAAATCATTCATAGCATTTTCTAATGATTTAGGATTTTCTTTTACATCTCCTAATCCTATATTAATTACAATTTTATCAAGTTTTGGAACTTGCATAACTGATTTATATCCAAATTTATTCATTAATGCTGGGATTACTTCTTTTTCATATTGTTCTCTTAATTTTTCCATTTTGTATGAATCCTCCTTTCCTCTTTATTATTTTAATTCAGCTCCGCATTTCTTACAAATACGTACTTTTTTATCATTATCTACACGATATCCAACTTTTGTTACTTTTCCACATTTTGGGCAAACAACATTTACTTTAGAAGCTGGAATAGCACATTCTACTGGTATAATTCCACTTTCATCTCCTTGTTTTCTAGCTTTAACGTGTTTTTTTCTTACGTTAACGCCTTTAACAACGACTTTATCTTCTTTTTGTATTACTTCTAATACTTCTCCTGTTTTACCTTTATCGTTTCCTGATAAAACTTGGACATTATCGCCTTTTCTTATTCTCATTAGAGATTGCCTCCTTTTCTTAGATTATTTTTCGCTTTCCTTATAAAACTTCTGGAGCTAAAGATAATATTTTCATATAATCTTTTTCTCTTAATTCTCTTGCAACTGGTCCAAAGATACGAGTTCCTCTTGGAGTTCCATCTTCTTTTATTATAACAGCTGCATTTTCATCAAATTTTATATATGAACCATCTGCTCTTCTTAGACCTTTTTTAGATCTAACAACAACAGCTTTTACAACATCACCTTTTTTTACAACGCCACCTGGTGTTGCTGATTTAACAGAAGCAACTATAACATCACCGATATTACATGTTTTTCTGTAAGAACCACCTAAACATCTAATACACATAATTTCTTTTGCACCTGTATTATCTGCTACTTTTAATCTTGTTTGTTGTTGTATCATTTTTTGGTTCCTCCCTTCTTCATTCTTCTAAATTATTTTATATCTGCTTTTTCCAAGACTTCTACAACTCTCCATCTTTTATCTTTAGAAAGTGGTCTTGTTTCCATTACTTTTACTTTATCACCAATTTGACAAACATTTTCTTCATCATGAGCTTTTAGGTTATATGTTCTTTTAACTGTTTTTCCATATACACCATGGCTCACATTTGTTTGTACTGATACGACAACTGTTTTATCCATTTTGTTAGATTTAACAGTTCCAACCATAACTTTACGAAGATTTCTTTCTTCCATTTAGATTTCTCCTTTCTTAGTTAATTATGCTTTTTTTGTTTCAGCTATTTTTCTTTCTGTTAATACAGTATTTATTTTAGCTATATCTCTTTTTACTTCTTTGATTTTCATTGGATTATCTAATCCATTTGTAGCTAAACTAAATTTTAATTTAAATAATTCTGTTTTTAGTTCACCTAATTCTTTCTCTAGTTCTGGTGAAGACATTTCTCTTATTTTATTTATCTTCATCATTATCACCTACCTTTTCAGTTTCTCTTGCTACAATTTTTGTTTTATTAGGTAGTTTATTCATAGCAAGTCTTAAAGCTTCTCTAGCAACTTCTTCTGGTACCCCAGCGATTTCAAACATAACTCTTCCTGGTTTAACAACTGCTACCCAATATTCAGGAGCACCTTTACCTTTACCCATACGAGTTCCGATTGGTTTTGCTGTAATTGGTTTATCAGGGAATATTTTAATCCAAACCTTTCCACCTCTCTTGATATAACGAGTCATCGCAATACGAGCTGCTTCAATTTGGTTACCTGTGATTAATCCAGCAGTAACTGCTTGAATTCCATATTCTCCATCTGTAACTTTATTTCCTCTAGTTGCTTTTCCTCTCATTCTACCTTTTTGCATTTTTCTAAATTTTGATCTTTTTGGCATTAATGGCATTATTTGTCTCCTCCTTCCTCTTGTTTAGTAGGAAGAACTTCACCTTTATATATCCATACTTTTACACCGAT
>CASEEU010000005.1 GCA_949287075.1 uncultured Eubacteriales bacterium | reverse complement strand
CAGGTTTTTCCAACATACGAGTCGTTTTTATGATAGACTCGGACTTTTGGACATTAGAGCCATTGGATTCGCTAACGAACGAAGGGGTAAATGCACAATCGCTTTGAACTGTGCGCTCATCAATGACCATAACGCTGAGAAGGCTGGTATCGGGATCCAACCAAAACCGTATGCGTCTGCTTAAAGTATTTTTCATATTTTCTCCTTTTGTTTGTAGAAGGGACATTTCCCTTCAGTGCCGAAAAACTTATGTACATATTATATCCAAATTGTTTAAATGTCAAGACAAAATTCGACAAAAAAATAAAATTATAAATGGCAATAATAAATTTCCGGTTTATTATACACACATTTCACTTAAGATTTCGTTGGTACTTTTATAATTAAACATAGCTCTTGGATAATTATTTATCCAATCTTCTATCTTTTGTATATATTCTTCTGATATTGGTGTTATATCAATTCCTTTTGGGATAAACCTTCTTATTAATCTATTTGCATTTTCATTGCTTCCTCGCTCTCCTGAACGATATGGGTGGGCATAATATATTTGTGTTCTAGCTTTTTTTCTTCGATTATCATAAGATTTCTCTAATGCCCTCCAATTCCTAAATTCTCCTCCATTATCAAAAGTTATTGTTTTAAATTTATTATAAAATATATTCTTATATTTTCTTTCTATTAAATCTAATGCTTTCGCTACATATTCTGCTTTTTTCCCCGGTATCTTTATAATTATTTCTTCTCTAGTTTTTCTTTCTGTTAAAGTAAATAATACTGATCCTCTTTTTTTACTTCCTATCACTAGATCTCCTTCCCAATGTCCATATATTTCCCTTCTATTAGCTTCTTCTGGTCTATAATCTATACTTTTTTCTGGTGGTACTTTTTCACATATTGTTTTATCTTTATTCTTGTCTTTATATTTTTTGTTGTAAATCATATCGCTTGATTTTATATCATAAATATCTCCTGCATATATATTATTTCTAATTGTTCTTGCGCACATTTTTGTTTTAAAATTCATTGTTTTTATCTCTTTTGCTATTACTTCTGGTGACTTTTTATCTTCTTTTATAGATTTTTCAACATATTCTTTTAATTCATAATCATTATCTATTTTTAATTTTGGTCCTTTTGCTTTTAAATAATATTCATATTTTTGTTGTGCTACATCTGCACTATATACCCATATTTCAACTAATTCTGTTGTTAAATTTTTTACTAATCCTCTTTTTATTTCATTCCTTATTGTCTTTTCTGTTCTATCTAAGAGGTCTGCTATTTCAACTTTTGTACGTTTATCTCTATTAAACCATCTTTCTATTGATTGTCTTTCACTATATTCTAGATGTTTACCTTTTCTACTTTTTGTGGTATTATTGTCTTGACACATAATTAATTCTTCCTTTCAATGTTTGATTCGACACCAACATTGTATCATAAGTTTTAATTATGTGTCTTTTTATTTATCTTAAAACGGTAATTTAATTTTACCATTTATATTTCATCTTCCTCTATAAATTTCCATCTACTATGATATTTTAATCCCTTTAATCTTTTTATTTCAAAATTTACAATTAATACGCCTATTGTTCTTTTTAGCTCTATATAATCATCACTTCCTTTTAAATTTTTTCCATAAAAATTATTTTTCCTTTATATCTATTATTTATCATTTTTTGTAATTCCATAATTGGAATTGGCATTATAGATATTAAAATTGTAATTAATAGTTGGCTAGTATTTAGGTTTACTAAGTCAAATATCTCTGCAAGTGTTGGAATTAGTATAACTACGAGTTGTACTAATACTCCTAAAACAAAACT
>CASEEU010000004.1 GCA_949287075.1 uncultured Eubacteriales bacterium | reverse complement strand
AATGAGGCTTGTTCTTCTGGATGTGGTTCTTTTATAGAAACATTTGCAAAAAGTTTGAATTTAGAGATATCTGAATTTGTAAAAGAAGCTATCCAATCAAGAAGACCTGTCGATTTAGGTTCAAGATGTACCGTATTTATGAATTCAAAAATCAAACAAGCACAAAAAGAAGGATATTCTGTTGGAGATATTTCTAGCGGTTTATCATATTCTGTTATTAAAAATGCGATTCAAAAAGTTATGAAGGTTAGAGATGTTGAAACATTAGGAAAACACATTGTTGTTCAAGGTGGTACTTTCTATAATGATGCAGTCCTTAGAGCTTTTGAATTAATTGTTAGTAAAAATGTTGTCAGACCAAATATTGCTGGATTAATGGGAGCTTATGGAATGGCTTTACTTTCAAAAGAACAATATGAAGCAAACTTAGATATGGAATATACATCAACAATCTTAAAAACAAACGAATTAGACAATTTAAAAATAAAAATCACACATACACATTGTAATAACTGTGAAAACCATTGTAAATTAACAATTAATAAGTTTAGTAATGGACAAATCCATGTAACTGGTAACCGTTGTGAAAAAGGTGCAGGTGTTGTTACAAAATCTAAAAATTTACCAAACTTAGTACAATACAAATATGAAAGAATTTTTGATTATACACCATTAGAAGAACAATATGCAACCAGAGGAACGATTGGAATCCCTAGAGTTTTAAATATGTATGAGGATTATCCATTCTGGTTTACATTCCTTACAAGTTTAGGATTTAGAGTTGTTATCTCTGAAAAAAGTACTAGAAAAACATATGAAAAAGGTATGGAATCTATGCCTTCAGAATCTGTATGTTATCCAGCTAAACTTTCACATGGACATATAGAAAGTTTATTAGAGCAGGGAATCAAAACAATCTTTTATCCTTGTATGCCATATTCTAGAAAAGAATATGAAAAAGCTGATAACCATTATAACTGTCCTATTGTTATTTCTTATTCTGAGGTATTAAAAAATAATGTAGAAGGCTTAAAAGATCCTACCGTAAAATTCTTAAATCCATTTTTACCTTTTGATAAGAAAAACTTGGTAAAGAAAATATTAGAATTAGATGAATTTAAACAATATAACTTTACAAAAGAAGAACTAAATGAAGCCGCCGAAAAAGCAGAACAAGAATATCAAAAATGTAAAGAAGATATTCGTAGAAAAGGTGCTGAAACCGTAAAATACATAGAAGAAAATCATTTAAAAGGTATTGTTTTAGCTGGTCGTCCATATCATGTTGACCCAGAAATTAACCATGGTATTGATACATTAATTACTTCATTAGGATTATGTGTATTAACAGAGGACAGTATTTCAAATCAAACAGAAGTAAAAAGACCAATTCGTGTTGTTGACCAATGGGTATATCATGCAAGACTTTATGCAGCAGCAGATTTTGTTGGTAAACATGACTGCTTAGAACTAGTCCAATTAAATTCTTTTGGATGTGGTGTTGATGCTGTTACAACAGACCAAGTAGAAGAAATCTTATCTAGTTATGATAAAATGTATACATTAATAAAAATAGATGAAGTCAATAACTTAGGGGCTGTTAGAATTCGTATCCGTTCATTACTTGCTAGTATGAATAAACGTGAAAAAGAAAAAAGAGAAAACACGGCTACTGGCGATTATGAACAACATAA
This sequence comes from uncultured Eubacteriales bacterium, assembly GCA_949287075.1. Lineage (GTDB taxonomy): Bacteria > Bacillota > Clostridia > TANB77 > CAG-508 > CAG-269. The sequence goes on along the minus strand of CASEEU010000004.1, from coordinate 32,837 downwards.
AAAAATCTTTACTAAAGATATGAAAAAAGACTATACTATTTTAGTCCCACAAATGGCACCAATTCATTTTGAATTATTAGAAGCTGCCGTACAATCTAGTGGTTATAAAGTAGAATTACTAAGAGAATGTACAGCAAAAACGGTAGAAACTGGTTTAAAATATGTAAATAATGACGCATGTTATCCATCTATCTTAGTAACTGGACAAATGATTGAAGCACTTCAATCTGGTAAATATGATTTAAATAGAACTGCTTTAATTATGTCACAAACAGGTGGTGGATGTAGGGCAACCAATTATATAGGATTTATTAGGAAAGCTTTAAAAGATGCCGGTTTTGCTAATATACCAGTTATTTCATTTAATATTGTTGGTATGGAAAAAATGCCTGGATTTAAAATAACAGTACCATTAATTGAACGTTTATTAAAAACAATTTTATATGGTGATCTATTACAAAAAATGTTAACTAAAAATAGAGCTTATGAAAAAAATAAAGGTGAAACACAAAAATTGTTTAATGAATGGATGGAAAAATGCAAAAAATTACTTCAAAAATCATCAGCAAAAGAATTTAAACAAAGTATTTATGATATTGTTAATGACTTTGAAAAAATTGAATTAGATACATCTATTGAAAAACCTAGAGTTGGTATTGTTGGAGAAGTTCTTATTAAATATCATCCATTTGGAAATAATCATGTTGCCGATTTACTAGAAAAAGAAGGTGCAGAAGTTATTTTACCTGACTTTATGGGATTTGTTAAATTTATGGCTACACATAAAATTACCTTTAACAATTTATTAAACACAAATAAGACTTCTTCAAAAATTATGAAAGCTGCTATCAAATTAATTGACATTTTAGAAAAAGATATGAAAATTGCTTTAGCAAATTCTAAAAAAGGCTATTTACCACCTTGTGATATTTGGCATTTAGAAGATAAAGTAAAAGATGTATTATCTATCGGAAATCAAACTGGTGAAGGTTGGTTCTTAACAGCTGAAATGATTGAATATATTGAACATGATATTCCAAATATCATCTGTGTGCAACCATTTGCTTGCCTACCAAATCATGTTGTTGGTAAAGGTGTTATCAAAACCATTAGAGAAAAATATCCAGATGCCAATATTTCTCCAGTAGATTATGATCCTGGTGCTAGTGAAACAAACCAAGCAAACAGAATTAAATTATTAATGACAGTTGCAAAAGATAACTTAAAAACAATGCAAGCTAGAAAAGAAGCGATTGAGAAAGAAAATAAAATAGAAGAATTAAATAAAGTAACTGAAAAGACTACTAACTAATAGAGGAAGTTATAACTTCCTCTGTTTTTTTTCCTTATTTTCAATTAATTTCCTTATATTATACATCTCCTTTTTTGCCGTTTCATATCCAACTTGATATAACTCATCTACTTTATCCATATCTAATAAACCTATTTTTTCTGTATGTATTTCTAATAAATAATCTGTTCCATCCCATTCATAATTAGATAATTCATTACTTAATAAACCAATTGACCTTGCTGCTACATCAATAATATTCATACAACACTCTTTATCAAATTTTTCTCTAAATACCACACTAATCACTTTATCTGTACCAATCTCTTTTAATTCTCTCCATGGTGTATTTTCTCGAATTCCCCCATCTATTAAACTCGTGTTGTTAAATTCACAAGGTGAAAAAACGACAGGATAGCTACAACTGGCTCTTACTGCTTTTCCTATATTAATATGATTTATAAAAATCGTATTTGATAAATCTCTTTTTCCATTTTTATAAGAAGTAAAGCAAGTAACTTTGCCATTATACATATTAACTGCAGGAATTACTAAAGGAAATTTAATTTCTGAAATATTTTTTATATTTTTATTTTCTGCAATATCATTAATTAATTTTTCAATTTCTTTTCCACTATTTAATCCATCTATAATGATTTTTCTTCTAAAAATTAATCCATAAATTAATTTTATAATATTCCATAAATCAATATATTTTATTTTTTTACAGTATTTTTTAAATATTGTATAGATTTCATCCGCATCAAATCCCATAGCATATAAACTTGCTACAATACTTCCTGAGGATGTTCCTGCAATACTATCTATATTTATGTGTTCCTCTTCTAAAGCTTTTAAAACACCAATATGTGCAGCTCCTTTTACGCCTCCTCCAGATAAACTTAATCCCAATTTCATATTATCACCCAATATAATATATGTTTGTATTTTTATAAGTGTTTTCAAATATTTAATCTTGTTTCTAAATTTAGTTTAAAATTAACATATTTGAAGTATACTAAATTTAATTTTACATTTTGAAAAAGAAAAAAATTTTGTTGATTCCTACATTCTTTTATGGTATCATTTACAGGAAAGGAATATTACTATGGATAAAAATTATTATGAAATATTAGAAGTAGATAGAAATGCATCTCCTGAAATTATTGAAAAAGCATATAAAACCTTAGCGAAAAAATATCATCCTGACCTACAAGATGATATTCATAAAAAAGAATCAGAAGAAATCTTTAAAATTATTAATGAAGCTTATCAAACTTTATCAGATTCTGAACAGAGAGCTTTATATGATCAAAAATTGGAAAATACGGTTATTTCTCAAGATAAATATGATGAAATGTATCAACAAAATCAAGTTCTTAAAAATAAATTAAATGATTTACAACAACATATGTATCATGATAATCCTAACTCTCAAATGCAAAATTATTCTACTGATTCTACATATCATTCGCAGAGTAATACGCCACCTCATAATGAAAATTATCAAGAACAACACTATAAAAGAAATTTAGAATATGAGCAACAAGTAAATCAAGCAAGACAACAAGCTTATCACGATGCGTATATACAAGACTTAAAAAATAGAGGATATAAAATAAGATATAAAAAAACTTTTTCTGATTATATAAAATCATTGATTGCTATTATACTTGTGATTTTGATTTTATTGATTATATTTCAAATTCCTTTTGTAAAAAATTATTTTATTGAATTGTATCATACAAATGCTATTTTTAGGGTAATTGGTAATATTTTTATAAATATCTTTCATTAAAAATGTCGCATTAAGAAACGAACTTAATGCGACATTTTATATTATATTTTTAAATAATTTATTTTTCTTAATTTGTTTAATGATAATCACGTTTATTATAACAAATACAATTGCAAAAAATATGAACATTACCAAGATTCCAAAATATACATTTAAATTCTCACATATTTTTCGAATATACATTAATAATAAAATTGCGATAATTGTCCATACATACTGAAATATTTTATTTCCATTTTGTTTAAATATATCTACTTCTGATTTCCAATCTAATATAGGTCTTTTCATGTCTACAATTAACATTAAAAAACTATTAACCACTCCAATAATCATACCTGTTAATATAAGCAATATTATTTGCCAAATAGATATTGCAGGAAATAGTAATTTGGCAAGAATGACAACAATAATAGAAATGACACTGCTAATCACTATTTGTGGTATGTTTTTTACCCAAAACTGTTTATATAAGCTTATTGGTATATACTTCATAAATACTGCATTTTTTCCTTGTCTTGAAATTGATGTAATAGATATATTCGGCATTGAACATAATACTTGTATAATTCCGAATATAATACAAACACCTTCTAATGTTAAATTCATTCCATTTAACGTTTCAGAAAGCTCTTGATTTTTTGCTACTGCCCCTATTTTAAAATATACTGCTATAAATATAAGCATAATCATAGTTAAAGCAATAGGATAAATTGTTTGTATAAAAAATATCGCATTTTTCAAAAGACTTTTCCATTCATTTTTGATATAAGATGTTATTGGTTTGTGTATTTTACATTGTTTTTCAAAATTAATTTCTTTTTGATGTCTATTTTTATTATATACAGTTGTTTTTAAAATATTTTTTATATATGTTTTGTTCCCTATCCATATGAGTATTGCATACATGAGTACATAAACACTAATAACTTTTAATAAATTTAAAAATATTTGATCTTGGTTTAAAATAGAAATTAATGGATTGATAACTATAAAACTAGAATTGATTGATTCTGATATATGATTCACATTCACTTCTATTAACTCTTGATCAATTTGATTAGATGTAACACCTTTTATAAATATAACTTCTGCAAATACGATAAATAGAATGGCAAGTAAAGTTACACAAATTTGAAATGCATTTTTGTTTTTTATTTTTTTTATAAATTTCATAATAATCAATGTTAATATCGTTACTAATACTGTTGGAAATACCGGCAATAACATTAGTACAACTATCACAAATACATAATATGAAAGTGGAGCCATAATAGAAGCTCCATATAGGATTAATGGTATTAACATGAATAGTAATTCTACTCCATACAACATATTTATAAGTGTATTTACTCTTGATAATAACAATTCTTCCGTTCTTATTGGCATTGGTAACATATATTCTATATCTTTAGAAAAATATAAGATATTCATGCTTGCAATAATGATTTGTATAAACATAATAACAATTGCTATTGCAAATAGAATATTCGGAAATATTTGCAGTTGTCCATAATCTTCTAACATACTTAATAATTCATTACTTAAATAAGTAATTGCCATAATAACAATTAAAAATAACCATACATATATAGATTTTTTATTAATTTTTTTTGTATCTTTATTAAATAAATTAAAATTTTTCCAAAAATTTCTTGTAGATATTTTGGTTAATAATACTATATTTTTAATCATTTTTTATTATCTCCATAAACAATTCTTCTAATGAGTTGTTTTCCTTCATTTTATTTTTTAATTCTTCTATCGTTCCTAAAAACAGTATTTTTCCCTTATTAATAATGGCAACTCTATCACATAAATTTTCTGCAACTTCCAATATATGTGTAGAAAAAAACACAACATTCCCCTTTTTTGCATGTTCTTTCATCATGATTTTTAAATCATAAATTGCTTTTGGATCTAATCCTGTAATTGGTTCATCTAAAATCCAATTTTTTGGATTATGTAATAAAACACCAATAATCACAATTTTTTGTCTCATTCCATGTGAATAATTTTCTATTTTTTCATTTAAGGCTCCTTCTATTTCAAATTTTTTAGATAATTCTTTAATTACTTTTATTCTTTCTTCTTTTCCAACTTTATAAATATCTGCTACAAAATTTAAATATTCAATTCCTTTTAAATTTAAAAACATATCTGGATTATCTGGTGTAAATCCTATACTTTTTTTTGCTTCATATGGTTCATTTTGTATGCTTTTTCCGTCAATTAAAATGTCTCCTTCATCTATATTTAAAATTCCTGTTATCATTTTGATAACTGTTGTTTTTCCTGCACCATTAGGACCTATAAATCCTAATATTTCTCCATCTTTTATCTTTAAATTTAAATCATCAATAATCTTTGCACCTTTTATATAAGATTTTGATACATTTTCTATTTCTATCATATATTCACCTTCTTATATTTTATAAGGAGAGAATATCATATTCTCTCCTTTTTATCAATAGATATATTTTCATTTATGCAATGAATTTGTCTATTCATTCATAATTTTTTTACTCTATACTGAAGGACATTCTAAAGTCTGTTCTTTCTTCTAATTGCATAATAACTGTTAATTTTTTATCTTCTGCTGCTCTTCCTGAACCACTTCTTATAATTGTTTCATATATATATGTATTTCCTTCTTTATTGATTTTTACATCTGTTGTTGTATTTAAATTATAATTAAAGAAATTATTTTTCACATATTCTTTAAATGTATCTAATGTATCAAAATTATTATTTCTAAAGGTTTCATCTAGCAACTCATATGCATGTTTATAATCTCTAGTATTAATCATTTGTAAAAAGATATATACATTACTTTGTATTTTTTGTTCTTCTGATAATTTATTATAATTTTCTTCATATGTATCAATCTTAATTGTATAATTATCTAATCGTATTGTATAATCCCATACACCTTTAGCTTTTACTGTATATGAAGTATCATAATTATCAACTAATGTATATTCTGTATAACCATCTTTTATTTCTGAATTGTATTTCGCTAATACTGCATTTGAAAAAATATCTTGATACTCTTCAATATATTCTTGATAGTCTTCAAATGTTGGAAATCTAATAGTTTTATATTCTTCATCTATTAAGTTATATGCTTCTTGTGGTTGATTTAATTCTTTTTGTGTAAAATCTTCTAAGTATCTTCTGCACATTTCTTCGCTATTTACAGTTGTATATTCAAAAGTATTATTTCCTTCATCACGAATTTCGGTAACATTGTCATCCTCTAAATTAATTTCCTTCAATTCTTTTACATTGTCGACTCTTTCTATAGAATATGTCATATTATGATTATCTACTCTAAAAATAAGATAAATGTCTTCTCCACTTTCTTCGATATTGCCTTTTACTGCATAACTAGTTATTCTTTCTTCATCTAATATGTTCATATCCTTTGCTACAAAATTTTCATCTATGTTGTTTTTTATGTAATTTTCTACAGAGAAAAATTTAGTTGGATCATTTAATTGTTGAGAAACATATTCTATCTCTAGTGGATCACCTTCACCTTTTTCTATTTTTTCAGAAATTTGTTTTTCCGTATTAATTTTATTCAAATAAATTAGTACACCAATTATCATACATATTATCAAAAGAATAATCATTAACGTAATCATTAGCTTTTTTATATTCTTCATTATATACCTCTTTCATTATCAATAAAATATTAATAGAATTGTAGTGCGCATTCGAATCTGCTCGCATTATTTGATATTTTTACAACATCACCTGTTTGAGGTGCATGTATATATTGTCCATTTCCTATATAGATTCCAACATGTCCATGTTTATACAATATATCACCAACTCTTGCTTCAGATACAGGAACTGTTCTTATTGCCGCACTCTTTTGTGACTCTGTATTATGTGGTATTGAAATTCCTACTTTTGCATAACACCATTTTGTCAATCCTGAACAGTCAAAACCAGCTGGTGTTTCTCCTCCCCAAACATATGGTACATTCAATTGTTCTCTTGCAGCTGCAACAATTGCTTCTCCTGTTGCTGTTGAGCCTGATGAAGGTGTTACATTTATTCCTGCAGCATTAAACATTTGTGTCATATATGTACATGTATCTGTTATCCATTTATCTGGTGGTTCACAGTACATATGTTGTCCAGGTGGATTTCCTCTTGCTATAGAATCAACTGAATATTGTTCATTTCCAAAATATTCTGTATTTATTAATTTGAAAAATGCTTCTATTGCTTCTCTCATGGTAGGATAACTAACCCAATTTCCAGCTCCTCCATCGGAAATACTAAACATATTATTACCACCAATTGCAATATTGGTACCAGCACTACTTTCTGTAATAGAAACTGCCGCTGCAAATACTGCATTTACATGATACTGTTCTTGAAATTCTAAGAAATATTGAGCATTTGCTTGAAGTACACTATCATTGCTGTAACCTGAAAAGGCTTGTTTCAATGTATCTAAATCTGTTATAACAATTTCTGAAGGTGATCGTGTTGTATCTACAATATAGTCTGATTGACCTACGGGTGCTAACCCTTCTGGATAGAATATACTAAAATCAAATTGAGTTACTCCATAATCTTTTCCTGATGCTTTATATAATAAATATTTCGTTAAATCTACCATCTCTACTGTACTTTCATTTCTCTTTAATAAATCAAATAACCACGCAGCATCTCCCAAAATAATATTTCTTGCCCTTCCATTATCATCGTCTAATAAAATTGTTACAAAATTAGGTTCATCTGCATTTTTGTCTGTTTTCTCTACTAAATTAGGTGGAGATGCAACATATATCATTTTTTGTAATGTATTTGTTATTGATTCATTTCGATTTGTTGTTGAATAATAATAATCACAATATACTTGCTCTAATGTAGTAACTATATCTGGATACTCTTGTACCCATTCACTATGCGCACTCTGCCTATGCGATTCTCCATACCCGATATCATCTGTTTGCGTTGTATGATCTGGTTCGTCGGTATACGGTATATCTTCCATATGTCCTGCTCCACCATGTGTTACTACTTCTTCTGGAACTTGATATGTATAATTTCTTGTATAATCTACAATCCATACATTGGCTCTTGTTAAATCTATTTCTAAGGTATTTGTTTTGGTAATTACTGTATGAACAACTGATCTATCAGTTGAGTTAATATGTGGATCAGATGCTGCCGAATTTTTTACTCTTACTCTTGAACCACCTGAAGTTCCTGCTATTTTAACACCTCTTGAAATAATTTTCTCATTTTCTGTATATGTATATGTATTTACATTTGTATTGATAGATAAATTATCATGTACAGTAATTTCTATTTGACTATCATGTACTAAGTCTGCTAAATCTAATACAAAATCCTGATCCTCACTGATAACTAATAAATCCCATAAATAATCAAATGGCATTGTATATGCTTTTACAAAATCTAAATAATTAATTCTTGTGGTTGTCATATTATATGTAGTTGTAGAATAACTTTCCACATCAGGATCATTGGATTCTACTGTATCAGTTACTTCATTCCAAGTAGCTACTTTTGCATAATATGTTGCTGTTGAATTTTCTGCACCTTCAACATTGCTTCCAATTCCTCCTGTACCATTTCCCATACCATTGTGATATTTAAAACTTAATGGATCTACTGGTTGTCCATTAAATTCTATTTGAAAGTGAAGATGTGCCCCTGTGGAAATACCAGTACTTCCTGCTTTTGCAATCACTTGCCCTTTACTAACAGTTTCTCCAGCAGAAACTAAAAGCTGGCTATTATGCATATATTTTGTCACATATCCATTTCCATGATCGATGATTATCATATATCCTCCAGAATCGCTCCAGCCAGACATAGTAACATTTCCTGCTTCAGTTGCATATATGTTTGTACCTGTAGGTACTCCTATATCAATTCCTTTATGATTACTTGATGCCCCAGCTGTTGGTGAATTTCTTAACCCAAAATTAGAAGTTATTTGTGTACCATCTGTTGGCCAATATAATTCACTTGATGCTGGTGTTCCATTTGACTCACCTTCATTTTCTTCTTCTTCATCATTTGCATCATTTGCCTCTATATCTTCTGTTCCAAAGCTTGGATTATCAAAATAACTTCCACCATTTACTGCTTTGGTAATATATTGATTCCATTCTGGATGACAATTTGGTGTACCAGGATTTTCATGCATTGGATTATACCAAGTTGTTTTATCTACAACAAATTCAACAATACATGTTCCATTTAAATGTCCCCATTCATTACATCCTGCATCATTTTGGTTTTTGATATCTCCTATAATACAAGGGATAATACTTCCATCTGCTTTGTAAAAATCTATATAATCTCCAACTTGTCCAAATGTTGTAGTGCAAGCAATAACATAACGTCCATTGATTTTTCCAAATCCTTCTGCATCAAAATTCATTCCAGCTTGTTCTCTTAATTTATATTGCATAGATGATGGAGATGTAATCATTTGCCATGCCATATATGTATGTACAGCACCTAGTCCTTCTGGTACATAAATGGTTGTTCCCGCTTCAATGGGACTCGCTGTTCCTGTACTTGCTACTGTACTTCTTTCTATTGTAAAATATTTTAGAGCAGTATTTCTATCACTTTCTGATCCACTAGCATTATAATTATCAATATATGTTTGAAAAGTTTCTGGATCCTTATATGTCATGGTTATGGTCGTTCCATCAGATAATGCCCTTTTCAATTTAATAATTCCTTGTACCTCATTAGAATTAATATCTCTTATAGCATCCCAGTCAATTGGTTCATCTATTTCATCTTCACTTCTTGTATCTAGATATTGTGTTACCATTTCTGCATTCATTAATCTTTGCAATTCTTCTGGTCCATCTAAATACAAGTTTACTCTACCGCCTTCATCCATTAGCTTGTCCCAAAGTTCTTGTGCTGTCATGTTTGTTGTAATTTTTCCATCTGAACCAATACTTGTATTTCCTCTATACTGTTCAGCAGCATATTGTGTATTGGCCCAATCTCCTTCTTCGTACGTCCCATCATGTACTTTTACTTGATAAACAGATGCACATAAAATCAATATAACAATTAAGGGAATAATTACTCCTAGCCTCAACACTCGCTTTGAAACTTTTCTCCATATACGTTTTATTTGATATTTAAATTCTTCATTCATACAATTCTCCTATTATTATATTTCTATTTCGAAATTTGCATAATCACGATATAAACTTTTATTCTGAAAAGTTGTATATGTTTCATTGTTTAATATCATTCTTGAAAAAACAACTTTATCAATTACCTTTTCAGACCCATATCTACTATAGTATTTAATTTCTAATTCTTTTGTTTCTCTCGGACTTACCATTAATTGCCCTTCATTAATTTCATGTGTATATGCTGTATATTGAACTCCATTTTCATCTTCAATATACATTGCTTCTATATCTACTCCATCGTCTAGTAAAATTGTATTTTCAGAATTATTTGTTACTTTTATTTTATAAATTTGATAATCCATATAAATATCTGTTTGTTCTATTTCAATTCTTATATTTTTATCTTCTTTTGATTTTCCAATATCTTTTCTTCCTACATATCGATTAATATTTAATTTATATTGATTATCTATTTCCTCTACAGTTATATAGTCTTGAATGGTATCTTCTTTAGAATATTTTCCTGTTGATAAAAAATCTTCATTAATATCTAATTTATAGATATTATCTATCCAGTTATCCACTGTAATATTTTTTCTTGAATTTCCAAATACTTGATTATAATAAGCCTGTTCAAAATCTTCTAATGTTGGATACATCACTTCTTTGCATTCGTCTGTTAGCAAATCATATGCACCTTGAAGATCTTTTTCATTACAATAATTTATAAAATTATCTATCACACCAATTTCTGTTTCTTGATCTTCTGAAATTTTTTCTCCCGTTAAACTTGAATGACTATCATCCACTTCTACATGATTGTAATTATAGTTTGAAACTGTATTTTGAATTTGGTTACTAGGATTTTTTAATTGTTCTTCTCCTCTTACTTTATAAAAATAATTAATCAGTTGTATAACACCAATAATCAAAATAATAATTCCAATGGTTATCCAGAATGATTTTCGATTTTGATTATACCATCTAATAAATCTATACATTTGCTTTCTCCTTTATTTAATTTAATACAAATAATTCGTTATATAAATCATCTTATAAAATGAAACTATATGATTACAAATTCTCGCTATATATTCATAATCATATAGTTCCTTCTGTTATACATTACCTAATGCTGAACTAAGTAGATCTACTCCATTAGCTATTTTTTCAGCTCCTGCATTAGCTCTTTTATCTGATAAGTTTCTTTGTTTAAATTGTCCTGTATAGTCATCCATTAATTCTTTTCTGCTCTTAGAACCCATTCTCTTTGTTCCATTTCCATATATATCATGCGCTTCTTTAAATGCTAGTACATCGTTGAATTTTACATCTGAATGATCTTTCATGACATTTTCCATTGCTGCTATCATTTTTGTATCTGTAATATCATGTTTTAAATAATTATCAATATCTCCACTTTCATATAACTGTTTGGCTCTATCTGCACCTAAATATTTTTCCAATTCCTCTCTTTTATCTGAATCTTTTTTCCATGTCTTCATATTTTTTTCAGCTACATGATCATCATATCTATCTCCATAATATGCTCTATCTCTTGCTATTTGTGCAGCTGATTGTTCTCCTGTTCTTTCTTGGATTGTAAATGTTTTTCCTCCAAAAGTTGCTCCAGCTACAGCTGCTGCCGATCCGTATGATAATGCTTTGGATGGATCTCCTGTAGCAAGTCCTAGTGAAGCACCAAAAGCCGCTGCAGTTCCGCCTATCATTGCTCCTCCTATTACACCTGGAGCCATTCTAAATCCTTTTTTAACTCCTTTTTTAAATCCCTTTATTTGTTGTCTTCCACTATCTTTTAATACTCTTCCTGCTCCTCTAAATCTATCTCCCATTGTCATCTTTCCTGACATATTTCTTGCTGTTCTTATCTGTCTAGCTGGAGCTGTTGTAGCTGCTGAAGTTGAACCGGATGTACTTTCACTGTCATTATCTTGCCCATTATTATCTTCATCATTATCTAATCTTAATAACCTTCTCTGATCTGCTGTTAACTCATCTTTTGTAATTTGTCCATCTGCAATTTTTTCTTCCAGAGCTTCTCTTTCCATTCTCTTTACTGGGTCTTCTTGGTCATTATATGCTGTAGCATCAGCTGCAGAAGCACCTCCTGCATCAATTGCTGGTGGTGTATCATTATCATCAATATTTGCAGCCATATCATCTAATGGATCAAAATTGTGATTATTATATCCTATTCTAGTTGGTGCACCTGAATCATCTCCATCACTTCCATTACTGCCATTTTTTCCTGCTTTTCCTGGAGGTGTTCTATGTAATAAAGTTTGTAACCCTGTATTTAATAAACCTGCTCCCACTGCAGCACCTGCCAATGAAGGTGGTGTGCTTGCTTTTTCAAATCCAAATAAGTTACGCATTAATTTTTCTGCTGGAATTAAAAATGCGATTGCTACAATTGCATATATCGAGTTGGTTGATGCTAATTCAAAAGCTGATGATACTAATACTGTATAAAGGATTAAATGTAATGGTTGAATTAGCAAGTTAAAAATATATTCTTTTAACCATCTATCAAATCCTTGTGCTTGTCCATCATTAATTTTATCTATCGGATATGTTAGAGCAACTAATGGCGCTATCATGGTTAAAAATGCCATATACAATACCCTTTTCAAATATACAAAAATGAAATATACCGTTAGCAAAACCAATATAAAATAAGAAAGTGTATATCCTATATAACCTGTATCACCATAGCTCATTTGAGAAGCAATCCTTAATTGTCCCATAATATTTGTTGGCCATACAAGAAATTCTGTATCTACTGTATTTCCATCTTCATCTACTTTTTGAGCTGCTTGAATGGCATCTTCTTGACCCATGTCTTCCACTTTTTCTCTTATCTTACCATCTTCATCTAATTCAATTGCACCTGCATATGATTGTACATCTTCTAGTTCGTGTTCTTCATTATATACAATCAATTTCGTAAATTGTTTTACCATTGAAACCGAAAAAGCCATAATGTAATGCATAAAGAATAATAAACATAGTCCAACTACCCAATCTATCAACATTTGCTTATATTTAGCTTTATCCTGTGCAACTGATGATAATAACATCCTGATTCCAATATATAACAACACAGACATAGATAGCACAATAGCGATATTTCTTAATGCCATATACCACTGACTCACTATTTTTTGTAAATCTAATGCTGTATTTTGTTTAGATGTCGGTATTTCTTCTCCATCCTCTTCATAATAATAGTATTCTAAATTTCCATTTTCATCATGTTTTTCTAAAATTTCTTCTACTGGATTAAAGAAATCTACATCAAAAAGTAATATTTTACCTTGAAAAATCTCTTCTGGAGAAATACTATAAACTGGTAAAACGACATTTGTCGGTAATTGTGTATTATAATATGTAACAGCCGACCATACTCCTGCTGCTGTTGCTAAAATCGCGGCTCCTGTTCCTATTGTAACTGATACTGTTCCTCCTACAGCTAATGCTGCCATAATACCTGTTGCTATAGCTCCTATTCCTGTTGCTGCTAGTGCTAGTGCTAGTATAGCTAGAGCTCCAACCACCAGTCCTACAAGAACTGTTTTTAGCATATCCCAAAAAGTGTCTTTCATATCTATCTGGATTAGTATATCATTCTGTCCCATAACAACTTTATGGATTAGATTAAGGATTCCGATCTCCTATTGCAACAATCAATTTCATGATTGGTCCTAACAATATACCACCAACGCCTTCATCATTGTCTTCGGCTTTAACAACAGGTGTTGTCAAAGCAAATTGGAAGAGCATAATTATGAGAAGTATGATTACTATTTTTTTCCAAATTTTCTTATTTTCAAAAAATTTCATTTTTTCCTCCAACTACTAATTTTGTTTTCTCTGTGCTAATTTATTTAAATTTGTTTCCACAAATTCAAATTCTTTTTTCGTTGGTACAATTTTTAAAATGGCTGTATCTGCTCCAACTTTCAGTAATCCCTCTCCTTTTTGGCATGTAACTAAAAAGTTTGCTTCTCCTTCTGATAATTTAAATACTTCTTTTAAATATTGTATTTCTGATTTATCTTGTGCTAAAAATAATTTTGTATCTGATGATGTTAAAACTGCTTGTGCTTCTGGTTTTTCATAAAAGTCTTGGAATCTTTGAGATATAATTGCCAAAGATACATTTCTTTTTCTGGCACGTCTAGCCATTTTATTTAAAAAGTCTACAGCTTCTGGGTATGGAAGTAACATCCATGCCTCATCAACCAACACTCTTTTTTGCGTAGCTTTTTTTCTATCTTCACTATTTTTCTTAACAAATTTCTCCCATATCCATGAAAGTAAAATTTGTTGTGCAAGAGGTCTTGCAAATCTTTCCTCTAATTGTGATATATCCAAATTGATAAAAGGTGCTCCCTCTAACAAGTCAAATGTAGATTGTCCATCAAAATATGCCATTTGTCCATCATATTCTCTTACATATTGTCTCATAACTTTTAATAAGTAACTATAATGGAATTGATAATCTGGGTTTTTATTATCTCTTGCTTTTTCTTGAATTCTTTTATACCAACTTCCTATTGTTGGCATTTCTTTTTTCTCTTTTTGGAATAAATTGTCTCCTCTTAATCCCATATTGGTTGTTTTATATAAACTATTTGGATTATTAGTAATCCCTAAACTTGCATATTCTTCTGCTACTGACTCAGCAATAATTTGTTTTGTTAACTCATTTACTTCTGTACTTCTTGTGCTTCCTTTTGCCATTGTAAGTAGTGCTTGCGTAACATCTTCTACTTTATTTTCAATATTTAATACAGTTCTTTCTTTTCCTGTAATTTCATCTTTTATTCTTTCAACTTCTACATCAAATAAGTTAATAACCGTTTGAGAGTTTGGACTAATGACAACATTAATTCCACCCAAACTTTCAGCAACAATCGTATATTCACCTTCTGCATCAAGTGCTAAACTTTCTATTCCCATCAGTACAGATGATCTAGATACTAATGTTTTCATGGTAACAGATTTTCCGGCACCAGATTTTGCAAATATAACCATATTATAATTGGTTAATGATGGGTGAAAATTATCAAATAAGATTGGTGTTCCCGTTTGCTTATTAAAACCAATAGGAACGCCTGTAGCATGTCCTACCTCTGATGTTGTAAATGGAAATACAGTTCCCATTGAGTTTCTATCAAATGTATGTATTTTCTTTACCTTATCTTCCAATAAAGGTAAATTTGATTGAAATGCTTCTTCTTGAATTCCCCAAGCTGTTTTAATATTTACTAATGTTTTTGACATCTCAGAAGTTAACATCTTTGTATCTCTATCTAAATCATCTAAGTTATATGCAAAAAGTGTTGCTACAATAGATGCTTCATATAATTTATTAAATCCTGCTGCAATTTCATCTCTTAATTGCTCTGCTTCTAGTCTCTTTTGTGTGATTGTACTCTCTCTGTTGATATTTCCCTTATCCATTGCTACAATTCTTTCTGTTTCCAATTCATTAATCACTCTGTTTAATTCATTTTGTGATCTTTCTTCTTTTACTGGATTAATGAATATAGATGTATTAATATCTCCAAAAAGATACAAATCTCTAAATAATTCTGGGAAAGTACACATTCTTGGCAATTGTGAAACGAAAAAACTTCTAGCATATCTTTTGGTATTAGAGATAATTTCCAAATGATCTATATTACTAGCATCAATTCCAGATGGTGCTATAATTTCTTTTATAGTTTTCTTTCTTAAAAAGTTTACTTTTTCTTTTTGCACTGTTTCTTCTTTTACGGCTTCTTTCTTTTTACCGAACATTTTCTTTCCTCCTTATTTTGCTTTTTGTTGATCAACTATTTTTTTTGCCTCCTCTACAACGTCTTCCCCTAATATTTCTTCATTTTCATCTAATAAATCTTTAGCCATCTCATCAATTAATTCATTCATTCTTTCTTCTCTTTGTTTTACTCTTCTAGCTTTATCTTGATTCATCATGGCTTCTACCGCTGCATCATTTGCTTTGGTATTTGCTTGTGTTCTCACTTCTGTATTAATGACTTCCATTCTCTTATCTAATACATTTTTAGCTGTTGAATATAATTCATCTACTCCTGCTTTTAATGCATTCTCCAATTGATATGTTTCTGATTCATCTCTATTGTATGCTATATAAAGTAATTCAGCTAATTCTTCACTATCTAATACTTTTCCTGCTACATCACACACACCTAAAGAACTAATTAGTGCTTGTGCTTTTGTATATAAATCAGAAAAAGCCATACTTCTGATTTCATCTTCATCATATCCCGTATTTGTATTTTCTTCTGGTATATAAGATATAATGACATAATAATGTTTTTTCAAAATATTTTTATTTAAGTTCATCTTTTCTGTATTATTAACAATATCTAAACCATATTCATATAAGTTTTGTGCTTTTACTAATTCAAATCTGGCATTATTTATTTCTCTTGCTGTATATTCACCTGAATTCACCATTGAATTATATTCCATTTGTTTTCTCATATAGTCATCTCTTACTGTATTTACTTTTTGTTTATATCTGTTAATACTACTACCTAAATTGACTGTCCTTGTTTGAATATATAACTGTATTGGATATCGTAATGTATTTAAAAACTGTAAAAATCCTTGCTCTACACTGTTTTTTTCTAATCCAGACATTAAATCATAATTGACTCCTTGACATTCCATTACCATGATATATTGTCTGCCCTTTTTTCTAACAATCATGTTATCTTCAATTTTATCAAATTCCATAAAATCAAAAATAGAATTTTTTGTGTATTCAACATCCTTTTTCACTTTACTTGTGTCATTTGCTTCATTTTTATTTTTTGTATTGCCTTTATTTTTCTCTTTAAGCATTAAAACCACTAATACAATTAATAATATAAAAAATACACTAAGTAATACAACTAAACTAACTGTTAAAAAATTGCTGATTTGGTTATCACTCATGATTCATGTCCTCCTTTGTCCATATATATACTCTATTCTTTTTTCTTTTAAAATTAATCCATCTTTTTGCTACGTCATCTATATTTTCTCCACCAGTTTTTCTGGCAAATTCAAACTTTTTATTATCTGGTATTTTAAAAGTTCCTATTGTAAAACCAATCGCACCGTAAGATAACATCTACAATAATTCCTGCAAATTGCATTCCTAATGCATTTAATATGAAATAAAATATCAACCCGATTCCCATACCAACGATTGTATAAATTAATGCTTTTGTAGAAAAGATATATAAGATTCTACTCTCACCTTTATAATTTCTAGGTATTTCATATGTTCTCATTTGTTTTTCCACTCCTTTACATACAATTCCACTTATATATAATTATAACATAAAAAACCCCTAAAAGTACAGAAATATACAAAAAAAAACAATTTTAATTATATTGTAATTGATATGTAATGCATTTGTAACATTTTTTATTTTATCACATCATTTTTTTTAGTAATTGTCTGTTTTATGTTAATTTTTTTTACAGTTCAAAAAAATAAATCTCAATTTTTAGAAATTGAGATTTATTCATTTTCACATATATTTTTAATATTATAAACTTGATGTAAAGTTGAATACGATTGTTGCAATTGTTGAAGCCGCAAATACAAACGCTGCACCAATGATGTATGGTAATAATGTCTTTTTGTATTCTGCTTTTTCTTCAGCACTACCCATCATATATTTTATACCTAATACAACTAAAACGATAACTGATGCAATTGAACCAATTGTACTTACGATTTGGATAACTTGGTTACCGATTCTGTTAATAGAGCTAACAGAAGCTCCTCCTCCAGTATATCCGCTTGGATCTACACCTGATGCTGCTTCAACAGTTATAGTTAGTGCTATCATTAATATCATCATAACTAATAATATTTTTACAGTTTTTTTCATGGCTCTTCCTCCTTTTATTTATATTCCTTTTGCATTTTAGGATTTGTATATTTTACCCTCTCTTATTATTATAGCACTTTTATAAATTTATTGCAAGATTATACACAATAGATGCTATAGAAGAAGCTGCAAATATAAATGCTGCTCCTATCAGATAAGGTAGCATTGTTTTTTTGTATTCTGCCCTTTCTTCAACACTGCCCATCATATACTTTATACCTAAAACAATAATAACAATAACAGATAATATAGAGCCTATTGTACTTACAATTTGTATTGCCTTATTTCCTGCAGTTCTAATTTCTGATGTCCCTGCTGTAGTTCCTGTCAAATCTCCTATTGTAAGTGCTGTACTCATATTTTTTGGTAAACATATAAATATTACCACACTAAGTAATAAGATACTTATCACTATTTTCAAAAATTTATTTATTTTCATTTATCTACTCCTTATTGAATCAAATTTATAATTACCTTCCATATTGTAAAAGCTCCAAATACAACTATACAAGATACAATATATGCTGGTAATGTTTGTTTAATTTCTGCTTTTTCCTCTGAAGTTGCCATCATATATTTAATTCCTAAAACCATTCCTACAATTACAGCAATAATCATACTAATTCCTAATAATAGATTATATATAAAATCAGATGTTTCTCCTAAGACTTGATCATCAATTGTTTCATCAACAGCACCTTGTCCTCCACCTTTTTCTAGAAACTCATCTGCTCCTGTAAATATGTCATCAACAGATGTAGCTCTTACTGTTGTTGGATATATCATTATAAGAAATAGACTTAATATACATATGCAAATCATAAATTTCTTTATCATATCATTCTTCCTCCATTTCTTTTATTCTTCTACATAAAGCTTGCTACTATATCCTGAACAATCCCCAAAAGATTTGTTATTCCAAATACTAAAATAGCACCAATAAGATATGGTTTTAGCGTTTTCTTGTATTCTGCCTTTTCTTCAACACTTCCCATCATATATTTAATACCAATAACAATTAATGCAATGACTGAACAGATAGAGCCAATAATTTGTACGACTCCAATAATTTTATTTCCAATACTTCCTAGTTTCGTCGCCCCACTAACAGTACTTGTTGAGTCTGGTTGATAATGATCTGGGTCAAATGCAGTTGCTTGTACTGCTTGACTAATAAAGAAAATACATATTAGAAAAATAACTGCTATTATAAGAATTTTCTTTTTATTCATTTTCATATTTGACCCTCCTATCTTTATATACTATTTCTTTTATTTACATAATTTAATTATACCTTATTTTTCAATAATTAGCAATACATTTATAATAAACCATTTCTATCTTAATACAAAAAATTATTTTTGTAAATATAATTTCGATGAATTTAGACAAAAAAATAATATAAAGCAATATTGCCTTATACTATTTTGGCGGAGATGAGAGGGTTCGAACCTCCGCGCCCCTTTCGGGACCTAACTGTTTAGCAAACAGTCCCCTTCACCACTTGGGTACATCTCCATATGAAGTTACTTATAAATAAAAGTTAGATATATGAACTTATCTAACTCTTATGTTATTGGCGGAGAGGGTGGGATTCGAACCCACGGTACGCTACAAACGCACGCCAATTTTCAAGACTGGTGCCATAAACCAACTCGACCACCTCTCCATGTCTCAAAGACATTTTTTATCTTAACATATTTTCAAGGATTTTGTCAATACTTATTTGAATTTATTATAAATTATTTTTTTATAATTATTCATATATTTCAAATCCTTCTATTTCTCCAACACATTTTTTTGTATTTTTTATATATTCTTTTACAAGTACAGTTTCTTGATAAATATTTGCATTTTCTTCTTTATAAATCAAAAACTGTGTATTTTCCATCTCTTTTACTTTTTCTATGAGACCTTGTTCTCCTTTTATTCCTAGATTCCCCTTAAAAGGTAAATCAAAATCTCCATTATTTCTATTTAATGGTACCATATATAGTGCTGCTCGATTAGAAAATACAATCACATTTTTATTATTTTCTTCTATATAATTACTAACTCTTTCATTTTTTTCATATTCTTCTTCTCCTATGATACCTCCAAAAAATGGCTCTTCCCAAGAATATGGATACCCATCATCTGTTATCGTATTTACCCACATGCACATATTATAAGCTGAGAAGATAATCATTATCATAATAATAATTCCATTGACAATTTTTAATATGTTTTGTATTGAATTTTTAAAATCTTGAAATAACGTATATATCATATATACAATGTTGATTATCATTAAATATGTTCCAATGATAATATGGGTCCAATTAAAAATAGGATAGCAAGCAATAGAAAGCATCAATGAAAATACAAGTAAAATTTTGATATTTTCCTTTTCTTTTGATGAAAAAAGATTCTTTTTTAAGAAAACTACACTAACACCTATATTGATTAGCGCTATACCAATCAAAAACACAATACTAGAAAAATCAAAATTTAAGTTTTCATTTGCAAATTCTAAAATTCCTCCTAATGCATAGTTCACAAAATTATATAAGTTATTATCCATTATCAAATATAAAATAAAAGCAATTCCTCCAAGCAAAATAACACTTATATATTTAAGATTTTCTTTAATTTTTTCCTTAACATTATTCTTTGATATACTTAAATATATAATATTTCCTAGCAAGTAATATACTCCCATATTTTGCTTAGTCAATAATATTAAAAATGTAATAACAGATTGTATATATACATTTTTTCTTGTTTTTTCATTTATTAAATAATAAACACCTATTATGAAAAACAATAAAGCAATATTATTATAGTTAAAACATGTTCTAATCAATAAAAAGAATTCATTTAAAGCTATTATTAATATTGTTAGAACAGAAAGTGTTTTGGGCACATTTAATTTTTTTAAGATTTTATATGTGAATAAGAATAATATTGCCATAATAAAACAATGGCTAATCCTAAAAACAAATAAATTTGCACCAAATATTTTAAATATTCCTTCAGCTAACCAAAAAAATAATGGTGTAATAATGACATTTATTTCTTCATAGATTTTAAATCCATTATACATTTTATAGATATTTTGAAAATTCCATATTTCATCATTTGCTTCTAGGGATATATTTAATGATATTCCCAAAGAAATAAGAAAAAATAATATAAAAATAGCTATATTATCTTTTCCTTTTATTTTATTAATTAAATTTTTCATTGTTTCCTAACCTTATATACTTGTTTATTTTCTATTGCTTTTTGTATAGCCTCTTGTTCTTCTTCTGAAATGGTGTATTTTGATTTTCCATTTTCTACAGGTTTTGCATATATATTAGACATTTCTCTAGAATAAATACCGTTCAAAACGACTCCATTATTATTTTCATCTAACATAGCAAGTGCAAAACTCAAATCACTTCCTGTATCTTTAAATGCATTATATCTAATAATACCTATTTTTTGGATACAAGTATCCATGTTTTCATCTATTGCATCTACCAAGTTTTTAATTTCTGCGTTTTGTTTTTCAACTCTTTCCACTCTGTACATATAATTTTCTAAATCTTCTTCTAAATGTTCTCCATTTCCTAATTTTCCTAAGAAAGTTTTATACTTTTTATTAATAGAGTGAAGTCTTGCTAACGTAATAAAAAATCCCACAAAAAGAATACACAATATACCAACATTTATCATTAGAAAAGTATCTGTCTTTAAAAATTCTAATATTTCTGTCATTCAATCACCTTCCTTTATTTTATCAAATTTAATATCCTTTCTAAATCATCATTAGAAGTATATTCGATAATAATTTTTCCCCTTCTTTTTCCTGCATCTAATCTTACTTTAGAACCAAAGAAACTTTGAAAATTATCTTCTATACTTTTATATAATATATGGTTTCTATCTGATTCTTCTTTTGTTTCTTTTACTCTTGCTTTTTTCTCAACTTGTCTTACTGTTGCTCCTCTTTCTAGCATTTGTATAGCTGTCTTATATTGTTTTTCTGGATCTGTGATAGCAAGTAATGCTTTACAATGTCCTTCTGTTAATTTTCCCTCTTTTGCCATTTCTAATACTCTAGGCTCTAAATTTAATATTCTAACAATGTTAGCAATTGTACTTCTTCCCTTTCCTAATTTTTTAGCTACTTCTTCTTGTGATAATCCATAATTATCAATTAAAGTTCTAACTCCTAATGCTTTTTCATAAGGATTTAAATCTTCTCTTTGCATATTTTCTATTAATGAAATTTCAGAATTGATTCTTTCATTATCTTCTCTTATAATTGCTGGAATTTCTGTCAATCCTGCTATTTTAGATGCTCTCCATCTTCTCTCTCCTGCAACAATTCCATAATATCCATCTTTTTTTGTTACAACAATTGGTTGTATCAATCCATATTCCTTTATAGATTCAGCCAATTCTTCCAAAGCTTCTTGGTCGAAGTTTTTTCTTGGTTGATCTCTATTAGGTTCTACTTCTGTTACTTTTAAATTTTTTAATATATCATTTTCTTGCATTTGTTCTTCTTCTGGTGCTGGTCCAAATAAAGCATCTAATCCTTTTCCTAAACCTGACATTTTTGCCATTTATAATTCCTCCTATCATTATCATCTTACATCATATGTTTTGCTTTCTTCTCTTCTTCATTTATTTTTAAAAATTCTTTTGCAAATTTCATATATGCTTTTGCTCCTTTTGATCTAGGATCATATTCTGTAATAGGCATTCCATAACTTGGTGCCTCACTTAATCTTACATTTCTTGGTATAACAGTTTTATAAACTTTATCATTAAAATATTTTTTTACTTCTTTCACAACTTGATTTGATAAATTTGTTCTTATGTCATACATTGTAAGTAAAGCACCTTCTATCATAATCGTCTTATTTAAATGTTTTTTTACTAAATTTACAGTATTTAACAATTGCCCTAATCCTTCCAATGCAAAATATTCACATTGTACAGGAATTAATACACTATCTGAAGCTGTAAAAGCATTTAAGGTAATTAGTCCTAATGATGGAGGACAATCTATAAAAATATAGTCAAAGCTATCTTTTATTTCCTCCAATTTTTCCTTTAATCTTTGTTCTCTTGACATCATAGATACTAACTCTACTTCTGCTCCTGCTAAGTTCATATTTGAAGGACATAATAACAAATTTTTTATAACCGTTTTTTGAAGTGCTTGTTTTATTTCTGTATCATTTACTAAAATATCATAGGTAGAAAATTCTACTTCTTTTTCAATTCCTAATCCACTTGTTGCATTTCCCTGGGGATCAGCATCTATCAATAATACTTTTTTTCCTTTTTTCGCTAAGATCGTGCTTAAATTAACGGTTGTCGTTGTTTTCCCAACGCCTCCTTTTTGGTTTGCAACTGATATAATTTTTCCCAAAATCTTTCGCCTCCATTTTTAGTTAATATTTACTCTTTAGTTTGTTTGTGTTCTATAATAATCATATATAAATATAAAAAAAAAGTCAATAAAATTTTACAATTTTTTTGACTTTTTTTCTTTTATTTTTTACCTTCTAATAAAGTGGATCTTTTGAAGGCATACCAGGCTTTCTAGGGTATTTATTCGGTGTTTGTTCTATTTTTTCTATGATAATTAAATTTCTTTTATTATCACTTTTTGGAAGTGTAAATTCTTCTATTTTGTTGATTTTTCCTCCCAATATTTTTATAGAGTTTTTACTTTTAAATATTTCATCAGTAACATCTGAACCTTTCATACATATCGCTGTTCCTTCTATAGAAACCATTGGCAACATATATTCTGACAAAGTAGTTAAATTGGCTACAGCTCTTGAAGTGGCTATATCATATTTTTCTCTATATTGTTTATTTTTTGCATATTCTTCAATTCTGGCATGTACAGCAATTATATTTTCTAATTCTAGTTCTTTGATAACTTCATTTAAAAAGTTTATCCTTTTATTTAAAGAATCCAATAATGTCATATTTAAATCTTCTCGCATAATTTTTATGGGTATTCCTGGAAAACCCGCTCCAGTTCCAATATCAATAACAGATTTATTGGGTTGAATATATTTCATAATTGTCAAAGAATCAATAAAATGTTTCAATATAATTTCTTTAGGTTCAATAATTGCTGTTAAATTTATTTTTTCATTCCATTCAATTAATAAGTTCATATATTGATAAAATTTTTGCAATTGTTCCTCTGTAAACACAATATTTATTTCTTTTCCGTAATCTCGCATTAAATCAGAAAATTCTTGGATATTCATTTTTTATTTCCTTTCTTTTAATTGTTGTAAATATATCAGAAGAACAGATACATCAGCAGGTGAAACACCTGATATTCTTGATGCTTGTCCTATTGAGTGTGGTTTAAACTTGTTTAGCTTTTGCCTTCCTTCTAAACTAATTCCTTTGATTTTTTCATAATCTACATCATCTGGTAATATTTTTTCTTCTAATTTTTTAAATTTTTTCACTTGTTCTTCTTGTAATTTAATATATCCTTCATATTTTATTTGAATTTCTACTTCTTCTTGCTCTTGTTTTGATAGTTTTGGTCTATCTTCGTCTATTTCGCTTAAACTTTGATAATTTAACTCTGGTCTTTTTAATAATTCTGCCATTTTCGTTCCATTGGTTAATTCTGAGGTTCCTTGCTCTGCTAAAAATTTATTTACTTTTTCTGTTGGCTTTACCACTAAATGGCGTAATCTTTCTTTCTCTTTTTCTATATTTTCTTTTTTCTTTAAAAATCTTTCATATCTTTCATCTGATATTAAGCCTATTTCATGCCCAATTGAAGTTAATCTCAAATCTGCATTATCTTGTCTTAAAAGTAACCTATATTCTGCTCTGGATGTCATCATTCTATATGGTTCATTGGTTCCTTTTGTCGCTATATCATCAATTAGAACACCAATATACGCTTGAGATCTATCTAATATTAATGGCTCTTTTCCTTTTATTTTTTGTACAGCATTGATTCCTGCAACCAATCCTTGTGCTGCTGCTTCTTCATATCCTGATGTTCCATTAATTTGTCCTGCCATAAATAGTCCATCAATCCCTTTATATTCTAAAGATAATTTTAAATTAGATGGATCAATGCAATCATATTCTATAGCATAAGCAGGTCTTGTAAATTCCGCATGTTCTAATCCTGGTATTGTTCTATAAAGAGCAATTTGTACATCTTCTGGAAGTGAAGAGCTCATTCCCTGAATATACATTTCTTCTGTGTCTAATCCTACTGGCTCTACAAAAGCTTGATGTCTTGGTTTGTCGCTAAATCTAACAACTTTGTCTTCTATTGAAGGGCAATATCTAGGTCCCGTTCCTTCTATTTTTCCTGCATATAATGGTGATCTATGTAAATTATTCTTTATAATTTCATGCGTTTTTTCATTTGTATACGTTAAATAACAGTCCACTTGTTCAAATTCTTTTGGTTCATCTTCAAAAGAAAATGCTTCTATTCCTTGATCTCCTTTTTGAATCTCCATTTTACTAAAATCTATGCTTCTTCTATTAATTCTAGCTGGCGTTCCTGTTTTAAATCTTACTAAAGGAATTCCTAAGTTTTTTAAGACATCTGATAATTTATTAGCTGCTGCTACACCATCAGGTCCGCTTTCTTTTGAAAATTCTCCAATAAAAATCTTTCCTTTTAAGTATGTACCTGTTGCCAGAATTACTGTTTTGACATGATATACAGCCCCGACATCTGTTTTGATAGCTTTTACTTTTCCATTTTCTAGAACGATATCTACTATCTCCCCTTGTTTTACTTCTAGATTTTCTTGTTTTTCCAAAGTATGTTTCATTTCTGCTTGATATTTTTTTCTATCAGCTTGTGCTCTTAAAGAATGTACTGCTGGTCCTTTTGAAGTATTTAACATTTTTATTTGTATCATTGTTTTGTCGATGTTTTTTCCCATTTCTCCACCTAGTGCATCAATCTCTCTTACTAGATGTCCCTTGGAGCTTCCTCCAATATGTGGATTACATGGCATATTGGCAATTGCTTCTAAACTAATTGAAAAAATCAAGGTTTTCATTCCCAGTCTTGCTGCTGCAAGTGCTGCTTCACATCCAGCATGTCCTGCACCGACAACCGCTACATCATATTCTCCTGCATTATATTCCATTTTTTCTCTCCTTTTTTATTCCCTGTGAAACAGAAAGTTTTGTTTTGTTCTTTTTCTATTTTTGATTTTACTTTTTAGTAAACTCATTTTTTATAAATTGCCTTTTTATCAATCATTTGTTTTGCGAACAATGTATACATAATGTGTATTTTTTATGTATCAATGTTTGAAAGTTCGCTATTTTCCTATTGTTGCTCAATTTTTGTTCGCCCCTTGTTTACATTGATTGATAAGTAAATTTTTTAAACTTTTTTGTTCTTTTTTTACTTTTTTTAGATTCTTTTATATCTTGTCATTGTTTTTCTTTCTTTTAAATATTTTATCTTTATCTATGTTTTTCTTTTAGTTGTATTTTTATTCTCCATTTCTATTTGCTCTTAAAATTTGTTTTAAGCTTCTTTTTATATTTTTATATAAAATTATACTTTTTATGATTATTTTTCGCTCATTTTTGATTCTCGTTCGTTGTTGATAACTTTATTTTCCTAAACAGAACTTTGAAAAAATTTCATTAATAATATCTTCTGTTACAAATTCTCCTGTAATATTTCCTAAATCTTCTAAAATCTGTTTTATATAAACAGCTACAATATCAATTGGCATTTTTTCTTTCATTGTCTCTTTTGTCTTTTTTATACTTTCTATAGCTTGATGAATTAAATCTTTATGTCTAATATTTGTAATAACCAAATCATTATCTATATTGATTTCATTTATTTCAAATAATTTTGTAATTTCTGCATATACATCATCAATTCCAATATTATTTAGTGCAGATATTTCTATAATACTATCTGTTACTTCCTTAAAATCTTTATCTGCTTTATATAGTTCTTGTTTTAAATCTATTTTATTTAATAATATAATGACCTTTTTCCCTTTTATAATTTCTAAAATTTCTTTATCTTCTTTTGATAATGGTTTAGAAGCATCAAATATAGCAATAATTAAGTCTGCATTTTTAGCAATTTCTTTTGATTTATGAATTCCTATCTTCTCTACCTCATCTTTTGCATTTCTAATACCTGCTGTATCAATTAATTTTAAAGGAATTCCATTAATATTTACAAACTCTTCTATGGTATCTCTTGTTGTCCCTTCAAATTCGGTTACAATTGCTCTATCTTCTTTTAAAATTCTATTTAAAAGAGAAGATTTTCCTGCATTTGGTTTTCCTATAATCGCTGTTTTTATTCCTTCTTTTAATATTTTTCCATTATCAAAACTTCTTTCTAGTTTATTTAGCTTAATCTCTACACTGTTTAACATATTCATAATTTCATTATTAGTAACTTCTTCCACATCATATTCTGGATAATCAATAGCTACTTCTATATTTACCATAACATCTAAAATTTCTTGTTTTATAGTAGAAATTTCTTTTGATAAGCCACCTTCTAATTGCTTGATACCTGCTTGTACTTCCTTTTCACTTTTAGCATTTATGACATCAATAACAGATTCTGCTTGTGTTAGATCAATTCTACCATTTAAAAAAGCTCTTTTAGTAAATTCTCCTGGCTCTGCTAGTTGTGCTCCATTTTTTAAACATAGTTCTAATATTTTTTTCATAACGATGTTACCGCCATGTGAATTAATTTCGCACATATTCTCAGTTGTGTAGCTCATTGGTTCTTTAAAATAAGAAACCAATACCTCATCAATTATCTTTTCATTTTCTATGATATGTCCATATTTCATGGTATAGCCTTTTATATTTTCGATTGTTTCTTGTTTCTTTGGTTTGAATATTTTTTCTAATATTTCAAAGCAATTTTTTCCACTCATTCTAATAATTCCGATTCCTCCAATCCCGAGGAGCCGTAGATATAGAAGCAATTGTACTCATGAAATTCACCTCTCTTTTTTTGTCAATAATGATTATATCACATTATGTCAATTTTTAAAATACTTATTAAAAATTTATGTATTTTTATCTTTATAAAAAGCAAAAAATGAGGTCATAGGCAATTTATACACAATCCGTATAAAATTTGACCTTTGACCTCAAATTTTTATTTTATTTTGTTTTCTTTAAAGAAATAACAATTCTTCTATTTGGTTCTTCCCCTATACTTTCTGTTTGTACTTTATCATTTTGTTGTAATTTACTATGAATAATTTTTCTTTCATATGCTTGCATAGGTTCTAATTTTACAGGTTTTCTTGTTTTTATTACTGTCTTTGCTACCTTTTCTGCAAGTTCTTCCAGTGTTTTTTCTCTTTTTGCTTTATATCCTTCAATGTCTAAAATAACTCTTACTTTTTTATCTATTTCTTTTCCTGCAATTGCTGATAAGATACTTTGGAAAGCATATAATGTCTCTCCCCTATATCCAATTAAAAAACCTAAGTTTTCATTTGATATTTCAACATTTAAACCTGTTTTATCTTTATGAATTACATATGTTGTATTTTCAGGTAATTCTTTTTTTATTTCCTCCATAAACGCTTTTACATTTACTTCTGCTTTTTCTTGTTCTTCTTCAGATAATTCGATTATTTTTTTAGGTTTTATTTCTTTTTTTTCTGTCTTTTCTTCTCTTAATGTCATTTCAACTTTCACAACTCTAGGTGCTAGAATACTAAAAAAACTTCTCTTTTCTTCATTTTCCAATACTTTTATTTCTACTTTATCTTTTGAAACTCTTAATTGTTTTAGTCCATTTTCTATTGCTTCATTTGTTGTTCTTCCTTCTGAAATAATTGTTTTATCCATCTTGCTATTCCTCCTCAGTTTTTATTACTTTATTTAAAATCAATCTTTCCATAATCATCAAAATATTATTTGTTAACCAATATAAAGCTAATCCTAATGGTGCAATCATTGCAACAGATACAGACATTAATGGCATAAACCATGACATCATTTTATTTGTTTGCATTATAGCATCCATTTCATTTTTTTCTTCTTCTGGAACTAATTCTTTTCCTGTTGTTCCATCTATTGGAACACTTTCTTTTGCTTTTTCTTGATTCTTTTGTTGCATTGATGTTGACAATTTTATTGATATAAAAGAAGAAATAATATACAATACTGGGATAATATATACTGTAAAATCAGTTAGATTTTGTTGTGGTACTTTACTTAAGTCTAATCCTAAGAAATTCATTTCTAAATTTGCTCTATCAATATATTCATCCTCTGGATTTTTTTCTTTTAAGAACTCGTATTCTCTAATAATATCAATTTCTGGATAAGCTGTGCTTACGGCTTTGCCACTTTCCTGTAATTGTGTAATATAATTATTCATATTCTCTTCTGGTATATTTTGCATATATGTTAATGGTGATCTTACTAAATAGAAAATTGAGAATAAAAGAATAATTTGTATAATAGCTGTAAAGCAACCACTAAATGGACTCATCTTTTCATTTTTATATAATTCCATCATTTCTTGGTTCATTTTTTCAGGATTATTTTTATATTTAAATTGAATAACTTTCATTTGTTCCTGAAT
Source organism: uncultured Eubacteriales bacterium (assembly GCA_949287075.1). Lineage (GTDB taxonomy): Bacteria > Bacillota > Clostridia > TANB77 > CAG-508 > CAG-269. The sequence goes on along the minus strand of CASEEU010000004.1, from coordinate 3,025 downwards.
TTTAGCCGTCTTCTTCATTGTTTTTTGTTGTTTAACCGAAAATGGAATAAATAAAATCTTTATAAAAATGGTAAAAACAATAATGGCTAATCCATAATTATTTATAAATCCATATATAAAAGCTAATAAATAGCCAAAAATATTTGCAAAAAATTGAAACATTCTGCTTCCTCCTAGTTTTACTTTAATGGATCATATCCACCTTTTGAGAAAGGATTACATTTTAGAATCCTTTTTACTGATAGAAAGCCACCTTTTATTGTGCCATACTTCTCTATTGCTTGTTTTGAATATTCCGAACACGTAGGATAATATTTGCATCTGATATTTTTTTGTTCCAACCAACTGGAAATATGTTTTTGATAAAAATTAATTAAAAAAATAAATATTTTTCTCATATTATTCCTCTAAAAACAAATCAGCATCATTAAATATTTTTTTTATATCTTTTTCCACATGCGTATAACTAGCTTGTCCTAATTGTTGCTGTTTCTTCCAAATAAAAACAATATCATATCCTGTTTTTATGTGTTCTTCTATTATTTTATAATTTTCTCTTATAATTCTTTTTACATAGTTTCTTTTAACTGCTTTTCCTAATTTAGAACTGATGGCGATTCCTAAAAAATTAATACTTTTACTGTTTTTTCTTATGAAAACTGCGATATATTTTCCAGAATAATATTTTCCTCTGTTTAAAACATTCTTAAATTCATAATTTTTTTTTAACATTTTCGTTTTCTTCATTTTTAGTCCTTTCCCTAAAGAAAAGCAAAGATACTATAAAAAGACAATCTAATTTATTTTTAAAAGGCTCGCTTTTGCGGCCTTTTTCAATAAATTATAAATTTAATATATTAAATTAAGCACTCAATTTTTTTCTACCTTTTGCTCTTCTTGCTTTTAATATATTTTGTCCAGATCTAGTTTTCATTCTTTTCATAAATCCGTGTTCTTTCTTTTCTTGTCTATTTTTTGGTTGATATGTTCTTTTCATTTATTCGCACCTCCTATTGTTTATATATATAAATTCCATAATTGGAAATTATTTGCTAAATTCTAAATAAGCATATCGATTATACATTAAAACAAGTCCAATTGTCAAGAGTATTTCCATTTTTTTATCATTTTACATATTTGAGTAAAAAAGTTATCTTTTTTTGTAATATTTTTGTAAAAAACCTTTAGTTTTCCACAGTTTTTTCTTCTGTTTTCCACAGTAAAAAAATTTTTTCCACAATTGTATTGACTTATTTTATATAATTTTGTTATGATATGAAAAGCATAAAAAATATTCATTTTTTGTTGAAAATACTTGAATTTTTGTTCGCAAAAGAAATTGCTTTCTTTACAGAAATATTACAATATTATCAACATTTGTGGATAACTTTGTGGATAACTTTTAAAAAGAAGGGATGATGAAATGGCAATCGATAAAGACGAATTAGTTTCAAAAATAAAAGAACTACTAAAACCAGAAGTAACAAAAATATCTTATGATACTTGGATTTTGCCTTTAGACATCAGAAGTATTGATAATGATCATATTGTTTTTACAACAATCTCAGAATTTCAAAAAGATTTTATAGAAAACAAATATAGAAGCTTAATTTTCAATACTTTACGTTACATCACAAATAAAGATTGGACTTTTTCTGTTATTGATCTATCCAAAGAGGAACAAAATGATGAAGTTGTCATTAAGGATAATTCTAATATAAATTCAGCAGAAGTAGAGACAAATAAATCAACTTTAAATCCAAAATACACATTTGAAACTTTTGTTGTTGGAAATAGTAATCGCTTTGCACACGCTGCCGCTCTAGCAGTTGGTAATGAGCCTGGAAAAGCTTATAATCCGCTTTTTCTATATGGAGGCGTTGGTCTAGGAAAAACTCACTTAATGCATGCAATTGGAAATCGAATTTTAGAAAACAATACAAACAAAAATGTCTTATATGTGACTTCAGAAAAATTCACTAATCAATTAATTAATGCAATAAAAGATAACAAAAATGAAGTTTTTCGTAATAAATACAGAAGTATCGATGTTCTTTTAATAGATGATATTCAATTTATTGCAGGAAAAGAGAGAGTTCAGGAAGAATTTTTCCATACCTTCAATTCTTTGTATGAAGATGGAAAACAAATCATCATTTCTAGTGATAAACCACCAAGAGATATTCAATTTCTAGAAGATAGATTAAAATCTAGATTTGAATGGGGATTATTAGCAGATATTTCTTGTCCAGATTACGAAACTCGTTTAGCTATCTTAAGAAAAAAAGCACAAGATGAAAATATTCTAATTGATGATTTTATTTTATCTGATATAGCAAATAAAATAGATTCAAATATTAGGGAATTAGAAGGTGTCTTTAATAAAATTGTTGCAAGAGCTTCTTTAATTCATAGTCCAATAACCATAGAACTTGCAGAAAATATTATCAACGAATTCAAATATGAAAGTGAAAAAGTAATTTCTTGCGATTTTATAAAAGAAACTGTTGCAAAATATTTTAGTATTAATAAAGACGATTTATCTGGAAATAAGCGTTCAAACGACATTGCTTTTCCAAGACAAATTGCTATGTATCTTTGTAGAGAAATTGCCAATATGTCTTTTCCTCAGATAGGAGTAGACTTTGGAGGTAGGGATCATTCTACAGTTATGCATGCTTGTAAAAAAATAGAGAAAGAAGTAAAAGAAAAAAATAATACAAAGCTAATTGTGGATAGTGTGAAAAATATAATTATAAATGGAAAACAATAAGAAACTTGTACATTGAAAATACATTTTTGAAATTTGTGTTTGATAGAAAGTTTGTTCTTAAAATGATAATCTTTCTATTCTTACGGAATAGCTTAAAAGAATATCCACAGTTTCATGTTAATAAGCTGTTAAGAATTTGTTTATAACTAAATTTTACACAATTGTAACAAACAGATGTGGATTATTTTTAAAGTTTTCCACTAAATTATAAACAGTAATTTTACTAGGGATTGTAACTATCAACATAGTTTT
>CASEEU010000003.1 GCA_949287075.1 uncultured Eubacteriales bacterium | reverse complement strand
TATGCTTCGCGGTTGGCAGGATATATTTGCAAATTAGGGCATTTTCTTCTAGCTGAATATATTGTTTCTCCTGTTATTATTCCGCATTTTTTTAGCTTTCATACTTTTAGCTAATACAATACCAGAACGTTTTGTTTCGTCTCCACCTATAATTGCTGGAATTGTTCTAATATCTAAAGTTTCGCCATTTTTTAATCTTTCTAAAGCTGTCCAACTTAAATATGCATTATTTACATCTATATGAAGTATTTGTCTTTCCATAATACATCACCATATATATTATAAAACCTTTGTTTGTTGTTGTCAAGTAGAAAATTATTATATTTGTTCTAGTATAGGAAAAATCGAGTTTTTCCTATACTAGAAATCCCTCGGATTAACCGAGGGATTATTCTTACATTGCTGCTCTATATAAATCTATAAAATCTTGTTTTGTTACTTCTCTTGGGTTGCCTGGCTTACATGGGTCTTCCATTGCTTTGTCTGCTAACATATCAAAATCTTCTTCTTTTGCTCCATAGTCTTTTATTGTTTGTGTAATTCCTACTTTTTTAGCAAGTTCAGATAACATCCATACAAATGTATTTATTACATCTTGGTCATTTAAATGTTCTGCATCTGGTCTACCTATTTTTATTAGTATTTCTCTAAATCTTTGTGCAGTTTCTGGGTTTTGCCCATTAAATCTCATAACTGTTGGAAGTAACATTGCATTTGCTATACCATGTGGTGTGTCATATACAGCACCTAATTGATGTGCCATAGAATGTACTATACCAAGCCCTACATTTGAAAATCCCATTCCTGCAATATATTGTGCCATTCCCATCATTTCGATAGCTTCTTCATTTCTCTCATTAACTGCTGCTGGTAAATATTTGAATATCATTTTGATAGCCTTCATATGAAACATATCTGACATTTCATTATGTGCTTTTGTAATATATCCTTCTACTGCATGTGTTAATGCATCCATTCCTGTTGCTGCTGCTAAACTTTTTGGCATTGATCCCATTAATTCTGAATCAATAATTGCTAAAATCGGAATATCATTAGGGTCTACACATACCATTTTTACTTCTGCATCTTCATCTGTAATAACATAATTAATGGTAACTTCTGCTGCTGTTCCAGCTGTTGTAGGTAAAGCAATAATAGGTAATCCTCTATTTGCTGTATCAGATGCTCCATTTAAAGATTTAATATCTGCTCTATCTGGATTTGTCATAACAATTGAAATTCCTTTTGCTGTATCTATACTTGAACCTCCACCTACAGCTACAATTAAATCTGCTCCTGAATTTCTACAAGCCTCAACTCCATCTGTTACGTTTTTAATTGTTGGATTTGGTTTAATTTCATCATATAAATCATAAGGAACATTTGCCTTATTTAATACTTCCTCAACTTTTGCTGTTACTCCAGCTTCTACTAAAGATTTGTCACTTACTAAAAATACTTTGTTGAATCCTCTTTTTTGGATTTCTCCTGCAAGTTCTTCTCTTGCACCTTTTCCAAAATATGATGTTTCATTTAAAACAAATTTTACTGACATGTTTTAATTCCTCCTTAATAATATTATTTTTAATAAAATATATATTTTATTAATTTTTAGCCTTCTTTAAAATCTGATGGTATTTCAAATATATTGTCATCAGCATCATAAGAGACATTTACACGAATTAATTCAGACTTATCTCCCATAATGGTTTTAATATATTCTAACTTATCACCATCAAAATAAAATCTAGTATTGATATCTTCTTCTGAAACATTTTCATTTGTATTCATTAAAAAGTCTGATACCCCTTTATATTCTTCATAATGATAATTGTCACCATCAATTTCTTCTTGTCCTTTTTCAGGCTCTTGACTTTGAACAATTTCATTGATCTGATTTGATAATTCTCCTAGTCTTGTTACATTATTCTGATAAGTATAATATCTCTTTGTATTATATACTAATAAATACGTATTTCCATCTTTAACAATATATGTTGTGTGCTTTCCATCGCTATATGTGTCAATATTAGCAACATCACCCTTTCTGGATACGGTATATTTATTATTGTCATCTAGCTGAAATGTTATACTATATGTGTTATTTTGTCCCATCTTTTCATGCATATCTGCTAATCGGTTTTTATTTGTATTCTCTTCTACCGTTTTTGTTGTTGCATATACAATAAGCAATACAATAATAATTGCTAATATAACACAGATTGAAATAATAAATATTTTTTGTTTTTTATCCATTTTTTCTTCTACTATCTCTTTCATTTTTCCTCCAATATCAGAAATTATTTTTTATTATAACAAGTTTTCGTTTCCTATATTTAGTATAACCAAATTATACCAATAATATTTTATTATCACAATAAAAAGAATTAAAATGTAATATAAATGTAATAAAAGAAAACAGACCTCAAATAATAAACTATACAAAGTTCTATTATTTGAAATCTGTCCATTTTATTTCATCTTGAAACCATTTGGCACATTTTTATCGTTTAATCTCCTAAACAAATTCCGATATCTCTTGCTGTTTTTACTAAATCATGATCCATAGTTACTAATCTGACATTGCTTTCTGCTGTACCGCCTTGAACTGCTCCAATTTCTTTGTTTTCTCCTACAACAATTTCTAATGGTACACAGTCTAATTTTCCATTTTTTATAACTGTTAAAACTCCGAATTTTCCTTCCATTGCTAATTCCATTGCTTTTGCACCATATTTTGTAGATAATACTCTATCATAAGCTGTTGGTGTTCCTCCTCTTTGCATATATCCTAAAATAGTACATCTTGATTCTAATCCTGTTAACTCTTGAAGTTCTTTGGCAACTCTGTTTCCTTCTCCTCCAAATTTAACACTGATTCCTGCACCATTATCTATTCCTTCTGCTTCATGTGTTGTTCCTTCTTCATCTTTTGGATGTGCACCTTCTGAAACAACAACAACACTAAATCTTTTACCATGTTTTTTTCTGTTGTTGATTGCTTCTGCTGCTTTGTTGATATCATATGGTATTTCTGGAATTAAGGCAACATCTGCTCCTCCTGAAATAGCTGACTCTAAAGCAATCCAACCTGCAAATCTTCCCATAACTTCTAGCACCATAATTCTGTCATGTGTTTCTGCAGTTGTGTGTAATCTATCTATTGCTTCAGTTGCCACATGAACAGCCGTATTATATCCAAACGTAATATCTGTACATGCAACATCATTATCAATTGTTTTTGGTACTCCAATGGTATTGATTCCCTTTAAAAATAAATCTCTTGCTGATTTTTGTGTACTATCACCACCTAATGTGAATATACAATCAAAACCTGCTTCCTTTACATTTTTCACACATTGATCTGATAAATCTTCATATGTAACTGTTCCATCTTCATGTTCTACCTTGTAATGAAAAACAATTGCATTTGTTGAAGATCCAATAATTGAACCACCTTTTGGTAATATTCCTGAGGCAATTTCTGTTCCATCTAATCTAACATAATTATTTTTTACAAGGCCTCTGTATCCATCAATATAACCGTAACATTCAATTCCATTTGTTTCACATGTCTTTTTAATAGCTCTAATTACTGCATTAAATCCTGATACATCTCCGCCATTTGCTAGTATTGCTACTTTCTTTAACATAAAAAATCCTCCCTTTCTCTTGTTTATGTCCATATATTATTATACCAATAATATTTTAAATTACAAGTTTTTGGAAGGATTTTTTGGATTTCTTAAAATTTATTTCTAGACAACTGCAAAAGTTAATTCACCTTTTACTGCCACTTTTCCATCCACTGTTGCTAATGCCTCTCCGATTCCAATAGGTCCTTTTCTCTTAATAATTTTTACTTCTAATTTTAATCTATCCCCAGGAACCACTTGTCTTTTAAATCTTAATTTATCAATTCCTCCGAAAAGTGCATTTCTTCCTTTATTTTCTTCCATAGATAAAATAGCAACTGCACCAGTTTGTGCTAAAGATTCTACAATTAAAACACCTGGCATAATTGGATTTCCAGGAAAATGTCCTTTAAAATAGTATTCATCTTCACTAACATTTTTATATGCTACTGCACTTTCTCCTGGTATATATTCTTCCACTTCATCTATCATTAAAAATGGATCTCTTTGAGGAATAATTTCTTTAATTTGTTCTTTATTTAGCATTTTGATTATCCTTTCTTTTTATTATTATTTCTATATAATGTCCCAAACAGAAACGTCCCCAAAAGGACATTATTTAATTTTAAATAATGGTGTACCATATTCTACAACATCTTCATTTTTTACACAAATTTCTATGATTTCACCATCAAATTCTGATTCAATTTCATTCATTAATTTCATGGCTTCTACAATACATACCACTTGTCCTTTTGAAATTTTATCTCCTACTTTTACATATGGATCCTTATCTGGTGCTGAACTTGCATAAAAAGTACCTACCATTGGTGATTTAATTACTTTATAATTTTCTTCTTCTTTCTTTTCTGGTATTGTAACCATTCCTTTTTCTTCTTGTGGTTTTACTACAGGAACAGACATTGGTGCACTTGCTTCTATCACATGTGGTTCTACAATAACTTCTCTTTTTTCGCTTTTTTTCATACTAATTTTTACACCATCTGGAAATTCAATTTCTAATTCTTCTAATTTAGAATTTCCCATATCATCCATTAATTTTTTGATTTCTTCATACTCCATATTTCTACCTCCTAAATGAATAAGATTTTCTTTTACATCTATTCGTATTTTAACACTTTACAATTTCTTTTGCAATAATAGAATAAATATCAGTATTTTTTCCTTCTATCTACTGATATTTACTCGTTTATAGATATTCTATCCTTTATGCTTCATATTTCTTTAATAAAATGCTGCTATTGTGTCCACCAAATCCTAATGAATTAGACATCGCATATTTTACTTCTACATTTCTTCCTTGATTTGGAACTACATCTAAATCACATTCTTCATCTGGAACTTTGTAGTTAATTGTTGCTGGAACAAATCCTTCTTCAATTGCTTTTGCACATACAATTGCTTCTACACCACCTGCTGCACCTAATAAATGTCCTGTATGTCCTTTTGTTGAACTTACCATCACTTTCTTAGCTGCTTCTTCTCCTAATGCTGTTTTAACTGCTTGTGTCTCATATGAGTCATTTAAATGTGTTGATGTACCATGTGCATTGATATATGTAATTTCTTCTGGATTTACTTTTGCTTCTTCTATAGCAATTTTCATAGCTCTTGCACCACCTTCTCCTCCTGGAGCAGGTGATGTGATATGATATGCATCAGATGTTGCACCATATCCAACCATTTCTGCATAAATTTTAGCACCTCTTTTTTTCGCATGTTCTAGTTCTTCTAAAACAATAACACCAGCACCTTCTCCCATAACAAAGCCATTTCTTTCTTTGTCAAATGGAATACTAGCTCTTGTTTTATCTTCAGATTTTGTTAAAGCTTTTATATTTGCAAATCCTGCTATTCCAAGTGGTGTAATTCCTGCTTCTGTTCCTCCTGCTAATACTATATCTTGATATCCATGTTTTATCATTCTGAAACTTTCTCCAATACTATGTGTCCCTGTAGCACATGCTGTAACCATAGCTATAGATTCTCCTTTTGCTCCAATATCGATTGCTACATTTCCTGTTGCCATATTGGAAATTCCCATAGGTATGTACATTGGTGAAACTCTATCTGGTCCTTTTGACATACATTTTTCATGTTCTGTTTCAATTGTTTGTATTCCTCCAATTCCTGAACCAATGATAATTCCTACTCTTTCCATATTTTCAGTTTCTTTATCTAAACCACTATCTTTCCAAGCTTCTCTAGCAGCAATCATTGCATATTGAGAAAATTTATCTAATCTTTTTGCTTCTCTTTTATCAAAATAATCTTCTGGATTATATCCTTTTAATTCAGCTGCTAATTTTACTTTAAAATTTGTAATATCAAAGCTTTTTATTTCATCAACTCCACATTTTCCTTCTTTAATACCATTCCAAAATTCTTCTGTATTATTTCCTATTGGAGTCAAAGCTCCTAATCCTGTAATAACAACTCTTCTTTCCATCTTTCTCTTCCTTTCATTTTTTAATACGACTCTTCTTATTTCACATATACTATACTAACCTGTTTTAAAAACAAATTCAAAGTAGTATATTGTGCATTTTTGATATCAACTTCAAGCTGAAGGCATACTTTTTGTATGTCGAAGTTTGAAGTTGATATCGAAAATGTGCAAGATGCTGCTTTCAATTTGTTTTACATGACCATTCCGCCATCTACATTAACTACTTGACCAGTAATATAAGCACTGTCATCTGATCCTAAGAAATAAATTAAATTTGCGACTTCTTTTGCTGTTCCCATTCTTTTTAATGGTATTTGATTATGAATATTTTCTTTTACTTCTTCTGATAGAACAGCAGTCATATCTGTTTCTATAAATCCAGGTGCTACTGCATTTGCTCTAATATTTCTTGAAGCTAATTCTTTTGCTACACTTTTTGTAAATCCAATAATTCCAGCTTTTGATGCTGCATAATTACATTGTCCTGCATTTCCTGCAACACCTACAACTGATGATAAATTGACAATACTTCCTTTTCTTTTTTTCATCATATATTTTGTAACTGCTTTTGTGACAATATATGTTCCTTTTAAGTTCACTTCTATGACTTTGTCAAATTCTTCTTCACTCATTCTCATTAACAAATTATCTTTTGTAATACCTGCATTGTTAACCAATACATCTATACTTCCAAATTCTTCAATTGCTTTTTTTACCAACTCTTCGATTGCTTCTTTATCTGTTACATCTGCTTGCATAATAAGTGTTTTTACACCTTTACTTTCAAATTCTGCTTTTAATTCTTCTACATTTGTCTTACTTGAAACATAGTTAATGACAACATTATATCCATTGTCTGCAAATTTTAAGGCCACTTCTTTTCCAATTCCTCTTGAAGCTCCTGTTACAAATACAGTCTTATTTTCTTCCATTTTCTTTTCTTCCTTTCTTTTTTAATGTCAGGGGACACACCTTACCTTTTTCCTCTACATTATATTTTTTCTTCTAAATATTTTTCTAAGCTATCTACACTATTGATATTAAATGTTTTAGCTTCTTTATTATCTTTTTTTACAAATCCTGTTAAAGTTCTTCCTGGTCCAATTTCTAAATATTCTTCTACTTGTTCTTGTTCCATTAATTGGATTGCTTTATCAAATCTTACTGGGTTAATAATATGATTTGCTAAGATTTCTTTTATATGATCATTTTCCGTGTAATATGTTCCATCAATATTTTTTATAACCTTAACCTTTGTATCAAGATGAAAATCAATATTTACTAATTCTTTTTCATATGCTTCTTTTGCTTTTTCTAATTTGATTGTATGGAACGGTCCACTTGTATTTAACTTTAATGCTCTTTTAGCACCTTGTGCTTTTAATACTTCCATTGCTTCATTAATAGCATCTTCTTGTCCTGATATAACAGTTTGTACACTACAATTATAATTAGCAACAACAATAAATTTATTTTCTTTAGCAATGTCTTTACATACTTCTTCTATTTTTCCTGAATCTAAACCAATAATTGCTGCCATAGAAAATTTTTCGTCTGGTAAAAGATTTCCCATGTAATAGCCTCTTTTTTGAATTAATTTGATTCCATCTTCAAAGCTAATAATTCCAGCATAAATTAAAGCACCATATTCTCCTAAACTTAATCCTGTTGCAATGTCTGCTTCTATTCCTTTTGCTTTTAAAACTTCTAATATTGCTAAACTAGTTGTCAATATAGCAATTTGTGTATTTTCTGTTTTATTTACTTCTTCTTCTGGACCTTCAAAACAAAGTTTTTTTACATCAATTCCAGATATTCTTGAAGCTTCATCATAAATTTTCTTAGCTTCATCATATTTTTCATAAATATCTTTTCCCATTCCTACGACTTGTGCGCCTTGTCCTGGAAATAAAAATGCTCTTTTCATTCTTTCTTCATCCTTTCTTTTTATAAACTCCATCATATTTCCATCAAAATACTTCCTGTATTTAATCCTCCACCATATCCTAGTAAGATGATTTTATCACCTGTTTTTAAAAGTCCGTTCTTTTGCATATCATATAAAGCAATTGGTATACTAGCACAAAAGGTATTTCCTCTTTTTTGTATATTTGTATACATTTTTTTCATATCTATATGTAGTCTAGATGCAATTGCTTTCATAATTTTTAAGTTTGATTGGTGAGCTACTATATATTTTACATCTTGCAATGATATATTGGATTTTTCTAGTAATTCATTTATATTTTCTACAGTTTTCGTTACTGCATATTTGTATACTACTTTTCCGTTCATGTATAATTTTTTCCCATATTGATATGTTAACATATCTTCTTTATCTTCTTCAGCTTTAATATGTGGCACATATATTTTAGTATAAGTACTTGTTTTCTCTTTTTCAATTAATGTTGCTCCAGCACCATCTGACAAAATAATTGCTGTTCCTATATCCTCTTTATCAATAATTTCAGATAGTTTATCCACTCCAATAATTAAAGCTTTTTTTATATTTCTTGAATCCATATATACTTTAGCAATATCAAATGCATTTATATATCCACCACATCCAGCTAATATATCCAAACATATACATGGAGATAGTTCTAATTTTTTTTGAACGTAATTTGATATTCCTGGCATTAACATGTCTGTACTTGTCGATGCTGTTATAATAAGATCTATTCCTTCTTTTTCTTTTTTCGAAGAAAAGATTGTTCTTGCAGCCTCTAATGCCATATCTTGTATAGTTTCATTTATTGCATAATACCTATTTTTTATTCCTGTTCTTTTTTCAATGTATCCATTTTCTAGGTTCAATGCTTTTTCTAATTCATTATTGTCCACCTGTTTTTGAGGAAGATATATTCCGTTAGTTAAGATACGTATATTACTCACTCATTACCTCTTTCTTATTTTTATATTAAATTATGCCATATATATTTATATACTATTTTTATATTTTTTTCTATTAGTATGACTGGTCAAAAAAAGAAGAACATTTTTCTTCTGCTAATAAAAATCTTGCTATTTAAACAAGTAGAGAATATTTGCTTAAACTATAAGTAAATATTCTCTACTTTTATATTCATATTTTCCATTCTATTTACTATTGTTGTTCTCCTTGTTGATTTTCGCCATTTTGAGTTTCTCCATTATTTTGTTGTTCTTCATTGTTTTGGGCATTATTTTCTTCTGCTGTCTCACTATTTCCTTGATTATTACTTTGTGTATTGTCTGCCGTTGTATTAGATGTTGTATTTGTATTAGTCGTATTCGTAGATTCAGATTCTAACACACCCAATTTATCTAAATAGTCTTCTACATCATAAGTCCTATTATTTGCAGTCATAAGATATTGTTTCTCTCCTCCATTAATTACCATATATATATCGTCTACAAATGCCTTAATAGGTTGTTCTCCTGATGAATTTAATAATGTATATCGATCATCTATACATGCTACAATCACATTATAATCTGGTATTACCAATAAATTCGTTGCTTCTCGACTATTATTGGCAACATATCCAAGACTATCATATTCAAATTCAACTACCTGATTTCCTTTCGTATCAAATAATCCCCATTTACTATTTTTCATAACAGGTATTAAATTATCTACTAAAATATATCCTGTTTTTAAATCATTATCTTCGAATCGAGATATGTCTACTCCTATTTGTTCATTTTCAGCATAAATAATATTATTTCCTTTTAAATCTATAACGCCATAACGACTATTTTTACTTACTAGATATAAACCTGCATCATAATCCATCAACTCTATGCTGTCATAACTAATCGTAACTTTTGTTTTTTTGTCTATTCCTATAATTCCATACTTATCATCACTACATACAATAAAATCTCCTGTAGCCTCTTGGTATCTTATATCATCATATTTACATTCTAAAATTTCAGTCCCGTCTGATGGATTAATTACTCCATAATGTTTCTCATCTGTGACAACCAACATATTTTTTGCTACTGCTTTTTCATTTTCAAAAACATCACTTATTTTTGTATATCCATAATTTAAAATTGTATTTGTATATGCATTAATTAAATATTGCGTTGTGTAAATTGTTATTCTGTTTTTTTCTTGATCATAGAAAAAGCTTGCATTAAATGCTTTTTGCATTCCATCAGTTGTTATATATAATTCTCCGTTAATTGCCTTTACAGGTTTATCCATATATACATATGTATAATTATTGTCATTTTCTTCTAAGTTTAACTTATATATTTTATTAGAATTTAGGGTTAAGTTTGCAGCTTCTCCCTCACATTCTACATAACATTTACTATTGTCTTCAGATTTATTACTATATTCTCCATTATAGCTATTATATCCCAAATAATTAGCAATTGCTCTTATTGGCACATACATTGTTCCATCTTGTTCGACAACTAATAAATTTTCAAAATCTGCATTTTCCATATCGTCTACATATACACGTAAAACACTTCCTTGTAAGTACATCATGTATGCAACAATTCCTATAATTGCTATCACAATTAATACGATAAAAACAATAATTATCTTTATAAGATTACTTGTTTTTTTAGTTTTATTGTTTGAAAAATCTTCATCTAATAAATTCATACATACCCTCCTACTTCTTAGCTATATAGCCATATTTTTCATAGAACTCGTCTCTAAAAGTTGCTAAATTATCCCTCTCTATTTCTATTTTAACCTTTTCCATTAAATTAGTCAAGAACCTTAAATTATGTATTGATAATAATCTAACACCTAAAATCTCATTTGTCTTGATAAGATGCCTTATATAAGCTCTAGAATAATTTTTACACGTATAGCAATCACATTCTTCATCTAGTGGATTCCAATCCCTTTCATAAGTCGCGTTTCTCACAACGACTTTTCCATGAGAAGTCAAAGCTGTTCCATTTCTAGCTATTCTTGTAGGTAATACGCAATCACACATATCAATTCCTGCAATTGCTGCTTCTATTAAATAATCTGGTGTTCCTACCCCCATTAAATATCTTGGTTTATTTTTTGGCATTAATGGTGTTGTAAATCGAAGCATTTTCAAAAATTCTTCTTTTGGTTCTCCTACACTGATACCACCAATCGCATATCCCGGTAAATCCAATTCTATTAATTCTTTTGCACTTTGTTCTCTCAAATCCTCATAAAATCCACCTTGAATAATACCAAATAGAGCTTGATTTTCTGTTTTATGCGCTTCTTTACATCTTTTTGCCCATCTGGTTGTTCTTTCCATAGATTGTTTTGTATATTCGTAACTAGCCGGATATTCAACACATTCATCAAATGCCATAATAATATCTGCACCCAAATCTTCTTCAGTTTTCATAACACTTTCTGGTGAAAAGAAATGTTTACTTCCATCTAAGTGAGATTTAAATTCTACACCTTCTTCTGAAATGGTTCTTAAATCTCCTAAACTAAATACTTGAAATCCACCACTATCGGTTAAAATTGGTCTATTCCACTTCATAAACTTATGAAGTCCACCTGCTTCTTTTACAATGTCTTGTCCTGGCCTTAAGTATAAATGATAAGTATTTGATAAAATAATTTGCGCACCTACCATGTCTTTTAATTCTTCAGGTGTCATTGATTTTACAGTTGCTTGTGTTCCTACTGGCATAAATACTGGTGTTTGTATATCTCCATGAGGTGTATGAATAACACCTCTTCTTGCTCCTGTTTGTTTGCATTCATGTAATAGTTCATAGGTTACTGCTGGTTTCATGGCTCCTCCTTTTTTTCTTTATCTGCTTTATTTTTTGTATTTCGATTTCTTTTAGGCTATTTTATTATTTTTGTTTATCTTCTTGGTATAGCATTTGAAGATTACACTTTTCAAATCCTAATCCTTCATAAAATTTTATTGCATTACTATTTTTGTTGTATGTATCTAGTTGAATATTGGTTATTCCCACTTCTTTTAAAGCATCTATCGCTGTTTTCATTAGTGCTTTTCCAATTCCTTTATTTCTATATTCTTCCAAAACAAATATATTATTGATTGAGCCTAATTGCACAGTATACCATACTTTTTTCTTAAATATTTCTGCTGTTATAAATCCAACAATTTTCTCATTTTCTTCTGCTACATAGATATATTGCTCATTTAAAAAATACTCCAAATCCTTTTTTCCTACTTCAGTATATCCCCATTTAGTTTCAACAATATCTAATCCTAAAGATTTATCATGTTTTGCAAGCAAATATCTTAAATCTTGTATATCTTTTATATCTTCTTTTTCAGCTTTTCTTATATTCATTTTATCACCTACTTAATTCTTGTTTTTAGATTTATTGAATAAACATAGCATCTCCAAAACTAAAAAATCGATATTTTTCTTTTACTGCTTCATGATATGCTTGCAAAATATAATCTTTTCCAGCTAAGGCAGATACTAACATTAATAAAGTAGATTGTGGCAAATGGAAATTGGTAATTAATCCATCTAAACATTTAAATTGATAACCTGGATAGATAAAGATACTGGTGTCTGCTTCTGTTTCTTTTACCAATCCATTTTCATCTGCAATCGTTTCTAATACTCTACAAGAAGTTGTTCCAACAGCAATTACTCTTTTTTCTTGTCTCTTTGTTTCATTGATTTTTTGGACATCTTCTTGTTTAATATAAAAATGTTCTGTATGCATTTCATGATTTTCTACATTTTCTTCTTTTACAGGTCTAAAAGTTCCAATCCCAACATGTAATGTTACATTTGCAATTTTTACACCTTTTTCTTCTATTTTTTTTAACAATTCTGGTGTAAAATGTAAACCTGCTGTTGGTGCTGCTGCTGAACCATTATATTTTGCATAAACTGTTTGATATCTGTCATTATCTTTTAATTCTTCATGAATATATGGTGGTAATGGCATTAATCCTATCTTGTCTAATATTTCATTAAATATTCCGTTATATGAAAATTTAACTTTTCTTGTCCCCCCTGGCATGATTTCTAAAATTTCAGCGATTAATAATCCATCTCCAAAAATAACTTTTGTGCCTACATGAAGCTTGTTACCTGGTCTTACAATCGTTTCCCAAATATCGCCTTCCATATTTTTTAATAATAAGAACTCTACTTTTGCTCCTGTTTCTTTTTTTCCATAAATTCTAGCAGGAATAACTTTTGTGTTGTTTCTTACTAAACAATCTCCTGGTTCTAAATAGTCAATAATATCCTTAAATGTTTTATGTTCAATGGTTTGTTTACTTCTATCTAAAACCATTAGTCTAGATTCATCTCTTTTTTCTATTGGTGTTTGTGCAATTAGTTCTTCTGGTAATTCATAATTAAATTCTGATACTTTCACTTTTCTTGCTCCTTTTATTATACTTTTCCTAGCATAAGTTTTATATTTCTAAATAAATTATGAAATATTTCTCTAATTTCTTCAATGATATTTTGTGGCTCTGTATAAACATCTAATTCATAGGGATACTGAAAATTTGATTCTTTTGCAGGTTTTAGTGTATATACCTTACTTGGCAATCCTTCATATCCATTTGATGTATATATTTCTTGATTCATATAATCTTTATACCATTGTTTTTGTCCTATTAAATATTCATTTTCATATCCATATTCTTTATAGTCATGTAATGCAGGTATTGTATATCCATATTCTTTTGCTGTTCTTTCTAATGAATGTAAAAATTCATGCAAAAATACTTCTTCTGGAAATTGATTTACGCTTGTATCATATCTATATATATAACTTTTTGAATTATTTGGTAATCGAATATTTGAAAATCCAATACCATAATAATCCATAGCACCTAAACCAATCCAATCTTTAATTTCTATATCATCTTCATATTCTTCATTTCCTAGTCTTACAACAACAAATATATGATCATAATCATTTTGATTAATAATATCCTTTATTTGCTCCTCTATATCTTCTGGAGCAACATAATAGCCAAAATCCTCATCATAAGATAAAGATGTAATTGGTGTTTGAATTTCATATATATCACAATTTGCAGTCATTTTTCCATTTGACAACTGTTTACAAGAACTTTCAAATCGTTCAATTGTATTTTTGATATCTGTAATATCTGTATTTGTTACTTGTATATTAATTTCTTTTTGATCTATTACTACATTTGTATTTTCAAAGATAAAACAGGCAAACTTCCAATTGCTATCTTCTTCTGGTTGTCCTTCTTCTATTTTAAAGTCTGAAAACCACGCTTCTCCTTTTGCATATCCTTCTGTTCCGCCTAATCGAAAAGCAATATCAACTATATCTCTATTCTTAGAATTAAATATAAATTCTACTTCCTGCCATTCACTATCACCACTAATAGCAACAGATCTTTCTACTGTATTAGATATAGAAATTTGTGCTCCTATACTAGAAGCATTTTTATTTGCTTCTACGCCTTTAGTTTTTATCATGCAAGTAACTTTGTATGGTGTATTTTTTTCTACTTTGATTTCTTTTGAAAACATGGCATCATTAAATGCATTTGATGTTATTTTATAACTATTAGCATCAGAATATTTTATTTCTTTGTCTCTCTTAAATTCTGATACACCTGGATTCACTTCACTTCGTATAAGCCCATTAAAATTATTGCTTTGATAAAATTGGTATGCTAGATATATTGCTAGCATTAAAATAATAAAAGTAAAAATATTAATTATTAATGCTTTTGCATCCCTATTTTTTCTCATTCTTATTTTCCTTTTTCATTAATCTTTCTCTAATAATACCAATGTATATATATAATTTTGATATTTTGTTCTAAATTGTGTTGGTTCCATAATTGTTTGCATTCCTTCTTTTGGGAATGAATGATATAATTCACAATTTTCTGAATCAATTAGCCAAATTCTTCCATGATAATCATTTAGTACATCTTCATAATTATAAATAATTTCCATACCTGGTCCATATGCTTTATATGCTTCTTCTACATCCCAAAATTCCCCATTATAAAAATATTGTTTATTATCTGGGAAAAATGCTGCAATGACACCACCATTACCTATGTTAGAATAAATTAAAATATCATCTGGCTTCACATTTTCTCTTAAATAGTCTATTTGTTTCATGTTGCTATTATCATAATTGATTCTCATATCTGTTACATTACTCATAATTCCTAAAATCAATATAACTGTACATACAAGTGCTGTTAACCATTTTCTTTTTTCTTTTGCCATAAAAAATGCTAATCCAAAAATATATAATCCTGTAATAACAATCAAATATCTTGCATATAGAATTGGTATCTGTAGTGATATAATATATACAGATAAAATAACCAATATATATGTCACAATAGATAATATTCCTGGAAATAGAATTTCTTTTTCCTTTTTAGATATATAGATTCTATAGCCTACATATATAAACATAAGAATTGATGCAATTAATGCAATAATTGTATGTGTATCAAAAACAAATTCTGTATCTAATTGTCTTCTAAATTGGAAACTTAAAACTTCTATCCATGTACTATATTCTAATTCTATCCAGAATCCTGATTCCACATGATCAACTTGTCCTTTTAAATATAATAACCATGGAATATATAACAAAATTTGTATAACAGCCAAAATGATAAAATTTCGTAATAATTTCGTATTTCCTTTTCTATTTTTAATTAGATATACGAGTATCATAAAATTAATAATTCCTGCTGTATCTAATGCATAATAATGTATATAACATGATGCTATACTAAAAATACCAAAAATAATTAAATTTCTGTTTTGTACTTTTATTTCTTTTTTTTCTTTTATATTTTTATATAGCCTATATCCATAGATAGCTAATATTGTAATAATTAGGCATGACCATGAATACATTCTAATTTCTTGGCTATATGTACACATAACTGGCAAAAAGTAGACTAAAAATGAAAATAGCATTCCTACTTTTTCTCCAAAGTCTTTTCTTATGTGGGTATATCCTAATATACCTAAAATAGCAATTGCTAAAACAGAAAACAATCGAAAAACAATAATTTGATTTCCAAAAATCATCCATACAATATGTAACATCCAATAATATAATGGTGGATGTACATCATTTCCTGTTATGTTCCATATTTCACTAAAGCTATGTTTTGCAATCGCTACTGAATAGCTCTCATCAAACCAGATATCTTCATGAAATGCTGCCAAACAGATAAATATAATACCTAATATAATAATTCCTATATGTATATATTTATTTTTTTTATCAATCTTTTTTAGTTGTTTCATCTTCCTTATTCCTTCTATTATTATTTACCAATCTATTGAAAAAAATTAAATTGGGTTAAAGAAAATTTGACATATCCCAAATTGTCTTTTCAACAATAATAAGTGGAACATTATGATTGTCATCATTAACAACTTTAAAACGTCCACTTATTTTTTTATTTATTCTATTTATTTTAAACTAATTCTTTTTCAGTTTGCGTTTCACTATTATTAGATACATCTGCTATTTTTATACTTCTCACATGATTTATTTTTTCCCATGAAGTATTTCTAATAAATAAGCATTTAAAGTTTATACATATCCATGTTAATAAAAATAATGGATAACATAGTAATCCTTTTGCCATTGGCTTTATCTTTCTTCCATCTAGCCACATAGCAAACATTCCTACAAATATTGGTAAAACAAATGTTGGGACCAAATACATAATTAAGTTTTTGATTAATTCTGCTGTTGTAATAGATGCAGAATTGTACATAATAAAGTTTGTCAATAATAATGCAATGGTTATGATAAACATTGGTATACTTCCAACAATATATAATAAGCCATCAAGATTTATCATTTTCTTATTTTCTTTTGCTGCTATTGCCAATTCCTTTGTATATTTTTTAATACATTGAATATGACCAACTGTCCATCTACTTCTTTGTGACCAACTTTGTCTAAATCCTGTAGGTTGTTCATCATATACGATAGCATCTGTTGCCCAACCTAGTTTTTTACCTTTTATAATTCTTTTTAAAGAAAATTCAATATCTTCTGTTAAGGTTTCTGTATCCCATCCTTGTGGCTTGATAACATCAAATTTTACCATAAATCCTGTACCATTTAATAATGGTGATAATCCGATATTATATCTAGCTAAATGATAAAATCTATGCATTTGCCAATAGAAAATAGCATATCCTGCTGTAATCCAGTTATCAGATGGATTTTTAATATCTCTATAACCTTGTACAACATCTTCTCCTTGGCATAATTTTTTATTCATATTTTTTATAAAATTTTTATCCACAATATTATCTGCATCAAATACAAAGAAAGCATCATATGGCGCATCTTCTGCAATTTTTTGTTGTAAAAACCAATTTAGAGCATATCCTTTTGTTTTCTTTGCTTCATCAAATCTTTCATAAACAATGGCTCCAGCTTCTTTTGCAATTTTTGCTGTATTATCTGTACAGTTATCTGCAATAACATATATGTCATATAAATCTTTGTTATATGTTTGATTTTTTAAACTTTCAATTAAATTTCCTACAACTGCTTCTTCATTATGTGCTGGTATAATTGCCATAAAACGATGATCTTTTTTTACTTTTAAAGGTTTATCCTTTAATTTTACCAAAGAACATAAACTAACAACAACTTGATATAGCCAAAATATTGTTACTGTCCATACTAAAGCTTCTCTTAGTATATATAAATAATCCATTTTTCTACCTCTCTTTTTAATAATACTTTCTATATATTATTATACTACCTTTTATATTATACTATTATTGGCAAAATATTGCAACTTTTTTAATAAAATTTAATATTTTTTTAATAAATTTTACATTCCTCTTTCTCCACGCATGTTTTCAGCATCTGCTTCTATTTCTTCTTGTACATCTTTTTGAAATTCTTCTAAAGTTTTTTCACTATCTTTGTTATTCCATGCTTTTTCAACCATCTCTCTAACTTCTCTTTCCGTAAACTTATCGGCAATTTCGTCATTTTTCATTAACAAAGCTACTGTATCATCTACATGATTATGTTTTGACGTATTTGGGTTTCCATCCATATCTTCTTGTTCCATTTCGTCACATGGTTCTTCTTGGGCATTTTCATGCTGCTTTGCTTCTTGATAAGAAGCTTCTACTGAACGATATCCATCTTGATATTCTTGAGATAATTTTTGTGTTTGTTCATCCATTCCTTCTACTGGATTTTTTGAATCTGAAGTTTCCAATTGTTTATCTAAACTATGATTTCCTTCAATACCATTTCCACCTATTGTTTTATCGCTTGAATGATATACTTTTTCTTCTCCATACTGATCGTTTTCTATTGCAATTGTCTCTTCTCCTTGCACTCTTAGCCTTGTTAAAACATCTCCCTTTTCCAGAGATTTATTTTTATTTTGATCTACTTGGTAGTTTTGCTCTGTTGGATTGGTTCCTTCTTGTGTATCGTTTTCCAAATCTAAAGCTCTTACGATTGGTTTTCCATCTTTTCCAGTTTTATTTGTTATTACAACAGTTTCATATCTTGATGAATGCCCTTCTAGTCTTTTGCCGTTTTCATCTCTTAAATTGTCTAATTCATCTGATTCTACAATTCCTAGTTTTCCACCTTTTTCATCTGAACCTTTAATTTTTCCTGCCTTTTCTAATTTTTCTCCTAGTGAGTCCATGTCTGTTGCCATAGTTCCCATGTCTACTTCTTGTTTTATTTGTATATCTCCTGTTGTATTTTCTATTTTTTGTTTTCTTCCTTTCTTTGGTTCTTCTTGTTTTTTATCTTTCTTTTTGTCTATGTCTTCTTTTTCTGGTTTTTTGCTTTTTTCTTCTGTTCCTATTGCCTTCTGATATCCCATTTGTCTATCATAAATATTTTCTTCTTGTTCCTTCTCACTTTCTGTTTTTAAAATTTCTTCTTTTCCTACTGTTTCAATAACTTGTGTTATTTCATCTCTTATCTGGTCTGATAATTCGTTCTCTATTGTATTTTCTCTAAACACAATTAATGTATCTGCCATCACATCTGGATCAAATACGCCCACAACTTCATTTTCTAAAATATATTTATATAAATCCCCCTCTTTTTCTACTCTCAATTGTTTATTTTCACCATTTATATTTACATTACCTAATACTTTCATAGCTTTTTTATGTATATATTATATACATATCTCCTTTCTTTTATTTTTTAACATATTACCCTATTCTCTTGCCCTTATTTCTATTATAGTATAATTCTCATTTTTCTTCAATAATTTAAGAAATTTTTCATTTACTATTTTTGCATTTTATGGTATAATCAAAGGTAGGGATAAATATTTACTTAGTTAACAAGAAATTTCAATAAATCATAAAATAAAAGGGGTTTTTATGAAAAAAGAAATACTGAAATTGAATTTTATAAATAATAAAGAATTTTTAAATATCGTTAAAGAATTGATAAATAACAAAACCGTACAAGAAATGAAAAAATATAGACAACATTATGAAACAAGTTGTTTTGACCATTGTTACATGGTTTCTTATTATTGCTATTTAATATGTAAAAAATATCATTTAGATTATAAAGCTGTCACAAGAGCTGCTATGTTACATGATTTATTCCTATATGACTGGCGTGTTCGCCAACCTAATAGAAAAGGGTTACATGCCTTCACTCATGGAAAAACAGCTTGTGACAATGCTAGCAAATTATTTGATTTATCTCAAAAAGAAAAAGATATGATTTTGACACATATGTGGCCAGTAACATTACGATTTCCAACATCAATTGAAGGATTTATTTTAACTTTTGTGGATAAATATTGTGCTATGTCTGAAACTTTTGAAGTATTAAAATCTAGAATGTTTATGAAAAAAGCTTTTCGATATGCTTATGTGTTCTTTAGCTTGTTGATGATACGATTTTAAAATTACTACTATATATAAAAAACGTTTCTTGTTTAAGAAACGTTTTTTTACTTAATATTACAGCATCTTTCTTTTGAAATTAACCATTTTAGTCTCCACCAAATATATCGAAAATTTCTCCCATGAAAGATTCTTTTCTTCTTTTACGAGGATATTTTCCATCTTTATAATATCTATCATCATAGTCATCATCGTGATAATGATTTCTCTCTGCATATTTATCATCACGATATTCTTTACTTTCATGTTTATATTCATAATGTTCTCTGTTATATGTTTCTTCTTTTTCAATCAGTTTTTCTAATTCTCCTCTATCAAGCCAAATCCCCCTACATTCTGGGCAATAATCGATTTCTACTCCCTTTTTTTCAGACATTAACAATGTAACATCTTTACATACTGGACATTTCATACACATACCTCCTATGATAAATTTATTGATACATCCCATTTTTTTGCCATTATATATAGTCCCTTTATCTTTGTCAATAAATTCTTATGAATTCAAGAAAGTTTTCATTTTCTATTCTCTTTTTGTTGATTTTGTAATATAATGGCAGTGTATAAAAAATATAATTATATTTTTATCTATTATTAAAGAAAATCAGGTGATTTTTATGAAAAAAATTTTATTCAAAGGCTGTGGAACAGCTATTAGCACACCTTTTGATGAAAACGGTGTCAATCTTAAAGAATTTGAAAGACTTGTAAATTTTCAAATTGAAAATGGTGTAGATGCCATTATTGTATGTGGGACGACAGGAGAATCTTCTACCATGACAGAAGAAGAAAAAGATGCTACGATTTCTTGTGCTGTCAAAACTGCTAACGGAAGAGTACCAATTATCGCAGGTACTGGTGGCAATAACACGATGAAAGTTATTGAGAATTCTAAAAAGGCAGAAGCTTTAGGTGTTGATGGACTTTTAATTGTTACACCTTATTATAATAAATGTACACAAAAAGGATTAATTGAACATTATAAAGTAATTGCTGAAAATGTATCTTTACCAATCATTGTATATAGTGTATCAAGTAGAACAGGTGTCAATATTTTACCAGAAACTTGTTTAGAATTATCTAAAATTGATAACATTGTTGCTATCAAAGAAGCAAGTGGTAATTTATCTCAAGTAGCTGAAATTGCACATCTATGTGGAGATAATTTACATATTTATTCAGGAAATGATGATCAAATATTGCCAGTTTTATCATTAGGTGGTCTTGGTGTCATCTCTGTTTTATCAAATGTAAAACCACAATATACACATGATATGGTTCAAAACTTTTTTGATGGTAATATTGAAAAAGCGACAAAAATGCAATTAGATGCTTTACCTTTAGTAAGAGCTTTGTTCTCAGAAGTTAACCCTATTCCTGTTAAAGCTGCTTTAAATCATATTGGCTTTAATTTTGGAATTCCTAGATTACCACTTACCAAAATGAGTAGTGATAAAGAACAAAAATTGATTG
>CASEEU010000002.1 GCA_949287075.1 uncultured Eubacteriales bacterium | reverse complement strand
TGTAAAATACAAACTGTAAAAGTTGCAACAAAAAAATAAAAATTATAGGAGGCAAAAGAAAATGGAAGTTTTAAAAATTTCATCAAAATCAAATCCTAATTCAGTAGCAGGAGCAATTGCTGGATTAGTAAAAGAATCAAACAGAGCAGAAATGCAAGCAATCGGAGCGGGAGCATTAAATCAAGCGGTAAAAGCTGTTGCAATAGCAAGAGGCTTTGTAGCACCAGCTGGTGTAGACTTAGTATGTATACCTGCATTTGCAGAGGTAGAAGTAGAAGGAGAGGACAGAACAGGAATTAAATTGATAGTAGAATCAAGAGGATAAAGATAAATAACAGACTACAAAATCGTAGTCTGTTTTGTTTTGCCTATTTTGGGTAATTGTGGATGTTTCTATTTGGCACTTGACAATTAAAAGATATTATGAAAAAATACAAGCGATAAAAGTATAAAATAGAAGGAGGACTAAAAAATGGAAAAAAAGAGAGGATTTGAAATTGCAAAAGGATTTGAAGATAAACAAATCAATCTTCCAATTAGAAAAACAAAATATAGTGCAGGATATGATATAGAAGCAGCAGAAGATACAGTCATTCCAAGTTTTAAAAAAGGAACAAACCCAACACTAGTAAAAACAGGATTAAAAGCATATATGCAAGATGATGAAGTATTGTTATTATATAATCGTAGTTCTAATCCAAAAAAGAAAGGATTAATTATGGCAAATAGTGTAGGTGTAATTGATAAAGACTATTATGGAAATCCAGATAATGATGGACATTTCATGTTTGCTTTTTATAACATAAAAGACGAAGATGTAGTTATAAAAAAAGGTGAGGCAATTGGACAAGCAATTTTCCAAAAATATTTAGTAACAGATGATGATGTAGCAGAAGGAGAAAGAGTAGGAGGATTTGGTTCAACGAGTAAATAATGATTAAAAATATGTAAAAAAATCTATGCTTAGAGACGAGGGACTTACAAAGAAAATAGTAATAAAAATTAACGGTAATGGCTTTGACTTTTACCGTTTTTTGGTGTATAATAGAAATGGTTAAAAAATCCAATAAAGTTATTAAAAGGTATTGACATAACTTTATTATATTTTTTCTGCCAAATAAATTAAAATGCTGAAAGGAGTGACTTACATGTTCAATGTAGGAGACAAAATCGTATACCCAATGCACGGGGCAGGAACAATAGATGCAATAGAAGAAAAAGATATTTTAGGACAAAAACAGTCTTATTATATTTTAAAAATGCCAGGTGAGGTTAAAGTAATGATACCAACTGCAAAAGCAGAAGAAGTTGGGGTTAGAAATATAATTAACAAAGAATCAGCAGATAAAGTATTTGGAATTTTAGAACAAGATGAAACAGCTATGGATAAAAATTGGAATAAACGCTATAGAGATAATATGGAAAAAATGAAGAGCGGAGATATTTATGAAATAGCTGATGTTGTAAGAAACTTAAGCTTTAAACAAAAAGAAAAAGGACTTTCAACAGGCGAGAAAAAAATGTTAAATAATGCAAAACAAATTTTAGTTAGTGAATTAGTTTTAGCAGAACATGCAACACAAGAAGAAGTAGAACAATTAGTTGAAAATAAAATAAATACATCATTTATGATGTTTAGAGCAGATGATGTATCAACAGAAAGTGTCGTAAATAAATTCATACCTTTTGAAGGAACAGGAACAGATGATAATTAAAATTAACCCATAAGAAGCCTAATTCGTACAGGCTTCTTAAAAATTTTGTAAAATTTAAAAAAATATATGAAAATCTATTGACAAAAAAAAGAACAACTATTATAATAATTATTGTCGTCAAGATAAAACCAGTTCGAATATGCAGATGTGGCGGAACTGGTAGACGCACAGGACTTAAAATCCTGCGAGGGTTAAACCTCGTGCCGGTTCGATTCCGGCCATCTGCACCATTAGAATACCAAGTGTTTCGGAAGATTCAAACTTGGTGTTTTAATTTTGAAAATAGTTAAAGTTCTAACAAAAATTCTAACACTTTTCCAAAATTAGAATTTTTTTAAGTTAGAAATGTATCTTTTAAAACAAGTTACCTAAAGTGCGATTTCGGTAATTTGTTCTTTTTTTGTATCTAGTGCTAATTTGTTTTCAATCACATTTGCAGAAATTTTTTTATTTTCTACATCTGCATGAGCATATCTTAATGTAGTTTGAAAATTTGAATGACCTAGCCATATTTGTATATCTTTTAGTGGTACACCATTTCTTACTAGCAAAGTTCCACAACTATGCCTTAAATCGTGTAATCTAATATGTCGTAAATGATTATTATCTAATATTTTACTAAAAGTTTGAGTTACATATCCTGGTTTCATCAGTTCTCCATTTTCCATTAAACAGATATAATCTTTATAATCATTACAATAAGTATTTCCATAAAACTTTTTATTTTCTTCATATTTATTTTTATATTTTCTTAATAAATCGGCAATAAAATCAAATAAAGGTAAAGTTCTATAACCAGCATCACTTTTGGTTCTCTCTTTGAATATAAATTGTGTAATACCATCAATTTTTCCTCTGCCGACAGTATGTCTAATTGTTAAAGTTTTATCTTTAAAGTCAATAGCATTCCATTTTATACCTATAACTTCTTCACGCCTTAGACCATATACTCCTGCAATAATTACTGGTAATTCAATAGGTGTAGTTTCGATTATTTCCATTAAATTTAATAATTCATCTTGTGTATAATAATCTGCAGTATATTCTTTTACTTTTATAGGTTCTAGTTTAGTAGCTGGGTTACTATCAATAATTTCAGTAATCACAGCACTTTTTAAAGCTTTACTAATATTTGCTCTATAATGTTTTATAGTATTTCCTGAAAGCCCTTCACTAAACAGTAAATCGAAAAAGTCTTGAATGTGTTTAGGTTTTAAATCAACTAATTTAATTTTCTTGGCTTTAAAGTATTTGTATAATCTACCTTTAATAACTTGCTCATAACCGATATAGGTTGTTTGTTCGACTTTTCCTTTTTGTTTTTCTAGCCATTCTAACATATAATCACAAAACAAAATATTTTTGTATTTATCATATATATTGGGATCTCTTAATTGTATTTTTGATTTTTGTTCGTATTCAATTTTAAATTGTTCTAATTTTTCTTCAGCCTTTTTCTTGTTTCCTTTTATTGTATAACCTGTAGGAATCCATTTTGGTTTTCTTTTTCCATAGTCATCATATAAATTCAAAACAGCATAATAAAGACCTTTCTTTTTTTGTAAGCTACCTGTTATCATTTTACTCCTTTCCGTTGTAACAGTTTAGATTTAACTTATCATTGATATTTTTTGTATTATACCATGATAACTAAAAAATTCCTACTGTTCTGTCATCATATATTTGATAACATTAACTTTAGGAATTTTATATTCTCTGCCAACTTTTTTACTTTTTATTTTCTTTTCTCTTAACATACGATATGCAAGAGTGTTACTAATTCCACCTAACATTTTTCTCATTTGGTCGAGATTAACAATGTCTGGATAGTCTGTAAACATTAAAGTATAAGTTTCTCTCATATCAGCCATATTTGTACCTCCTCTGCTAAAATTTAAAATAAAAAAAGACCTATTCTACAATAGGACTAATTAAATACTATAACAATATTTTTTCTTATATTTTTGCGTTGGTACTTTTATATTTCTATTTATTGATTTAGGAACATCTGAACCAACATTTAATTTTCTATCTATAACTAGATTACCTTTACTATTTGTGTGATAAGCATTTGGATTCCATTTTCTATATGCTAAATCACTCATCTCTGATGAATAAGATAATTCT
>CASEEU010000001.1 GCA_949287075.1 uncultured Eubacteriales bacterium | reverse complement strand
CGTGAAACATTTCTTTTAGAAACGGTTTCTTGGGTATTGTCTTTTAGTTTTACTAAAATGGTACCAAGTATACTGGTGTCAAAACATGATACTTGTTGTATATTAATAATACAAGAATTCGAAATTCTTATAAAATCCTTTTGTTTTAACAATTCTTCTAATTCATATAATTTATATTTTATTTTATAAGTTCCGTTTTGCGTTCTTGCATAGTTATATTTATCTTTACTAAAAAAACAAATTACTTTATTTAAATCAATAAAATAAATTTCATTATTTTCACTTGCCATAATCTGATGGGGAATGGTATTAATATTAGAAATATAGTTAATGACAGTTTGTATTTCATCAGATAATTCTGGTGCATTTATGATAATAGAAGCTTCTTTAAATTCATTAGATATATTTGTCGTTATTTTAATTTCCATAGATTTTCCCCCTTTTATTTATTATACCATATAGGACAGCGTTTTCTAGTGATTTTTGGACTTTTGCGATAAATGGTAATATTTTTAAGATAGTTGTCCAATGTGATACATAAAAATGTCCCAAACAGGAACGTTTCTAATTGGACATTTGCAAAAATTATGATATAATGCAAAAGAAAAATGTAATATATGAAAAGAGGAAACAATATGTCAGATTTTGTGCATTTACATATACATAGCGAATTCAGTTTATTAGATGGAGCAAATAGAATAAAAGACTTACCAGTAAGAACCAAAGAATTAGGAATGAAGGCAATGGCAATCACAGACCATGGTGTTATGTATGGAGCCATTGACTTTTATAAAGCATGTAAAAAAGAAGGCATAAAACCTATCATTGGTTGTGAAGTATATGTAGCACCTAGAAGCAGATTTGATAAAGAACCAAATATTGATAACCATTATTATCATTTGATTTTATTAGCTAAAGATAATCAAGGATATAAAAATTTAAGTAAATTGGTTTCTATTGGATTTGTGGATGGCTACTACTATAAACCACGTATTGATTTAGAAGTATTAGAGAAATATCATGAAGGTTTAATTTGTTTAAGTGCTTGTTTGGCAGGTGCTGTTAACCAAGCTTTATTAAATGGACAAGAGGAAAAAGCAGAAGAAGTTGCTTTATGGCATAAAAGAGTTTTTGGGGAAGATTATTATATAGAAATTCAAAATAATGGAATTAAAGAACAAGTATTGGCTAATCAAAAATTAGTAAAACTAGCAAGAAAATTAGAAATACCGCTAGTTGCTACAAATGATGCCCACTACTTAAAAAGAGAAGATGCATATAATCATGAAGTTTTATTATGTATTCAAACAGGAAAACGAATGAGTGACCCTGACAGAATGCGATTTGATACAGATGAGCTATATGTCAAATCTCCAGAGGAAATGTCAGAATATTTTAGTGCATTTCCAGATGCTATAGAAAATACGGTAAAAATTGCAGATAAATGTAATGTAGAATTTGAATTTGGGCATACCATATTACCCAACTATGATGTACCACCAGAATATCCAACACATTATGATTATTTCAAAAAGCTTTGTGATGATGGTATTAAAAAAAGATATGGAGAAAATCCAAGCAAAGAAATTTTAGATAGAGCAGAATATGAAATTGGTGTTATCAAAAAGATGGGATATGTGGACTATTTCCTAATCGTATGGGATTTTATTCATTATGCCAAAACCCATAACATTTCCGTAGGACCAGGAAGAGGTTCAGGGGCAGGTTCTATCATTGCGTATGCCATTGAAATTACAGATATTGACCCAATGAAATATGATTTACTATTTGAAAGATTTTTAAATCCAGAAAGAATTAGTATGCCTGATTTTGATGTTGACTTTAGTGATGCACATAGACAAGAAGTGATTGATTATGTATCTGAAAAATATGGACATGACCATGTTTCACAGATTATTACTTTTGGAACCATGTCTGCAAGAATGGTTATTCGAGATGTAGCAAGAGTGTTAGATGTTCCTTATGCAGAAGCAGATACATTAGCAAAAATGATACCAAACGAATTACATATCACCATCAAAAAAGCCTTAGAACAAAATATAGAATTACGAGAAAAATATGAAAATGAACCACAAGTGAAAAATTTATTAGATATTGCCATGGGACTAGAAGGAATGCCAAGACAGGCATCTACTCATGCATGTGGAGTGGTTATTACAAAAGATCCAGTAGATACCTATGTTCCTTTGTATGTTCGTGATGGACAAATTTCTACCCAATATATCATGACAACATTGGAAGAGCTAGGATTATTAAAAATGGACTTCTTGGGATTAAGAACACTAACCGTTATTCAAGATACCATTGAAATGGTGGAAAAAGATAGAGGGATTAAAGTCGAATTTGATAAAGAGATGGCAGACCCTAAGGTATATAAATTATGGCAAGAGGGAAAATCTTGTGGTATTTTCCAATTTGAGTCACAAGGAATGACCAACTTCATGAAAGAATTAAAACCAGACTGCCTAGAAGATTTAATAGCCGGAGTTTCTTTATACAGACCAGGACCAATGGATCAAATTCCAAGATATATTAAAGGAAAACAGAATCCTGGACATAATGAATATACACATCCAAGCTTAGAGCCAATCTTAAATGTCACATATGGTTGTATGGTATATCAAGAACAAGTTATGCAAATTGTTCGTAATTTAGCAGGGTATTCTTTAGGAAGAGCTGACTTAGTAAGAAGAGCCATGGGAAAGAAAAAGCTAGATGTCATGGCAAAAGAAAGAGAAGTTTTTATTAATGGACAAGTAGATGAAAATGGAAATGTCATTGTGCCAGGATGTGTAAGAAATGGAATTGACGCAGAATCAGCAAATAAAATCTTTGATGAAATGGCAGAATTTGCAAAATATGCATTTAATAAATCACATGCTGCTTGTTATGCAGTTGTTGCATATAGGACAGCATATTTAAAAGCATATTATCCAGCAGAATTTATGGCAGCAACCTTGAATAGTTATTTAGGAAATCTAGATAAAGTTCCACAATATATTGATGAATGTAAAAATTTAGGAATCGAAATTTTGAAACCAGAAATCAATAAAAGTAATACCAAATTTACAGTTGAAGATGGAAAAATTCGATTTGGTTTAGGTAGTATCAAAAATGTAGGAACTGTACCAGTAGATAACATTGTTCGAGAAAGAAATGAACATGGGGATTACAAAGGGTTTACAGATTTTTGTGAAAGAATTGCAGATGATGCTGTTAACAAAAAATGTATTGAAAGTTTAATAAAAGCAGGAGTGTTTGATAATTTTGAGCAAACCAGAAGTACATTACTGGCTTCTTTTGAAAACATTGTAGATACCATTCAAAGTAGTAAGAAAAAAGGCTTTTCAGGACAAGTTTCTATGTTTGATTTGGGATCTGAAGAAGATAAAAAAGAAATGAATGAAAAGAAATATGTATTTGAAGAATATGAAGAAATGTCAGAAAGAGATTTGCTATCAATAGAAAAGGAAATGTTAGGTATCTATATATCAGGACATCCATTGGAAAAATTAAGAAATCAAATTGAAAGACAAACCAATATCAACACCATGCAAATGAAGGAAATCGATGAACAAAACTCATCAATGCAATATGATGTTGGAGAACTAAACCTAGAAAAGCCAAGATTTTCTGATGGAGACCATGTCAAATATGCAGGAATTATTACTTCTATCAAAAAGAAATATACGAAGAATAACAAGATCATGGCATTTGTTACCATCGAAGATTTATATGGTCAAGCAGAAGTGATAGTATTTGAAAATGCCTATATGAAAGCAGGTTCAAGCCTAACAGAAGAAAATATCGTATTGGTGGAAGGAAGGTTAAGTATTCGTGAAGATGATGCCACAAAAATTGTTGCTAATGATATCAAAGATTTTGGAGAACAAAAACATAAGGTTTTGATACTAAATATTACCAATGCTGATGAAGAAGAAAAGAAGAAATTAAGAGGTGCTATAAAATACTTCAACGGAGATAAAAATAACATGCCTGTTTTTGTTCAAGTAGATAATGAGAACAAAAGTTGTGGACAGATGTATGTAACAGAAGAAATCTTGAATATTTTTAGATGGATTATTGGAAATGAGAATGTACTAGTAAAAGAGGAATAAAATATTCATTAAGTTCCTGCTCAACCTAAAGTACCTATGTATAGTAGTTGTAAATTATGTGAATTTGTAGTATAATTATTAAGTCTTATAGGTATAAACCTAAGCAGAAAAGCTGTATTGCGAGTAGAAAGGAGCTTAGAACATGAAAAAAGAAAAAAAGGAACAATGGGAAAAAATTGTGGAGGAAAAGGAACGGTTGGAGATGAATTTAGGACCTTTTCTGTACGAACATAAGGAAAAGGGGTACGAAGTATATGAAGACCTGTTCCAAGTTTTACAAGCAGTTGACACTGAAAATTTGGAAATGGAATATATATCGGAATATATTCCGGCATGTCCATATCTAAAATTGGACACAAGACTACATAAATCCATCGGAATGGCTATCTTATATACATATATAAGTTGTGAAATCTATGATGAAAGAAAGTGTTATGAATGCATACCAGACGAATTGATGGACGAAATAACCGAATTTAGAAATTTATTGGAAGTTTTTCTTTTTTCTTAAAAAGAAAGCCCGGAAGAGCGCACGCTCTTCCGGGCTTCCTTCATAGTCAGGTGCAATTTATTACAAATCACACAAGTATTTCATCATTTCAATTTGCTCAGAAAGATTTTCAAAATATTTTTTGTACTTCTTACATGCCAATATGTTTTTATTTTTGACATCTATCCATTTTTTTAATAATTTGATAGTGACAAAAGTAAAAGGTTTCAACACAAAAATAGAATTAAGTGAAGATAACCGCATATTGACTTTATATAATTCATCTAACTTGTTTTGAGTAGACGAAATATATGAAGTTGCATAGATGATTTGTTCTTTTGAATCTTCTATATAAAAATCAATATTATCTCTGAATTCTTCTGGTTGATATTGAAAAAGATAAACATACTTTTTGACTAATTTGGCTAATCTCCGTAATTTAAACATAGAAATCCTCCATCCTTTTCTATCATACAAAGATTATTAGTTACAAAATTCAACTACTATTATATCATAAATTTTGCTTTTTGAAAATACCCTTTATTAAGAAGGGAGGGATTTCGTATAAAAAACAATCAAAAGATAGAAAATATATTTCATGCTTTGTTACCATTAATCATTGGAGGAATTGTTGGAATCCTAACATCGGGTTCCATGGACTATAATGATTTAGTAAAACCAGTATTATCTCCACCAGAAATTGTATTTCCAATTGCATGGACAATTATTTATTTGTTAATTGGAATATCCTATATGCTTTTAAAAGAAAAAGGAGAAGTATCTAAAGAAACGAAACAATTATATTTTATTCAATTACTTTTTAATTATTTATGGACATTCATATTTTTTGTATTTAGACTTAGATTACTATCTGTCTTATGGATTATCATTTTAGATGTGTTAGTAATTGTTATGACATATCAGTTTTATAAACAAGACAAACTATCAAGTATTTTATTGATTCCATATGTATTATGGCTACTTTTTGCAACATATTTAAATATTTCTATATATTTCTTAAATATATAAATTTTAATAATATTCTTAAAACTTTTGCATATACATATATATAGGAATTTGGACAAAGGAGAAAAAGTATATGTTTAATGTAACAGTATTAAGATTAAAGGATATTGTAAAATATATTATATGTATATTTGTATTGATTTTATTAATATTTAGTATTAGCAATTATTTTTCTAAAACAAAGAAAAATACAGAACAAGTAACACAAAAAGTAGAAAATGTAACCAATCAATTATCTAGTCATAGCTTATTATCCTGTTTAGATGCTACACTTCCAGTTGTAGCATCTATTAATCATAATAAAGAAAATGAAAAGCAAAAATTAAGTGAAAATGATGTATTAAAATCTATGTTAGAAACACAAATTAGTTCTATAGAGAAAATTCAAAATATGGAGGAGGTATCAGAAACAAAAGGGGAAAATACAGAGCAAATTGATGAGACGGAAGAAGTAGAATTAGCAATAACAGATGTAGGAACAGAGGTTATTACCAATAATCCAGTAGCAGAAAATTATAATGCACAATATGGAAATGTTAAAATAAGAAATCAAACAGATTATGAATTAACACAAGAAATGTTAACACCAGATATTACGATTGAAAATAAAAATATTATGATATTTCATACACATAGCTGTGAAAGTTATACATCAAGTGAATTGTATCCCTATACACCAACAGGAAATTTTAGAACAACAGATTTAAACTTCACAGTCACAAGAGTAGGGACAGAACTTACCACACAATTACAGCAATATGGATATAATGTCATTCATGATACCAGTTATCATGATTATCCATCTTATAATGGATCTTATACCAATTCTTTAAAAACAGTTGAAAGCTTATTACAAACAAATCCATCAGATATTATTATTGACTTGCATAGAGATGCGATAGGAAGTAGAAGTGATTATGCGCCAACAGTTAAAATTGGAGATGAAGAAGCAGCTCAAATTATGTTTGTCATTCGGAACAAATGCAGGAGGATTATGGCATCCAAATTGGAATCAAAATTTAAAATTTGCTATTAAAGTGCAAGAAAAAGCAGAAGAATTATATCCAGGACTATTTAAACCAATCATGCTAACAACTTCTAGATATAATCAACATACAGGAAAATATGCTAATATTATAGAGGTTGGAGCTACCGGAAATACATTAGAACAATGTTTAACAAGTATGAAATATCTAGCAAAAATAATGGATGAAATCATGAAATAAAATCAAAAATTCAAGCAAATGCTTGAATTTTTTTACATATATATATATAATGGCGATAGAAATTTAGAAGAAAAGAGGTATGCATATGGCAAATATTAGCTTAAATTTAAAACATACAGGAATTACACAAAAAACAATTTTAACATACAAAGAACAAGTAGAAAATATACATAAAGATTTGCACAGAAGAGCAAATGATGAAAAAGATTTTGTGGGATGGTTAGAATTACCAACAAATTACGATAAAGAAGAATTTGCAAGAATCAAAAAAGCAGCCCAAAAGATAAAGAAAGAATCTGATATATTAGTTGTTATTGGAATTGGAGGTTCTTACTTAGGAGCAAGAGCTGTTATAGAGGCATTGACAAGTTCGTTTTATAATATGTTACCAAATAAGCAAAGAAAATATCCACAGGTGTTATATGTTGGAAACAATTTAAGTCCAAATTATATCAATGAATTAATTGAATATATAGGAGATAAAGATTTTTCAGTAAATGTTATATCAAAATCTGGAACAACAACAGAACCAGCTGTTGCTTTTAGAATCTTTAGAGAAATCTTAGAAAATAAATATGGAATTGATGAGGCAAGAAGTAGAATATATGCAACAACAGATAAAGTAAAAGGAGCATTAAAAACATTGGCACAAAATGAAGGGTATGAACAATTTGTTGTTCCTGATAATATAGGTGGTAGATATTCTGTATTAACAGCTGTCGGATTATTACCAATTGCAGTAGCAGGAATTGATATTGATAAATTAATGATGGGAGCAAAAACAGCACAGGACAGATATGATGATCCAAATCTAAAATATAATGAATGTTATAAATATGCGGTAGTAAGAAATATCTTATATAAATTATATAAAAACACAGAAATATTAGTGAATTATGAACCTAAAATGCATTATTTTACAGAATGGTGGAAACAATTATATGGAGAAAGTGAAGGAAAAGAGCAAAAAGGAATTTTTCCAGCGGGTGTTGATTTTACAACAGACTTGCATTCTATGGGACAATATATTCAAGAAGGAAGAAGAAACTTATTCGAAACAGTTATCAGTATCAAAACACCAAATTCAGACATCACAATTCATCCAGATGATGATAATTTAGATGGATTAAATTATTTAGCAGGAAAAGGGTTAGATTATGTTAATAAAAAAGCTATGGAAGGAACAATAAAAGCACATGTATCAGGAGATGTTCCTAATATTGTCATAGAAATGGAAAAACTAGATGAAGAAAATATAGGAGAACTAATTTATTTCTTTGAAAAAGCATGTGCTATGTCTGGAAATATATTAGGTGTTAATCCATTTAATCAACCAGGTGTAGAAGAATACAAAAAGAATATGTTTAAATTATTAGAAAAACCAGGATATTAGAAATAGCAGAGATTGAAGTTGCCAAAGGGGACAGGTTATTTTGGCAACTTTTTGTAATTTTTTAAAATATATTTATAGAAGTTGCTAAAATAACAAGCAACCCTGCTACAAGGAGGAAAACATGATATACAAAGAAAAATTTAAAATAGGATTAAAAGATGTATGGGCAAAAGATGAGGTAAGTAATATTGCTATTTTAGAATATTTAGAAGACATTGCAGCATATCATTCTGACAGTGTGGGAATTGGTATTAATACAACAGAGGAAACACATTTGAATTGGCTGTTACTAGATTGGGAGCTAGAAGTATTGAAAAGACCAAAATATGGACAAGTATTAGATATTCATACATGGTCTAGAGGCATAGAAAAATTTTATGCTTTTCGTGATTTTGAAGTTTATGACGAAAAAAATAATTTATGTGCAATTGCAACTTCAAAATGGTTATTAGTAGATAGTAAAACAGAAAAAATAGCAAGAGTGGAACCAGAAATGGCAGATAGATACCAATCTGAAATAGGAAAATGTGTTTTTAAAGAAGAAAAAATAAAAAAAATAAAAGAACCAAAAGAATATATAAGTGAAATGACATATACAACTAGAAGAAGAGATATTGATGTCATTGGCCATATGCATAACTTATACTATTTATATCTGGCATATGAAGCTTTACCAGAAGAGGAATATAATAAAAGACCATTTAACCATGTTAGAATACAATATAAAAATCAGATAAAATTAGGAGAAACTGCAAA
The DNA here is from genome assembly GCA_949287075.1 of uncultured Eubacteriales bacterium. Taxonomy (GTDB): domain Bacteria; phylum Bacillota; class Clostridia; order TANB77; family CAG-508; genus CAG-269. The sequence goes on along the minus strand of CASEEU010000001.1, from coordinate 1,159 downwards.
ATGTAAATATGCTAAAGAAAATGGTGAAAATATAGTAGCTATAAAAAGTGAAGATGATAAAATATTACACGCAATGATAAAAATATATTAGAATATTTTTTTAAGATTGTGCAAAAAATAATAAAAAAATGTTGAAAATCGTTCTTATAGTATGATATAATAAGCTCTGGTTTTTAAGAAATAAGGGAGGAATAAGAAAATGAAAGAAGTTTTAAGAAAAACAAACATCATTGGTACAATAGGACCAGCAAGTGAAAGTGAAGAAATGTTTACAAATTTAGTTAAAGCAGGACTAAATGTAGCTAGAATTAACTTTTCACATGGAGGATATGAAGAAAATGCAGACAAAATAGCAACAATAAAAAAAGTAAGAGAAAAACTAAATAAACCAGTTGCTTTATTATTAGACACAAAAGGACCTGAAATCAGAACAGGAAAATTAGAGTCTGGAGATGAAAAAGTAACAATAAATGAAGGACAAGAATTTACATTTGTTTATGATGATATTATTGGAAATGAAACAAAAACAACAATTACTTACAAAAACTTATATCAAGATGTAAAACCAGGAGCTAAAATCTTAGTTGATGATGGAGCTTTAGAGTTTGAAGTTGTAGAAGTTGTTGGAAAAGATATTAAATGTAAAGCATTAAATACAGCAAGATTAGGAAGCAGAAAAACAATGAATGTGCCTGGATTAAAATTAAACTTACCAGCTTTAGCACAAAAAGATATTGATGATATTACAAATGGAATTAAAGCAGGATTTGATTTCATAGCTGCTTCATTTGTAAGAAGAGCATCAGATGTTCAAGAAATCAAAGATTTATTAAAAGCAAATGGTGGAGAACACATTAAAATTATATCAAAAATTGAAAGCCAAGAAGGTATTGATAATTTTGAAGAAATTTTAGCAATATCAGATGGTATCATGGTAGCTCGTGGAGATATGGGTGTTGAAATACCAATGGAACAAGTTCCAATTGTTCAAAAACACTTTATTAAGAGATGTAACCAAGTTGGTAAACCAGTAGTAACAGCTACACAAATGCTAGAATCAATGACTTCTAATCCAAGACCAACAAGAGCAGAAGTTAGTGACGTTGCAAATGCTGTATATGATATGACAAGTTGTATCATGCTTTCTGGAGAATGTGCT